>CAYQUQ010000011.1:0-37745 GCA_964420965.1 uncultured Planctomycetia bacterium | reverse complement strand
CGGACTTCCAGACCGCCTGCTGGCGCTGCTTAACCCCGTTGATATAAAAAGTGACGATATCCCCGTCCACCGCCCCCTCATCAGGAGCGGTACCGGAAACATCGCCGATACAGGTTAAAAAGCCGTACTGGCCGTTATCGGTAACTGTAAATTGCCCGATAGCCACCCCCTGGGGATCTTGGGCGGTAATCACCTGGCCCGCGATTAAGGCCCCGGCAGACTCCTCTACCCCGTAAAAATCACAAGGTAAGGGCGGCTGGATGAAATTTAATTGAACTTGGGCTTGAACTTGAAGGGGAAAAAAGAGAAGTAGAAACAGACAAATGAAAAAGTATAGCCACGAATATACTTTTTGCATAAAAAAGACCTAACCTCTTAAGTATCTTAAAGTTACGTATTCTCAAGAGGAAGCTGTCTTCTCCTCAGGATAGAAACAAGTTGTGTAAAAGATGAAGTCATCTCAATAATGTAAACGTTTACAGTTGGAGTATAGCATATTCGCGGAATAAAAGTCAAGGGTAAGTGTAAAAAAGATTGGACAGCTACCTCACTCTATGCTCGGAGAGTTAAGTTAGAAGTTTAAAGTGACGCCGGCTCTTACCGAATAGCAATGATTATCGTTGCGGTCGGTGAAGACCGTGCCCGGAAAAAGCCAGGCTCCGGAAAGGTTAAGCTGGACATTCTCTTTTAAATCGTAGACGGCATAGAGGTCAACCTCATCGCCTAAGTGTTTTTTGCTGTTTTCGATATAGTAGACGTTCCCGGCCAGCGGGCCGATGGCATTCTGGATGGCCGTAGTGGTAAACTTCTCCACCAGCCATCCCCGGGCGTAGCGAAATCCTAAAAGCAGGTCCTCTCGGGGCATCAGAGAACCATCAAGGTTTATAATTTGACGGTTACTCGTACTGAGAAGAATGTTCATCAATTCCGGTGTAGGCTGGCTTTTCCAGAGCGGATTCCAGGCCTCATACCTTTCGCCGGTCTCTCCTCTATCCCCGGAAACAAAAGTAAAAATAAGGTTTAATTTGGGCTTGTAGTCGTTTAAAAACCGGTATTCGGAGACAAATTGTCCGGCCCAGGCGCTGATATGGTCGTGGTCAGTAGCCGAAGCCCGGTAATCGCCGAATTGCCAGGCTCCCTCTGCCCCCAGGGTCAAGCTTTCGCTTAAATTAACCAGGGTTCTTGAACCGAGGACATAAACGCGGTCGTTGGCGTCGGAAGCTGTGGATTGGGGGGTGTTATCGCCTTTAAAGAAGTAAAATTCGGCTACATCCCCGTATTCAGTCCAGGAGTAAGCGGCGTTTATACCCATCAGCAACTCATCATCGCTGCGGTCGTCTGTATCGGCTTCATCCACCTGGGCGTAAACTAAATCAATAGTCCAGGGGGTATAGTCTAAAATGGCTCGGATTGCGTCAAATGATTTTCTTAAACTTAAATCCTGGACGATGGCCGGAAGGCCGGTGGCGTTAGTGCTGCCGGTAATCTTTCCCTGGCTGGTATCGGGATCGCCGACGATAAAGCCATTTCCGTACCTTAAGTTTTGTCTACCCACGATAAGCGTTAAGGGCCCATAAAAGAATTTTTTTAATTCGATATAAGCTAAATCAACCTCGATGTCATCATTAGTGGGGTCTTCCCCCCAGCCGCGCTCGTCGATCAGGCGCAAAGTCGCCGAGGCCCCTTCAGTTAAATCGGCATCAAATCTTAAACGGGTCTGGGAAAAGAAAGAGTCGTGATCGTTATCGGCCACATCGGTCTGGCCCAAGGATAAATCCCGGGTAAAATATTCGGAGTGGATATCGCCGCTGACCTTAATATCTTCCACGGCGGCCAAAGATAAACCGGCAAAAGAAAGCAATAAAACTCCTAAACCTATGATTAACTTGCGCATCGCCCCCCCCTTTTTTTAACCGTGATTGAATATAGTAATATTATACTAAAACCAGCGGATAAAGACAATAGAAAATCCCCACACCAAATTTTGGTGTGGGGATTAATTTACTTAATTCAGCTACGCTGTGTTAGAAATCGACATTGATGCCGACGCGTGTTGAATGAGCGGGATTGTTGTTTCCGGCCCGGAAGTATTTACCAGGCAGAAAGTAAGCTGTAGAAAGCTTAATCTGGACATCTTCGGTGTAATCATAAACAGCGTAAACGTCAATTTCGTCACCGAAGTCCTGATTATTCGTGGATACTGCATAAGTATAACCAGAAGCCGGACCAAGCACAGGACTGTAAACTCCATCCAGGTCTTTCTTATCTCTGGAAGCGTGGCAGTAAACCAACCCTAAGGTCAAATCCTCTCTGGGCATCATCGAACCGTTGATGGCAAGAATATGCATATCAGTGTTCTCTGCCAACACATTGATAAGTTCTCCCGGGGTCTGGTCTTCCCACATCGGGTCCCAGCCTTCCCAGCTCTCAATACTCTTGGATTCATCACCGGTTAATAAGGTGTAACCCAAGCCTATTTTGGCGTTGTAGTCATTTAAGAAGCGGTACTCGGAACCGAACTGGAACGCCCAAGCGCGGATAGTCTCAAGATCACCAGCACCTCGACGGCGCTGACCAAACTGATAAGCACCCTCTAAGCCGAGAGTTAAATTGTCATTAAGGTCGAGCTGGGTTCTGGCGCCAACAACGTGAACGTTCTCTTCGAAGGCGTCAACGTTAGCTGATTGTGGTGTAATATCGCCGGAAAATAAGTAGAGTTCGCTTACACCGTTGTAAGAGCTCCAATCATAAGCTACGTTGAAACCTAAAAGGATCTCATCGTCGCGGCGGTCGGATGTAGTACCCTCATCTACCTGCGCAAACACTAAATCCACTGTCCACGGGGCATAGTCTAAAACAGCCCGGGCCGCATCAAAAGATTTGTTCAGGCTGATATCTGTCATGTAAGCAGGCAAACCAGTAGGATTGTAAGCAACGCCTCCCTGGTTGGTATCGGGATTACCCACGATCAGGGCATTACCATACCTTAAATTCTGTTTACCGATGACCATGGTTAACGGCTCATAGAAGAACTCTTTTAGTTCTACATAAGCTAAATTGACATCGATATCATCGTCTTGACCCTCGCCCCACTCTCTTTCCGAAATGAGCTGTAAAACTGCGGATACACCCTCAGTTAAATCAGCGTCAAATCTTAAGCGGATCTGGGAGAGGAATCCATCGTGTTCATTGTCGTGGCCAAGGAAAGGACCGGTAACTCCCTCAACGGCAGCAATGCTATTTCCGGCTCCACCCAAAGCTATGTCTCGGTTGGCATATTCAGCGTTTATGTCTCCGCTGACTTTGATATTCTCTACGGCAGCAAAAACAGCTCCCGAAAAAGCGAAAACCGCTACTGCCATAGCTACCAAAAATTTTCTACTCATTCAAATCCTCCTTTGTGATTTTTATCTATGCCACAAGGTTATTAATCCTTGTATTTTCAATCTATAGTTATATCATCCACCTCTTTGACAATCCAGGGCTCTAAAATTTAGGCATCACCTCCCTTTACGCCAAGTCTAAGATCGTCCGTGAATGGTATAACCTAAAGGATGTTTATACTAATACTTGTATCCGCTCCTGGTGACCAACTTCAAAGAACAGTATTCTTCCCTCTTAGAATTTAAAATTTCCTATTAAAATTTTACTAACCAAACTGTGTTGTAGTTTACGCCCCCCAAAGTAGGCAACATATTGAGAATAAGTAACCTATAAAACTTTTATCAGATAATAAGGGGATTGTCAAGCACTTTCTCAAAAAAAATATTTTTTAAGACTTAACCTACTGATTATCAAAGAGTTATGCCGCTAGTTCATCCTAAGTACACGTCGATCCGCCGGACCTTACCCTCCCGCAGGCCGGGAAGCGAGTTGAGCTTGATGATGTCGGCCAAAAAGGTGGTTTTCTTAACCCCAACGGTGGCCACCACCCGCTTAACCCGGCAGGCCGGGGAAAAGGTATCCTGACCTCCGGGGTTATGATAAACTACCAGGGTCTGCGAAAAAAGCTTAAAAGCAAAGGTGTGTTTAGGCAGGGTCAACCGGCCGGTTCCGAAATCCACGCTTTTACGGACGGTAGTAAAAAACTCCTTCTTCAAAATGGGGGCAAACCTTAAGCAAAGCCCTTCCTTGCCGTCCAGAAAGAAGGGGGCCCGGCCCAGACACATCAAGGCCCAGATGTTCAGGAATTCGGCCGTGGCTCCGCTTAAGCGGGCCACAAACCCCTTGCCCCATAGATTCTCGTCCGGGTAGGCGCTGCTGACGATAAAAGACGAATTCTCCAGAGGGCTGCGCCCGTACTTTTGGGGATCAAAAAAACAGACCCCGCAATTATCGAAAGCGGTAAAAAATTCCCGGTAGAAGCCCTGTTTCAACAACTCCAGAAGGTATTTATATTCCATGTGCAGCCAGATCGACTCGTTTTCCAGCCAGCCGGGAACGAATACGCGGCTGCGGCCGATCTCTAAAGGCTCACCGGCCAAAGAAGCGTTGAGCCGGTACATCTTTAATTTTCGGTCGAAAAGTTTACTCTGCTCTAGCTTGCGGCAAATATCTTTTTTCCCTTCGACCCTTAAGGCATGGACGACACCCTCAAGAGACAAAGGCAAAGGTTTACGGCGAAAGCTTAAGGGAATAATATGTTTATTACGCGCTTGATATCTCGTAACCGTATAAGTAAAGTAGGTAAAATAAAGCCCGCTCTGTTTATCCCCGGCCTTTTGGATGCCCCGGTTTAATTTAAAAATCAGGTTTTTAAGAAACCCTCCCAGCGGGCCGGTTTTAAGCTTTCTTTCCTTACCGCTTAAATAAAAAAAGGTTTTTTCCCGGAATTCCTCTTTTAAAGCATTGGCCTTCTCCCACCAGACGTAATCCCTATTTTTGCCGCGGGCGGCGATATTCTTTTTAAGAAGCCCGTTTAAACGCTCATAAAATAAAAATAGCTCCTGAGGGACCAAAACCTCCTCTTTTATCCCCAGGGCTTCAATTGCCCGGAGCAAGAGGCGAGCTGCGCGTTTTAGTTCCAGGGTTTCGCAGAGCGAAGACCCCAGCAGAGCCGGGAGCCCGTTTAAAGAATCGCACCAGCCGGGCTTATCGGCCTCCATTTCAACGCCGATACCTTCCGGGTCGAGTGTGGCGCTTTTATTCAAAATCAAAGCCAGAAGCTTAACCACCAGGTTTGTTTTATAGACCCGGCCCTTCTTTGTCCTTAAAAAGTTTTTAAACCCCTTTCGTTTCTTAAGCAGGGTTCTTTTCTCTCTGGCCGCCTCGACGCTTTCAGCCTGGTAAACTTTACTTCCCCTTAAAAGGTAACGCTGCTTTCTTTTCTTTACCCGGTACTCATCATCCCAGAAGGCGAATTCCTGGCCTAAAAATAATTCTTTATGTTTATCGGGGTAGAAATACAAAAAGCTTTCGATCAAATCCAGGTTGTAATGCCAGTGGTCGATCCAGTACCCTTCGCGATGTACGGCCTGGGGCTCCCTTTGGGCGCGGCTGATCAGGGCCGAAGCCAGACCTTTAGGTTTCCCCACTTTTATTCCTTCCTCGGCGAGCAACTTAAAAAAATCACCGAGGTAAAACCCTTTAAGCATCATACTGAGCACTCTCGGGTCTTTAATCCCGAACTCTTCCAGGAGCGACTGGGCGGGCAGTTTCTTGAATAAAAGCTTTTCCCCTTTTATAGTCAAAGGATTGTAACCGTCAATCTTAAGGAAGTTAAGAAAGTAAACAATATTTCCGGCTCCGATGGCCGGTTCGAAAAATAAATCCATCCGCCGGTTCTGGTTGATGTCGCGGTAGTTGGCTTCGCCTTCGGAAAAACAAGAGGGACGAAGCTGAAAATGGTTGTAATCCCTTTCCAGGTCGCCGTGCTTGCGGGAAAAAATGTAATAAACTTTATCTTTGGCCCGGTAAGGAAACCCTCCTCTTAAGACGTTATCCAGATAAGTGGACTGAGTGTAGTGATCAAACTCTTCGCGGCCGGACAGGCATAAACAATTATTTTTAAGCCTGCGGATTAAGCTTTCGTTTTCTCTCTCCTTACTCTTCAATGATTTTCCATCCAGGGATTTGACAAACTGTTTAACCAGTTCCGGTTTAAAGGCCGCGCCAAAAAGGCTGTAAAGGGCATTCTCCTTTCCCGGAGCCAGTTTCCACTTGAAATGGCTGAAAGCACAGGGGGTTTTCCCCAGAGTTATCTGGTTAAGGGGGGTTTTAAAGTCCGGGTCCAGAAAGCGTAGCGGCCTGGCATAGGAAGTATCCGGGGAGAATACGGCTTCGGGATCAACTATTAAATAAGGGTGGAGTTTGCGGCTTTTCTCGGCGTAAAAAGCGTAATTGAAATTCGCCCCCTCGATATACCGGGTATGGCTTACATCCCGGGGGTCCACGGTTAACCGAAAAAATGCCAGATGGTCACTAACGCCGGACTTCATCCAAGCTTCTAAAGTCCGGCTGATATCCTTTAAGAGAGGGTGGGCCGAACCAAAAGGGGTAATCCGGGCCAGGCCGTCGAGGGCTTCTAAATCAATCTCCTGCGGGGAAGTATTCTTAATCGTAACTGCTCTTACTAATCCGGCCACCGGCGTATTGGGTAAGGTAAAATATTTAACGGTGATACTTAAACCTAAATCGGGATTGGTATCTTTAATTTCCAGGGAATCACTTCTAATCAGCATTTCCTCTTTCCTGCCCGGCTGGGTGCAAACCCGGAAGGGCTCGTAGAAAGTTTTTTGATTGATTTTAAGAAAAGTACGGAAGCCAAAAGAAGAGACCAGAGCATAAGCTTTATTGGCCGGGAAAAACTCAGCAATCGAATGGTCTTTATCTTTTAAGCCGAAGCTGGCAATGGCCTGGCCCCGGTTTACGTAGAATACCCAGAGAGGGATACCCCACTCGCCGGCAATACCGGGAAGAAAATTAGAAAAAGGATGCGTCCGGTTGTAATCTTTAATCAGAAAACTGCCGTCATCCTTAAGTGCGTAAGTTGTATTCATATAATTGGCGGTACCGGCCCTGGGGCCTGCACCTGGACTATCCCCGCTATCAGGGGTTAAGAAGGCCTCCGGAAACAATCACCCGCAGTGCTTCTTCTACGCTGATATCCAAATAAGTTAAATCGCTCTCCTCGACCACAATCGTAAACCCGGTTATCGGGGAAGGCGAAGAAGGAATGAATACATTGTAAAGTTTCTTTTCCTTTCTATCTTTAAACTGCAGGGTATTTTCGTTGGTCAGAAAGCCTATGGTGCGGATTCCTTTACGCGGGTATTCTACCAGAACCGCGGTTTTAAAACTTCTCCGGGGAGGAAAAAACAGAAAGTCCACCATGCGCTTAACCGGGGAATAAATTTTGCTGATTACGGGTATTTTGAAGAAGGAGTCTCGCACTCCCCGGGTGAGCCAGCGGAATACTTTCATCCGGGAAAGATGGATCAGGATGCCGATCATAAAAATGATAATGATAACCAGGAGGATACCGATCCCGGGAATTTCATGGCCGACGTATTTATGGATAAATTTGTTTATCGGCTTGCCTAAGACTCCGTCGGCAAAATTAAACAGCCCGATGATCACATAGATAGTTATAACTAAAGGGATAAGTGCCGCCAGGCCGGTTATGAATAGTCGTTTGAGCATATTTTTAATTTATTGCCTGCCTGCGGCAGGCAGAGATTACTTATTAAATCTTACCAGAACCAAAGAGGCGACAACTATTTTAACAATCGCGCCCGGGATAAACGGGTAAACCCCGGCGATAAGACTCTGGGCAAAGGTAAAATGATGAACCAGCATAAGCCAGGATATGCCTAAAGTATAAATTAACAGGCCGGCGCCGGCAAAGAAACTTAAAGTCTTTAAAAGGTGAGGTTTCCGGGGTAAAAAATAGGGAAAAACTAAAGCGGCAACCAAAAACCCGAAGAGATATCCTCCGGTGGGTCCTAAAAAATAAAGCCAGCCGGCGCCGCCGTTAGCAAAAATCGGCAATCCCCCTATACCTAAGAGGATGTATAAAACCTGAGAAAAGCAGGCTTTGTGCTTAAGAAGAATCAGGCTTAAATAGACCACTAAAGTCTGCAGGGTAAAAGGCACGGGGGTGAAGAAGAGCGGGATGCGAATATGGGCCGATAACACCATAAGGAGGGTAAAACTAAAAATAAGCCCGATATCGATAACTAAAGAACGCTTTTCGGTTGCGCTGATAGCTTTCATAGCTACTCCTCTTTGTGTGGCTTTATCTGGGTAATATACCATAAAGCTATGAAAAAATGAAGAAAAAAAGAAAGGGCAGGCTTAATATCAAGCCTGCCCCGTAAATTACCGTCGTGACTTTTATTCTTTAGCGATAGCAATGGTGATTGCCCCGGCCAGAATCAGGAATAACCCGATACAGCCTTTAAAAACCACTTTCAAGCTCCACCACCAGGCCACTATGGCTAATATCCCTAAAGCGATGAGGGCTAACCCGATGACCGCCTTCATGGTTGTCTTAAGTCTGGCACTGCTTTTCTTCTCCTCTGCCATTCGTTACCTCCTTGTTTACCCCAAAAATACCTTCTTCGCTTATCACCCAATATATACCTTTTTGCCCCCTTGTCAATGAAAACTTTTTATCCGGACCTACTTACCCAGAACATTATGGAAATTAATCTGGATGTCTCTGCGGCCGGATTTTTGAGAGTTAAAATCCAGGGCCACGGTTAAAAAACCTTCTTTTTTACTCAAATCCAGCCTTCCGGTGCCGTAGGCGTAATTTTTGAAATTGTCGATTAAAATCCGGTAAGATTCCTCATCGAGGTACCGCCGCAGGAACTTTAGCGGGGCCTCCCGGTCGATCTTGATCAGCCCCCCTCGCGTACTGCGGAAACCTCCGCTGATATCGGAAAGTAACCCCCCTTTAAAGCAAATCCTTACCGCACCGTTGAAAGAACTTTCCACGTAAAAGGAATCGACCTGCTTTATTTTAAGGTGGATATTTTCAAAGCCCAAATTCAAAGTTAAACTCTCTTTGTCCGGCGCGGGCCGGAGGGGCTTCTTTTTAAGCTTAAGCCGGATCTCCTTTATTTTGCCCCGGGCCGACTTCAAATCTTCTACGGCGACGGAAGCATTCTTAAAAACCACCCGGGAAATTTTCGGTTTCAGAAAGTGCGGGAAGTAAAAATTTATGGCGATGTCTTTACACTCTCCTTTAAAGCCGTCTCCGGAAATATTTAACCCTTCCAGGGTTACGCTTTTTAAGGAGAAATGCGCGCGGCTGATAGCGGCTCTGACCTCTAGGCTTCTGTTGAGATACCGCTCAAGGACAAATTTTAAAATGATATTTCTGAAGATAACCGCTGATCCGGCGAGCAGAAGAAAACAAAGAATAAAAATTATCAGGGTTCTCTTTAACATCTATCTCTAAGGGGATAGGCGCGGTGAGTATTCCCAGCTGACTAACTTTTCGGATTCGTCAAAATAAGCATAGACTTTCTCGGAATTGAAATACTGGGTGGAAAAGCGGTAAAGATCGGCCGTCCCCGAAAAAGGCTCGGATATTTCTTTGGTGACTACGGGGTCTCCGTATCTACCGATAAAATGGCGCCGGGAGAGACCGGGTTTTATTTTTTCTCTTTCCAGATCCCTGAGTAATCTGGCGAAAAGCTTATCCTGCCGGTTAAGGTAACGGTCGATTTGCTTCTGGCTGGCGGCGACCCGCTTTAAGGTCAATAGCCCTTCTATTCTGGGGGTACAGCCTGCACCCAGAATCAGAAAAAAACTGATAATGAAACTTTTTCTACTCATAACCCCGTTTATCAAGCCCTTGGACAAAATCTGTAATCGCTAAAATGTACTCTTTTTGGGCGCTTAAGAAGAATTCGTTATGCCCCCCTTCTGCCTTCAGAAACTGCTTAGGGTGCGGGGCCACGTTATAAAGTTTTTCTCCCAAAGCAAAAGGAACCACCTCATCATCCCGGGCATGGATAAATAATTTGGGAGCTTTAATCTTCGGAATCTTATCCGCAGAATTAAGTATATCGGGCAGAAGTACCCGGGGAATAAAAGGGTATATTTTTTTGCCTATGTCTCTTCCGCTGGAAAATCCGCCTTCTAAGATTAAAGCCTTTACCTCTTCTTTCGCGGCCAGGTCCACTGCCGCTGCCGCGCCCAATGATTCTCCGTAGAGTATTATATCTGCGGGCGCAATCTTGCGTTCCTTAACCAGGTAATCATAAGCAGCTTCTGTATCTATATACATCCCTTTCTCCGAGGGTTTTCCTTTGCTCCGGCCGTAACCCCGGTAATCAATTATAAAGATATTTACGTGCGCCTTAAGCAAAAGGGCTATTTTGTCTAAACGATGGGAGATGTTTCCGGCGTTCCCGTGCAAAAACAGCAAGGTGTATCGGGCCTGCTCCCGGGGAATAAACCAGCCGTGGATTTCGATATTGTCGGAAGTAGTTATGTGGGTTTCGTCAAAGCTAAGGCCCAAATCAGAAGGAGTAGCCTCAATATCCCGTTGGGGAAAGAATATACTGTTAGCCTCGAGATACTTAATGTAGCAGAAAAACAGCACTATGCCGACTAAAGTATAAATTAAAAATTTTAACATGGTAATTACAAGTGTAAATATTTCCCCAGCCGGGCGGCAAATTTACTGGATACATATCCGATAAACTTGCCTTCGTCGCTATCCTGGATAGTGGCCAGCTTGATTCCCGATTCAAATGCGGCCTTGCCGCCTTTTTTAACTTTCCGCGTCCAGACAATATCTCCGTGTATATGCAGAGGTTTACGTTCTCCGGGAAGGTAAATCTCGACCTCCGCGGCCTTTCCCGGGCTTAACTTCTTATCGGATATAAAACATATCCCTTCTATACTCATATTCTTCGCCAACGCTTGCGCCTCTGCCGAGGGTTTCTTTGTACCTTTCTTCTTGGACTTAACGTTAACTCTGGCCGAAGCATCTAATCTTAAATATTTCCTTCTTTCCTTATAAGTATCATTCTTTTTCATACGGCCGCCTCCACGGATATTTTCTCTCCTAACTGTATGCTTTTTAAATCTTCTTTTAAAGCTTTTGTTTCGCCTACAATAACTACCGGTGAAGCCGGAACAGGCTCCTCACTTGTGCTTGCCGGTGTCGGCCCAAAAAATACGCAGAGGCACTTGCCCTGAGGCCAATAGGCCACGTCACCGGACTTTACCTCCATAACCGCGCCTTCAGCCGAAGCCTTAAAACCGATATCAAAGTAAATCTCATCTCCCCAGGTAGAGATATTGGCTTCCAGGGGTAGCTGCGCAAAAATCTCCCGAGCCGTCTGGGTATCATTGAATTCGACAGGGAAAGAAAAACTTCCGGTCTTAAATATTGCCTGCATAAACCGCCTCCTTCAGTGAGCTCATTCGATTATACCAAATTATTGGGGAAAAGAAAATAAAAAGGGACAGATTCTAATTCGGGACAGACCCCATCGACTTCACAGAGAAGTTTGATGGGGTCTGTCCCGAATAGGTTGTTTTCTAGTGGGTCAGGGGACCGATTTCGTAAAGATGATTGCTGTAGTTTCCGCCGTGGGCCGTGCACCAGGCGCGATTGTCGAAGTACCAGCGATAATTCTTAATTTGGCAGCGGTCGTTATCGCTTCTATTCTCCAGCTGAGCGGTTAAGTCGTAAGAAGGAGCGTAGGTAGTGCGGCCGACATTGCCGTAAGCATAGTTGTAGCCCCCGGTATTCCAGGGGTTATTGTTGTTATTGATCGGGTCCAGGGGCAGAGAGCCGCCTCTTAAATAAACATTAACCCCGGCAATCCAGGGCTGAGCCTGCCGGCTAAAGCTATAGCCATTGCAGTCATGGCCACAGCCGGTGCTGACCGGATAATAGCCGTGCTCATCGTAGTGCTGCTCCACAGCCAGCTGAATTGAGTTTAAATCCGCTTTTCTGCGGGCGTCGCGGGCTTTCATGGTAATGCCCTGGACTGAAGGCAGGACCGTAGCCGCTAAGATACCGATTACGGCGATAACTACCATCAGTTCCACTAAGGTAAATCCGCGTTTCATGTATACCTCCTTTAAAATTTCGGGAGCCGAAATTGAGAACGGTAAGCGTAGTACTCACTATCCGGAATTCCAGGCCCTTTCTCGTTTCCTTCCAGCCACTGAACGGGTATCCAGCCGGTAAACGGCCTTTGCAGTCCGTCGAGGACAACTACCTTGGCTTTTCCTTCAAAAAGCTCAACGTTCAAAACGTAAGCATGGGCATGGTTTTGGATCCGGAGAACGTTAAACCGCTGGAGAAAGAAATCAAATTCTCCCTTGTCGCGCCAACCCAGAACGGTAATCATCAAATCGCAGGTTTCGGCGTCAAGGGTGACCCCCAGATTCTGGTAATCCTTAGGCCCGTTGATTACAGCCCATTTGCCGTCTAATTCGTAATATTGAGCAAAGCTTAGCCCGGAGAACGCCAGACAAAGAATTCCCGCTACCAGAAATAATTTAATCCCCTTAATCATTTTTTGCCTCCCCTTTAAAAACGGTTGTTTTCCCTACTCCATAGATGAGGATAACATATAAAAAGAGGCAAAATCCAGCTAAAACGGATATTTTCATCGCTTTCTGTAAACGTTTTCTTTACCCCGTTAGAAATCTTTGATTTCTATACGGCGGTCATTCAAAGAGCTTTTTTAAATACTCTTCGGTTATCTGCAGGCGCTGAAGATCTCCGGAGGCCTCGAAGAGTTCCTGGGCTTTTAATAAATTCCCTTCGGCCGCGCCGTGATTATCTAAATAATACTCGGCAACTCCCCGATCCAGGTATTCCTGGGCCAGATTAGGGTTGCTCCTTAAAGCCTCCTGATAATTACGCAAAGCCTCCTCGGACTCTCCGGCTAAACTGTGGACAAGCCCTTTCTCCAGATAAGTCTCACTCTGGTCAACGGATTCCTTTTCCCCGGCTGCGGTATCCTGGCCTTTCTTCTTTCTAATTCTGACCTTTTCGACATCTTCTAAGCTGAAGGCCCGGACTCCTTCCGCAGTCTCTACCCTCATATATTCGCCCATATATTCGCCGGCCTCTAAATCGTAAATTACCCGGCCTTTAATTGTTTCGCCGGTCTTGAGAATGACGATATCGGCTTCGTCGTCTGCAATAGCTTGTACTTCTCCGGAATGAGGTTTAAACTCCTCCGTTCTCACCTTTTGGATATCTTTTAAACCGAAGGCCCGGACTCCCTCCGCAGTCTCTACCCTCATATATTCGCCGGCCTTATCCAACAATTTACCTTCGATTGTTTCTCCGGATTTTAAAATGATGACATCGGCAAAAACAGAACAGGCAAAACCGATGCCAATCAGGAAAAAAATCGCCGATAATATAACCCCTGTCCTGCCTATTACGTGCGCGATATTATTTTTCATGCTCACTCCTTTTTAACCAGATTTGAGGACCCGGCGCCGGGCTATCTCGTAACAAAAAACAGCCGCAGCGATTGACACGTTTAAAGAAAGAGAAATCCCGCCCATGGGGATACGCACTTTAAAATCAAGATGTTTATCGATGCCGTAACGTATACCTTTACCTTCTGAGCCCAGGATCAAACACAGAGGCAGGGAGAAATCCGCTTCCTGAATTTCCCGGCCGCCGGAAACCACCGCGCCTACGGCCCAGAAGCCGCATTCTTTGGCTTTAAGCAGGGCCTGGGTCGAATTGGAAACCATAGACACGGGAACAAAATTCTCGCCCCCGGAAGCGACATGCAATACGGCCTCGGTAACTTCACAGGCCTTATGCTTAGGGATGACCAGAGCGAATCCGCCGAAACAGGCTGCCGTCCGGATTATTGAACCCAAATTCCGGGGGTCGAAAACCCGGTCCAGAAAGATAAGGGAAATATCCCGGGGGCGCGGAATCAAACTTTCAAAAGGCGTATAGGCAAATTTATCGACTTTCGCGATAATCCCGCCCAAAGAATCAGTAGGCTTAATCTTTCGCAGCGCTTTCGAAGATAAACGCTCCACGGTGATATCTTGGGTGTTAATCAACTTTTCTATATGCGGCGCGCTGAAATCGCTCTGCAAATATATCTTCTTTATACTGCCGGGATTAACCTTAAGGCGTTCGTAAACGGAGTGTTTTCCGTAAAGAAACATGGAAAATCAGGCAGGTTTCTATTTGCCGCGCCTGGTCAGCGCCTCTTCTATCCGCGAGCGCAAAGCGTCTACTTCCACCGGCTTAACGATATAATCTTCGTCGTATAGTCCGGCAGCCTTTATTTTGGAATCATCATCGTCTTTACCGGTCAGCATTATAATCGGGATAGCGATGGTCTCGGTATCTTCTTTGAGCTTTTTTAATACCTCAAAACCGTCGATGCCCGGCATCATTATATCCAGGAGTATTAAATCCGGCTTATGTTTCCGGGCTAATTTAAAACCTTCCTCGCCTCCGGTCGCGGTTATCACTTCGGAACCCAGACGCTCCAGGTTTCTTTTTACAAAAAAACAAAAATCTTCTTCATCGTCAATGGCCAGAATTTTAGCTTTTTCCAAAGACATCAAACTCCTCCTTATTCCGCTTTTTTTTCTTCTTCGCCTAAACGCAACATCTCCTCTACGCTGCTTTTAATTTCAACCTGGTCTTTATCTTTAATATTTCTAAATTCTATACCGGCATCAAAAAGGTCAACTTCCTTAAGGAATTCGCTCTTTCTTTTTTTAACCCAAATAATTTTTCCGTCACAGATAAGAGGTTCGGTCTTTATGTAAATGGCCAGATTAACCAGGGTTCCGACCTTAAGCTTATCCCGGACGGTAACTTTAACCCCCCCTCGCTGACATCTTCAGTGTAGGAGGAAATTGCTTTTCCTTTCGAATGATAAATATGTATAGTAAAAGGATAACTGGCTCTGATGAATCTTCGCTTATCTAAACCGTCCCTCTTGTCTTTGCCTCCGGAACTATTCTTCCTTCTTTTCTTTTGCATTTTTAAGTTCCCGTGCGGTTACTTTTCTGTACTCTTGTCCTTCTAATCCCTTGAACAGCTCTAAGGCTACGAATTCCGAAAGGGAATGGTTTAAAGACGATACTTCAACTTTAGTTTCCTTTTCTTTCACTTCCGTAAAAAATACGGCCACCTCCGTGGACTCACTGCACTGCCTAAAAACAGGCTTAAAATTGGTCATGATCAGAAACTTCTTCCGGGGGCTTCCCCGGTAAAAATTAGCCCCTAAATCTCCCATAATGGTAAGCACCTGTTCGTAGGCGGTGGCGGGATCTTTGTGGATAATCTTGGTGTAAACTTTACCTTCGGTCTTAAAAGGCTCTACTCCGATTCCGGCCAGCCGGGCTACCTCCCAAGGCGAACAGCTTAAAATGAATAGAAAAAAAATAAAAATAATTTTCTTCATCATCTATTCCTGCCCCGTTAGAAATCTTATTTCTAACGGGGCCTGTTTTATATTATCATAACTCGCTTAATAGCTTTTGACAAGTTCAAAAATAGGAAAATCCTTTCTTTACCCTTTTCTTCGGAAAAACAGATTTTTTTCTTCTCCTCCATACCCCTCCCGGCTCACGTGTGGTAATTATAAACCGCGGATAAATCAGCGGCTAGCATAAAACGGCTTAATTTTATCCTACTCGTAAATATCTTTTATTCTTTTGCCGTTTTCAAAGAGAATTTTTTTCTTTAAGCTGCCGTCCTGGTTATAAAGCACGCACTCGCCGTTCTCCAGCCCCTTTTCCATGGGGCAGACCTGCTGGAGCTTGCCCTTCTCGTAATATTTATAGGATAAACCCTGGCGGGCCCCGTTTCTAAACGTACTCTTCTCCCAAAGGCCTCCGTCGTCGTAATACCAGCGGCATTCCCCTTCTAATTTTCCCTGAACGTAATTCAGCTCTTTGGTCTTGTACCCGCGCAGCCGGTCGTACCAGGTGAAAATTCCCTCTTTTTCTCCCCGGTGATATTTCCCCGTGCATTTAAGTTGTCCGTTATTGTAGTACCAGGTAGCCAAATCTTCCTGCTCTCCGTCGGCATAATTGGCGTCGCATTTTACGCCGCCGTCAGGATAGTACCAGACGAAACGGCCCTGCTTTTTACCTCTTATATATTCACCTTCGACTAATTTATCCCCCAGAGACTTGGCTTTATCCCAATCCGCCTTCATCTCCTTGGTCTTACCCGTTTGTTTAAAGATAAGCCCGCGCAGAAAATAAGTATCGCGGAGCAGCCACTTATCCGGGCCGGAATCGATTAATTCGGTAAAGTCAGCGATTGCTTCTTTGAACTTACCCATTTTCCGGTAAACATCGCCCCTTTCCTTAAGGGTATGCAAATCGGGCCGGTAGCTTAATTTACTGCGATCCACGCCTATTTCATCCTCCCCGCTTTCTTTCAATATTTTCTGCTTACGCTGTATCTCTTTTTTGATAATCTCCTTTTGCATCTTTAAAGTCTCGGAGTAATCATTAACCGCCTCTTCATATTTACCTATCCGCGTATAAATACCGGCTCGCTGGGAAAAATACATCGGCCGGGAATATTGAGAAAATAAATCTTTGTTCTTAAGCAAAGCCGTTAAATCCTGAATGGCTTTTTGGTCTTCTCCCCTGGCTTCATAAAGTTGCGCCCGCTCATAATATCCCAGTCCGTCTAAAGAATATACCTCTATGGCCTCATTAAGCTTGGCTAAGGCGGTATCGTAATCGTCCTGTTCCTGATACACTCTGGCTGCATCCCGCAATTTTCTGGCTTCCTCTCTAAGCTGGCTCTCTTTCTTCCAGATCCGGGAACGTAATTGATGCATATCAATCTTACCGTCAGAGGAAGTAACCGCATTAATAATATCTTCGCCGCCTTTAAGCTTCTTTGCTTTTGCCAGCAGATCTCTTTCTTCCTTCTCTCTCAGAAGCTTGTCGGTTTTGCCCAAATCCAGGGTACCATCCTCTTTAGTCGCCTCTTTAAGAATCTTTTCTATCTCGGGATCGAACTGGGCCTGCTCGAGAAGGTGTTCCTTGCGCTGCTGTTGATACTCCTCTTCCCAGCCGAGCGACCCCTCCGTTTCACCGGCCATGCCTCCAAAATCTTTCATCATCTCGGCCCAGGACATTACTTTAGCACCCTCGGGAAGCTCAAATTTTTCAGAAGGTATATCGACATCTACCTGAATATCGGTTGCTTCTTTCACCATATTATATCCTTCGTCTCCGGGGATTGCGGTTTCGGATTTAAGTAAAAGTCCTTCCCAGAAGTACGCCTTTCCCATGGGATGAGCATACACATTACATTCTTTACCCAGAAAAACCTGTTTAGTTACGGGGTGTCCGAAATAGAATTGCTCCATAAAAATATCCGAGATCACATTCCCCATTTGCTCCATTTTAATCACTTTATTATCTCCGGATCTAATCATATAAGCTGTTTCGCCGTCATAAATTGTCCTCTCGGCCGCTCCCGGGATTAAATCCGCCAGGCCCATATTTACGGCATGCTCAATGGCAACTTTATTTTCAGCGGCATCTATGTAAACCATCTCCTTTGCCTTCTGCCGCCCTTTATACTCGTAGGTGATAATAGCTGTGGAAAACGAATATCGGGATTGCTTAAGAAGTACTGCCCCGGTCTCGGACTCTGTTACTTTGAATATCCCGTCGAGGGGAAAAGGTATTAAACTGCCGTATTTACTTATTACTATTTTCTCATCGGTTTTATCTGCCAATTTACCCTTTATAACTTCTCCTGACTTTAAATAAAGGGTAACTTGTGCCCGGGCTTTTATTAATTCCGAAAATTTTTCATCCGCGGCAATGCTTAAATGAACAGTTGTGGCCACCAGAAAAAAGCAAATAAACACAAAAATTATTCTTTTCATTTTGACCTCTCTATTTAAACGATTGCCCTTAAACTCTATAAACCTTATCGTTTTCGTGCACGGGTCGGGTAACCCTGACCCCCACCTCAAGACCTTTTTTGGCGATGGCGATATCGCGATGGTTATGCTGCATGGACTTAACCACCTGGGTAAAATCGTCGTGGGCCCCTTTAATGTGAATCTTCTCGCCGGCCTTAAGCGGCTTTTTAAGTTTAATAATCCCGACTGAGATCTTTCCGAAGTAATGGGTGATAACGCCGATCTCTTCTTCCCCGGGCGGCCGGGCCCGGGAAACGGCAGGTTTTAACGGTTTCTTTTTCTTGACGGCGGATTTAAGCCGCGGGAGGCGCTTACGGACAACGCGCCGGGTTTTCTTTTTTGGTCTTCTCGTTTTGGGGCGGGGTTTCTTGGCGGTTTTTCGTTTTGTTTTTTTCGCCGGTCTTTTCTTAAGTTTCGACCGGGACTTTTTCTTTTCCGGCCGATCCTGACCCAGTAATTTTTTCCATAAATCCAGCAGGCCCATTGCCCCTCCTCTACCGCTTAACAGCGGGTTTTATTTCGCCGGTGCCTCGATCATCTTGGCTATGTTTAGAAGATCTTTGATCACTACCGTAAAGGCTTTGTTGTGATCGACATTTATGTCATCAGAATAGGGGCCTTCCAGATAAACAATCCGGCTATCAAACACCTTGATCCTTCCCGGGGTGGAGAATAATTGCGGTTTTTTAGCCACGAAATCCAATATCGCCTGCTGGGCTGCGCCGGTAAAGATTTTTTTTGCCTTTTCTTCGTTGTCGGCCTGGATAATAAATTTAGCGTCAAAATCATGATTGTCCAGAGCGATATCCTGACCCTTATGAATCTTAAATATCTTAGCCAGCCTCGACAGCCAGCCTTCGTCGAATACTTTCAGTTCTATGCCTAACGGTTTTAAAAAATAAACCGTAATTTTCAGGGAATTGGCTACGGCCGGAACAGCCACCGGCAGACCCGGCTCGATCGGCGCGGCCACAACGCCTTTTAAAATATCAATTCTGACTAAATGTTCATCCTTATAATCCCGGTACTCCTGGCTGAATTTACTCCCGTGAATCTCCTGGAGCTTCTCATTTACGTCTTTCATTTCGCCTTTATCCAGAAAGAACCCCCCGCATCCGGAGCAGTAATCAAAAATAATATCCGTAAAATGCAAAAGGTTTATTTTATCCATGGTCTGCCCGCTGCACTTCGGACAGGCCCTCGCGGGATAATTATCTTTATGGTAATCTTCGTCTATAGAACAAAACTCAATATTGCCGGCCATACCGGTAGCTAAAACATTCAATTCGTTTTTATCCAGAAAGATTCCCGCGCAGCGGGGGCATTTATCAATGGTTATATCCGGCTCAGTATTTTTTTTCATTTCAACCTTACAATTCGGGCAGATAACCTTACTCATGCCTGTTCCTCCTTTAGTTTATCATTCCGGTTTTGAGCAAAACCGGTATCCTACGCCATGAATAGTAGTTATGTATTTAGGGCTGGAAGGGTTGTCTTCGATTTTTTGGCGCAGTTTTACAATATGTTGATCCAGAGTCCTGGTTGTTCCTTCATATTGCAGTCCCCAAACCTCGTTTAACAGGGTGAAACGGTCAACCACCTCGCCGTCGTGTTCTAAAAATAACCGCAGTAAATCTATTTCCCGGGGGATAACCGCAAACTCTTTCTTCTTTTTACGCCCCGTTAATGATTTGGGGTCAATAAATATATCGCCAAACTCTATAGGGCCTAAGTCTTTTTTCTTTTTCGGCCGGGCTTTGGCCCGGCGCAGAGCCGCGCGCACCCGGGCTAAAAGCTCTTTTACCCCGAAAGGCTTAACGATGTAATCATCGGCGCCGATTTCTAAACCAACTACCTTATCCACTTCCTGGCCCTTGGCGGTAAGCATTAAAATCGGGATGGTTTGATCTTTTTTCCGGATCTCCCGGCAAACATCATAACCGCTTTTCTCGGGGATCATGATATCCAGTAAAATTAAATCGAACTTCTCTGATTCATATAACCGCAGGGCTTCTTTTCCGTCCCGGCCGGAACTTACCTGGTAACCTTCGGAACCAAGTAAGTCAATGAGGCCGGTTAAAATTGAAGGTTCATCTTCGATGACCAGTATTTTTTCTTTCATTATTAGCTCCTTGCGTATCTAGGCAGTGCTATCCGGAAAACACTTCCTCCCCCTTCGCGGGGCGAATAGTTCAGGTCACCGCCGTGATCTTTGATTATTTGCTGGGCTATGGTCAGGCCTAAACCGGTGCCTTTGGTGCGCGAAGTCAAGGTATCATCGGCCCGGTAAAACTCCTTAAAAATCTTCTTGGCATCGCCGGCTGAAATTCCGGTCCCCTTATCTTTCACTTCAATAGACACCTGGGTATTATCATGATGAATGTCAACATCGATACATTTCTTATCGCCAGAGTACTTCTCGGCGTTGGAAAGAAGGTTAAGCAAAGCCTGTTTTAGGGCTTCACCGTCCGCCTCAACCGATACTTCGTTGATATCAGTGGAAAAATTCACCACAAATCCGTTATTCTCCAGCCGCGGGCGCTGGCCCTCGACCAACTCCCGGCAAACCTGGATGACATTAACCTCTTCCATAGAGTACTGCTTTTTGCCCTGCTCCCGGCGAGAGAAATCAAGGACGTTATTAATCAAACGGGTCAGACGCTCGGTTTCCGATACCATCAACCCCAGATACTTTTGCTGCTTATCCGCATCCGGCTGCCGGCGCTCTTTCAACATTTCGGCAAACATGCGGATAGACGTCAAGGGAGTCTTTAATTCATGCGACACATTAGCCACAAAAGTGGATTTCTTTTTAGCTAAAGCCATCTCGCTGTGCAGGGACTTCAAAACCAGGGTTCCGCCGCTGACGATAGAAATAAAAAGGATGAAAACAAGCACCCAGATTATACGTATGGCCGTGCCGGCTTTCGAAGAAATCATCCCGGGATCAGTCAGGTAGGCGGCTACTTCCCAGTGGGGAAGCATGGCGCTGATTTCCCGGGCTACGAAGGGAAAACGCCAGTCCCGGGCCGCCTCCTCCAGGGGCCGGATGAGCGGGATTCCGTTTTCATCGAGAACGGTAAGGATCCTGACTGCCGAATATAAATCCGGAAGCACCCCTAAAATCCGGTCCTTAAAGTTTTTCTGGTCGATAACACAGCCGACCACCCGGCCGTCGGGGAGCTTCTTCCAGAACAGAAGGCGTAATTTATCCTCAATGATCCGGGGGATAATCCCTGAATCAGCCTGCGCGATAATCTGCCGGAAGTTCTTGAGCTCCGAGATGAATATTGATTCCTGCTTGCTGACCACCGCACTTTTTCCTTCCCGACCCTGCAGGTTAATCGCATTCTCATCCGGAAGGTTAACTTTTCGATAGCCGATCTGCTTGCCGCCCTTCTTAGCCTGTTCATAGACTTTCTTACGTACCGGCTCATGGCGGTCAAAAACGCCCTGCAACATCTGGCCGGCTACGTTAGGCGACTGCTGCTTTACGCTTAAGGTGTCGGCTTCGCGGGAATAACCCCCCCGGACTCTTCCCAGGGCTTCCGAAGACATATCCTCGTCCAGCTTTGAAGGAAGTTTCTCGGCCTCTTTGAGTATTTCCTCTTGATAGACCTCGGCGATATTCTCATAGACCGGCACGCGGGCTTCGTTGGTAAAGAATTTCTTGTTAAGGCTTAAGGTTAACTTTGCTTTCTCATCCCGCTGCCCCTTATCTTCGGGGTAAAGCATCCGGCCGTCGGAAGCGACCAGAAAAGGCGCGTCCACCAAAGACCGCTCCTGCCATTGTTGAAAGGCCTGGTTAAGGCTGGTATCGCCAATAGAGGGAGCGGTAGTATTTAATTCCTGCTGGACATTCTTTAACTCGGCCTGAATCAGAGAAGCGGTGTGGGTAGCTTCGGCCAGGAGGGTATTCTTGATGCGTCTTTCAATGTAAGCCTCCTCCCGGCTCAAAGAACGGATAGCAATCCCGCTTAAGATGATGGCCGGAATAATCACGGCAATCAGAAACAGAGCTCCTAAGTAGGGCGTTAACTTAGATTTTTTCATTGCGTTGACTTATAGTTTACCCCCTGGGCTGAATAACCCTGCTGGCCGGTCTGGGAAAACCACTCATTAAGTGCCTGCTTGCGCTGCGACCGCGAAAATCCCTTGTGAGCATTAACCTTACCGGAAATTTCTTCGCAGTTTTCAGCCTCCTTAAGAATGTCCTTATCATTATCACACTCCCGGGATACTTTTTCAAGCTCAATACTTTGGGTCTTAAGAATCTTGGCCGCCTCATCGTACTTACCCTTATCGGCCAACCTAACGGCTTCACTCTTTATTTCAGAAGTCCGGGTAAGGGCGAAATCTTTAAGGATACTTCTGTCCCGGGATTCTTCTACTAAATTTTTGTCTTTTGTGCAGGTTAGAGTTACATTCTGTTGTAAGCTTTGTTTGCGGTTGTTGAAGGGATCGACATATTCCACATAAACCCTGGCCACCTTAACGACCTTGCCTTTTTTTTGAGGGCCAACCTCTAAACTAAACAGAGCATATTTGTCGTTTTTAGCGTAGAGGGTGCCGATGGTAACTTCCATCTCTTTCTCCCCTACCCGGCCTTCTCTGCCGATAACATCCAAAGGCCTGGCAGTAAGGCAGTCCACCCGGATCTTTACCTTCCGGGCGGAAACGGTCATGGCTTCGCCGATCTCCTCGGCAAATATTTTGGGCAGCTCATCGCTGTTGTAGGCAAAATAGGCATTGCCTCCGCCTTTCTGAGCCAGAGCAGTCATTAAATCCTCATTATAGTCCACGCCGACACCGATGGTGGTCACGCTTATTTCTTCTTTGTTGAGCATGATTCCTAAATGAGCCAGCTCCTCCGTTGATTGTGGCCCGACATTGGCTAAGCCGTCAGAAAGAAGGATTATCCTGTTCAAATACTCTCCCGAGAAATACTCCCGCACCTCCTGCGCGCCCAGGGTAACCCCGCCGTAGAGAGCTGTCGAGCCATTAGCCCGGATTGATTTGATTAAACGGATAATCTTATCCTTGTTTTTAAGCGGTTGAGCCGATACCAGTACTCTGGGTGAATTATCATAGATGATAACCGATACGATGTCATCCCGGCTTAAGCGCTCAATGATTTCGATTGCCCCTTGTTTGGCATTCTCCATTTTGTCGTTGCTGGACATTGAACCGGACTTATCCAGAACAATAGCCAGGTTAATCGGCAGGCGCACCGACTCTAATTCAGCGGGTACAGCCGTAAGGCCGACCTTAAGCACTACCTCGCCTTCACTGCCGGCTAATACTACCGGCTTATCTAAACCGGTATAGACTCTTATCCGGGACGGAGTGCCGGCCCGGGAAGATAAACAGAAACATAAACCAGCGACCAGCAAACATAAGATTAAGCGTTTCATGGTAAACCTCCTTTTATAATGAGGCCGCCCCGGTTCCCCGGGGCGGAGAGCCTTTAAGAAATTAACGCCGCATTACCGGGATGCGACGCTCACTGTTCGTAGATGATTTAGAACCGGTCTGTTTTGTGTCTTGAGCGAAACCGGCCAGGTGAATAACACTGTTGCGGTAAACTAGAGCATTAACATTAACCTGGCGGTCTGTGGTGGAGAATTCTTCTCCCAGATCGATAGCGTCCTTGCGGCTGTACTTTTTATCGTGAAGCCGGCGTAAAAACCGGGCGGCATCCTGCTGAGTTATACCTGCACCGTTGGCTTCCTCGATTGCCGAAAGCGCGGAAGACTTTAAAATCTTGGGCCATAATTTCTTAAACAGGCGGGGATTGACGAATATGTCCACGCTGACGATTTTGCCTCCCACTCCGACCACTACACCGATAGTGTCTTCGTACATCCGGGGAACATCCTGCATGTGCCGCTCAAAAGCGACAATTTTCTTTCTAATTTCCGGAACCTCATAGGCGTCCTGGTAATTCTGCGTGTCCGATGAAATCCCCATACTCTCATTCTGCCGTAAAACCCTATTCCAGATATTTCCCTGGGAAACACTCTTTGCTTCCTGAGCTTCGGAACGCATCCGATAGGTCCCTAAATTGCTTTTGCTGAAAAATTTATCGGATTTATATCGCCAGCGCCCCTGTTCCACACAATATACCGGCACCACAATATTTTTACCTTTAGGCCGGATCAATACATCCCGGCCGACGATCCGGTCCTGCTTGCAACCGGTAAGGATTTCTCCGCCCATAAGGTAGATGTATTTATCCGAACGGTTAGTCAACTCCACCTGAGGCACACTGCCTCCTTCAAGCTCAGTAATCTTTAACCAACCCCGCTTTAAGGCTTTATCCAAAGTTGTGTAGCGGGTATGATCCTTCACCTTGGTAGCATAAATGGGGATTATGGTTAAACTCTCATAGTAAACCGGCTCCCCCACTTCCAGGGTCTCGATAAACTTCTCAATCACACTCTGTTTCTGGGCTAATACCCCTGCCGGCTGAACCGTCAGTACAAAAGCCAGCAGAAGAAAAATCGACAAAAGTTTTCTCATTTTAGACCTCCCTTTTAAACTGGTTAACAAGATAAACAGGCCCGGTTTTAAGGGCCGCCCGAAATACCCCCACCTCCTTTTGGTTAGCTTTGCCTGGCTATTGGATTTTTTAACCATCTCTTGGTCTCCACCCTTGATATAACACAAGGAACCTAAGCTGTTGTCAGGAAAGCGTAAAAGAATTGTAAAAGGATTGTAAAAAAAGAGGGGTTATCGGAAGGTCTTTATTAAATCTAATTCAATTTTCCGGTTCTGCTGATACTCCTTATCATCGGGAATATGGGGGAAGTTTTCCCGTTCCCATTGTAAAGTCCGGGGGCCCCACTCCTCTATCGGCGTAAATTCAATATGGCCCAAAAGCGCTTTCATCAGGCCTGTGTCAACCGGAGGGTGCCAGGCAAAAGGCAATAAATAATGATTTTCCCAGGCTTGTTTAGCCGGGGCCAGCAGTATTTTTTCAGCGGAATATAAATCCCGGTAAATTGCGGAAAAAAAATCCTGATAAGTATAGGCCTTAGGGTCAACGCAATTTATGGCCTTCCCGAAACAGCGGGGATTCTCCACTACCTTATCGAAAACCTTAATAATATCCCGGACGTAGATTAAATTAAACTCTCTGATCTCCTCTTCCAAGAGGACTTTCCCCTCCCGCAAGCGGTAATAAAAATAAGAAAGCTTATGCGCGAAATCCCCCTCCCCGAAAACATTGGGCAGCCGCAGGGCAGTATAATTAATTTGATCAGGATTTTTGGCCAAGGCCTGTTCGGCTCTGAATTTTCCCAGAGCCACGCGTTTTATGTTCGGGTGGTACTTTTCTAAAATTCCGGTGGCTTCACTTTCTTTCAACTTGTGATCGGCATAGTGCTTTAGATAGAGAGCGATGGTACTGGTTAAAATATAGTGCTGGCAATTGCCATGAATTATGGCCAGCAAAGCATCAATATGCTCGGCATCATAAGCATTATTGTCAATTATGATATCAAAAGATTCCTTACTTAAAGCCGCCTGTAATTGTCGAAGATTTAAGCGATCGGCTTTAATCTGCCTTATGGCCGGGGGGTAGCTTGGTCGGAAATTGCCCCGGTTGAGCACCGCTACCGCATAACCCAGTTCGTCATAATGTTGAGCCAGGAGCCACCCGTGGAAACGGGCCCCGCCGAGAATTAAAATTTTTTTGGCCATCCTAATTATTGGTCCTGATTTTTCCCTGGGAAGTGTCCGTAACTGCGTACAGCAATGACAGCCAGGGTTTAAAGTAAACTTTTTTTACTGACAACTGCGCCTGTTCAAATTCATGGAGCAAAGCCGCAAGCGAACTTTTTGTTCTTGCCAAAAGATTATCCACAGGCCGGGGAAAATATTTTTTATAAATAGCTTCGGCTTCTTCCTTACTCCATTCTTGTTTGGCTAATTCCGTAGCTTCCAAAGAATAAGCAGAAAGTATCTGCCCCCATTCCGATTGCACCCTTAAAATCTCTTTCCTAAAATTCTCCAGGGCTTCCTCTTTCGGCCAGAGGTGCGAATTCATTTTATTATAGTAGCGGCTGATTAAATTTCCGGCTTCATAGAACAGCATGTTTAGAGGGATAATCGAGGGACACTTCAGCTTCAGACTGCTTAAAGCCTGGGCCACGAATTTAACTCTCGGATCCCGAAAGCGGTAAGGAATCAGCGGAGAAAGGACATCGTGTTCAAGAACCAAACCTTCTTGCTTTATCCACTCATGGTATGCCGTTCCCGGGAAAATCAGGACATTGTTGGACATTTCCAGATAATCCCAGGTATGATTCAGTTTTTTTAAAAAATCCAGCTTTTGCGGCAGGTCGTCCAGAATCAATACCGGGCTAAACATCATGTGGCCTAAAACAATAAAGAACTTCCCTGCAAAGCTTTCCATTCTTTTTACGCTGGCTAAACTTTGCTCTGGGCCGGCGATCTTGCGGTAGGAATCAAGTTCTTTTTTTATTCCCGACTCAACCCCCAATACCAGGATATCCACCCCGGCTCTTTTTAATTTTAATAATAATTCATCGCTGGCCCCGGCCGCGGTCTCGGCTCGGAAATGTATTTTAAAAGAGGCCTTAATGCCTCTTTTGATAATCTGGTCGCAGAACTGATTTATCCTGCCAATTCCTTTTTGCCCGGGATCCTCGAAAGAGCTGTCGATTACATTGAAAAAAACAACTTTATATTTCGCCGAGAGCATCTCGATCTCATCGACGAAGCGGATAATGTCGCGCTGGATAACCGGGGCTTTGCGACCGCCTGCGGTTATATTAGTAAAAGACTCGGTACAGTAAAGGCAGGGTGAAACACAGCCCCGGCTGGATTGGATTCGCGGAGAATGAGTATTTACTCCTTCGGAAATTGTTTTCTCTAAATAATCCCGGGAAGGAAAGGGAAGAAAATCAAATTCAACCGGGCTAATCGGCGCCGCCGAAGCCCTGACCTCCTCACCCTGCCGGTAGAGTAAAGAGGGAATCGATGAAAAATTATTCTCCTTTTTATTGATTTTCTCACACAACCTTATAAAAGAAAATTCCGCCTCCCCCACCAGGGCGAAATCTATTTCCGGAAATTTATCCATTAACTTCCCGGCGAATTGCTTGGCCTGGGGAGCGCAGAGAATCATTTCGTGCTGGTGTTGTTCGGAGTTAAACAGGCAGATTTTTGAACCGGTATCCTGTTTTATTCTTTTTATGGTTTCCAGTATCTTACCCCAAAGGGCGGTCAGCGGATAAATGCAAACCAAATCATAGCCGTTAAAATCCCCGGGATGATAGTCTCCGATATCGGAAGTTAAAATCCGGGCCTTGCCCCTATTCATTCTGATTAAAGAAGCCATATACCCTAAGGAAATCGGATAGTCATTTCGGGAATAATCCCCGGCCCGGGTGAAAGAAACTAACAGGCATTTAAAATTATCCAGCGGGGTTTTTAATTTATAAGGACTGCCGGCAAGATCGGCAAAATCCCGCCAAAAAATATCATTTTTATTATAGTTTAGAAGCTCCATTTATCTTTCAAAAAACCACCAGAGATTTTTATCTGGTCTGGTTATAATCTTATATTTGGCGCCTTCTTCAGCAATAAGGCGTTGCCGAGCCTTATCGGTGCCAGCATCAACAGGGTCATCTCCTATAAATAGAAATCCTCTGTGCAAAATCCCGCTAGTGGTCAAGTACTTAATATACTCATAATCATCGGGATAGATATGGCTGGTATCCATAAAGACAGCGTCTAGAGAATTGGGCTCTAGAGGTATATTTAGAATAGATGCCTTGTATAATTTTACCCTCCCGCTAAGATTCCATTGCTTATCCATACGCCTGATCAACCACTGAGTTACGTTAAATCTGGACGCGTCGGCTTCGACGCCGATAGCCCGGGCATTCTTAAAATGGCTTAGAACGTAGGCCAGGGTGGTGCCGAAACAGGTACCGAACTCCAGATAAGTAAAAGTATCCTCGGGGTGAAAAAAAAGCCTCCATTAACTTTATAAGCATACGGGCTCTATTTTCGTTGGCCGGAGACGCCCTCCATCTCCGGGTTGCAATCGATTCCTCAATTTCGGCTTTTGACAGCGGGTCGCAGGTTCTCATCCTTAAGAACTCGGCTTCTTCTAAGGTCCGGCCTTCGGGATCACGATATTCTTCCAGGATTGGCCAGAACCAGGACCGGTCCGGGTACCGGGAAAAACGGAACCTTATTCTTTCCATGAATTGGCGTAAATCGTTTACTAAGCGCATGGCCGATACCAAGTGTGCCGGGTCATGTTTATATATTGCTGAAGGGCAAGATTATTCTTTTTGGTTTAAACCCGATTACCTTGGGCAGGATATTCCGGGAAAAGTTAACGGCGGTAATGACTACTATGGCCTCTTCTAAATTATCCAAACCCGTTGAGTTTTTAATGGAAACAGGCAAATTTAAGTAAAATAACCCCTCTTTATCTTTGTCGTCATCTATAATGCAGTTAAAATACGAAAAATCATTATTTAAATGATACCCTAAAACCGGAAGCTGCAATCCTGCCCCGTATCCGAACAGCTTCTCTTTCCTGAAAGACTCTATGTATCTATTGGTAATATCCATTTTCTGTTTAAATAAATCGTAGTTCTTAAGAATTCTTTCGGAACCAAACTTTTCTGCACTCTGCAATTGGTTAATCTCTTTCTTTGAAGTTTTTCTGAAGGCTACCAGCAATGAACCCCAGTAATGGGGATCTACCTCGTGACTGATTAATTCGCAGCCCAGCTCATTCAGTAAATACACAAAGGAATGCAGGGAAAAATAATGAAGGTGGTGGTGAAATACCTGATCAAACCGGCAGTCATTGATTAAAGAATCAAAACCGGGAAATTCAAATATAAATAAAGTCTTATCGGTCGATACTGCAAGCAATCTCTCTATTGTCGCTCGCGGGTTTTCCAAGTGTTCCAGGGAGTGATTACTTAAGATTAAAGTGCTTTCCGAATCCATATACCGGCCTAAATCGATATTTTCCAAAAAATCTCCGATAGCCGTAATTTTACCATCGGAAAGTTCTTCCTCCCTTCCTTTTAGTACCGGATCTACACCCACTAATTTCTCGGCCCTGGGCTTCAAGGAATTAAGCAAGTATAAATCATTACACCCTATTTCGATAATTGTCTTAAAAATCCTGCCTTCAGTTACTTTGTCAATAAAGGATACAAAGGAATCATTTCCCTTTTTAGCTCCCTGAACCCAGATGCTTTTAGACGTCCTGTATGAATAAGCCGGGCCGTAAAGAACCTTGGTATCAATTATATTCGACAGCTGGGCATGCCCGCATTGGGGGCAAAGCGCAAGGCCTTGATCCGCAAAACCCATCCGTTCGGTTACTTTTTCCTGAACCAGGATATCAGTCAGAGGTAAAGCCGGAAATTCTATCAGGGGTTTATCCAGAGTCTTCCGGCAGACTGCGCAGGCAGTTCTCTTTTTAAACGGTATATTCTTAAAAATACTCAAATTCATATCTTCTCCTCTTCACTCAGGTATTCACCCAAAGAATCCGGCCAGGGCCTTAAGGATTCCAGCTTTACCGACTTCAGCGCCGTTTTTAAGGGGTTAGGGGCCTGGGAGGGGAAATCCGCGCTCTTGGCCCGGGATAATTTGGCCGGGACTCCGGTTATTTCGATAATCTTAGCCACAAAATCATAATAACTGACCTTTCCGGAATTAGCGATGTGATACAACCCGAAAGGCTTTCCCTCTTTCAGAAGGGAAATTACTCTATCGGCGGCATCCCGGGTATAGGTGGGCGAATCAATTTTATCGTCGGCGATTTTTAACTCCTGGCCTTCGGCGATACGTTTTAAAACTTTATCCACAAATCCTAAACTACTATTTCTTCTGCGGCCGAATAAAGTCGGGAAGCGAACGATGTAATGCTTCCGGCAGGTATTACGGACGAGATATTCAGCTGTGTATTTAGATAAACCGTAGACATTTAAGGGGTCCGGACGGTCTTCTTCGGTATAGTAATCATCTTTCTCGCCGTTAAACACAGCGTGTGTGCTGGGCTGAACTAACACCATATCTCTTTCGTTACACAGTTTAGCCAGGTTATAAACCGCAACAGCATTAACCTGAAAAGCTTTTAAGGGCTCGGCCTCACAGGGATTTATCCCCATCATGACCATGGCATTAATAACTACATCCGGGTTGTATTCGTGGATGGCCTGTGTTAACACCTCTTTATCGGTAATTTCCAAATCCTTGTGGGTTAAACCACTGCACTGAATTTCTCTCTGCTTACAAACAGCCTCCAGGGCCGTTCCCACGGTGCCGCTTGAGCCCAAAACTAAAATTTTCATATACTCCTTTTAAATAAAATTTACGTGCGGCGGCGGATGGCTTAACTTTTCCAGAAAGTTATTAATATAATAATGCAAACAGTTGCTTTCACATTCACTGTTTATGTCCAGTGTTTGTACCTTTTCCTGAACCTGCCAGTACCGCTCGCTCAAAATGATGTCTTTTAAGGATTGTTTGATTATATTACCCATGTTAAATTCTTCTTTTCGGTGGGCGAAGAGATGGCCGCAGGGCGCCACATCACCTTTGCCGTTTATGGCAATTATAAATTGCGTTCCCCGGCAAACTTTATAACCGCTTATACCGCGGTTGCTCAGCTTGTCCCACTTGATTATAACCGCATAATCTTTAAAGCTGCACTTTTCAGCCTTTTTGAATGTTTCCTGCATGTTTAAATATTCCTCACCGGGGACTTTAAACCGCTTATCGTGAGTATCGGAGCAGGGCTTTATAACCAGATAATCAACCCCTAACTTTTTTCCTAACTCCACCAGAGGAATAATGTCTGCTTTATTTTCAACTAAAAGCACCATTTGCATGCCAATAGTGGTGGCTAGGCCGTGCCTCTTCTTTATCTCTACGCAGGCTTTAATATTTTCGATTACCGGCTTAAATTCATCCCGGCCGTGGATGGCCTGATAGGTTTTCGGGGTTGCGGCGCTGATATGAAACCGCATCCAGGTTAAGGCTTCTAACATGCCCTTTATTTTATCTTTCTTTAAAATAGTCCCGTTGGTAGCCAGGCTCATATCCAAATTGATTTCTTGGGCATAATCCAGGGCCTCATAAAAACAGCTATTGAGCGGATTCTCGCCCTCCCCGATCAGGGCTACCGATCTTACTCCGATTTCTTTGACCTCTTTAAGTAATCTCATCACCGAATGTCGGGGCAGGTCAAATCTTTTATCTTCCGGAACCTGCCCCATGACCCTCCCGTAACAATAGGTGCAAACCAGATTGCATCCGGTGGTCAGGGAAAGCTCGATATGTAAAGGCGCAATCCTCTCGGCTTTAGTCCAGGCACGAACCCGGTCTAAGTGCCACCATAACTTGTGGCTATCCATTAAATATTTGTCCGGCATCATTTTTCCTGCACCTGCGGCCGGTCTTTTTTTAAGCTTATAAATGCCGGCTTATCGGATGTGTATGAATCGTAGAGCGACTGGCGAGTTTCGGCCGCATTCCGGGGAAAATAAGAGTTGATATTTTTAAACAGAGACATCAGTTTGGGGCCGTTAAGTTCGGCATGGGTCGGCCCTAAATCCGGGTAGTCGGCGTACCCCACTAATTTTACGTTAACCCTCTGCTGGTCAATATCCACCTTTATCTGTTCAAAGGGCCGCTCGATTAAAAAGGGAGTTATGGTGTAAACATATGGCTTTAGACCTTCCAAAGCCATACCCGCAGCCACTCCGATCAGACTTTGTTCACAAATCCCCAGATTGATGAACCGCTCCGGAAACTTACTGCGGAAGGCGTCAAAGATACCGTAACCGATGTCGCCGACTAACAGGTATACCGCTCGGTCTCCTTCGGCCAGTTCCGTTATAACCCTTCCGAACTCTCGTCTCATGCTAATTCCTGCTCGGCAATTTTAAGTTCCTCCGGATTGGGAAGCCGGTTGTGCCACTTAGGGTCGTTTTCCATAAAGCTTAACCCCTTCCCCTTGATGGTGTGGGCTACGATAACCCGCGGCTGTCCGCGGGACTTATCCTGCAGGGCCGAAATAATATCGGTGACACAATGCCCGTCCACCTCCTGAATCCGGCAATTAAAGGCTGCAAATTTTTTGCTCAGGCTCTCTAAAGATAGAATCTCCTCTACTCTTCCTAAAGCCTGCAACTTATTATGATCAACAATTATGGTCAAATTGTCCAGTTTATGGTGGGCGGCAATTAAAGTTGATTCCCTGATAGTTCCCTCATTACACTCGCCGTCACTGATCAAAACATAGATATTGCCTTGTTTGGCTTTAAGTTTCCGGGCCAGGGCTATGCCGGCGGCGATCGGTAAACCGTGGCCTAAGCTGCCGGTGGTACATTCAATCCCTTGAGCGCACTCTATGTCCGGATGGCCGGATATGGTGGGATTAAGCCCTTTTTGCCTTAATACGGCATAGAGGCCTAAACTGCCGTGGCCTTTACTCAAAATAAATTTATCATTTTTATCTAACACCTCTTCGTATAAGGCAACCAGTATTTCCACGGTCGAAAAAGCCGGAGCGATATGGGGCAGGTTATATTTGAGAGCCAGCTTGAGTATCGCTTTTCTTATTTTCCGGGCCTGATTATCTAAATCGCTCATGACTAAATAAAATTTACATGGGCAGGAGGCCTTTTTAACCCCCAAAGAAAGTGATTTATATTATCCATACGGCAGTTTATCCGGCACTGGGAAGCATCGAAATTTTCCTCGGCCCAGCGCAGGGAATTAAGCCGTTTACTGCCTTCCCAGATCTCCTGGAAAGAGTGCTGATAGATATTACCGTATAAAAATCGTTCATCACCGATATAGACACTGCACCCCCAGACGTTGCCGGCGGCGTCAATATAGGACCAAAACCCGAAGGCCAGGCAGCGGTTATAACCCTGTTCTTGACTGTCCCACTTTTCCATGGCCTGAGTCCGGAAGATAACGGTAAACTTATCGGTATTGAATTTTGTCAACTCCCCGGCAAGAAACATATAATTACTGTACTCAACAGTGCTGTAGATTCTGGTTTTACTTTGCGGATGCTGAGAATAAGGTTTTATAACCAGATAATCCATTCCCATGTCCCGAGAGAGCTTTGCCAACGCTGCTGCCTCATGAACATTCTCCGGCAATAGCACCATTTGCATCCCCAGGGTACAATTATAGTTATTGTCCTGCTTGGCCTTGACGGCATAGGATATATTTTCAATCACCCGGTCAAAATCATTAGGAGGAGAGCGATGTATCTTGGCATAACTCTGGGGAGTGGCGGCATCAATGCTTACTTTGATCCACTCGGCATCGCCCAGGATACTATCGGTGATATCTTTATTGAGCAAAACGCCATTGGTAGTCACTGCCGCATCAATCCCCGCCTTCTTGGTGCAACTGATTATTTCTGCCATATCCTTATGCAAAAGAGGCTCCCCTTCTCCGGCATACATAATACTTTTCAAACCCAGCTTCCCTGACTCCGCAAGCCTTTCTTTCCATAAAGCAGTATCCAGACAGCACGGCCGATACTCCATAAAATCCAGGGCGCAATAGGTGCAGCGATGGTTGCAGGCTCCGGAGGGGCTGGCTTCCATGTACAGGGGGTAGATTGTTTTTCCCTCCAGCCAGTCATGCAGACGGGAAATATGATAGATAAGTTTGTGGCTGTCGATATTGTATTTATCTATAGGAAGGTCCATTCTTCTTGATGGCCACCGATGTATGCCCGTATTCCTGGAAGCGGTTAGTCTTTACCTTAACATCGCAGGGGTTACATTGGCCAAAGCGGTCACAGGGCCTGAATTTATATTCGATTCTTAAATCCGCATCTAATATATTACCGATTGGTTTATGATCATGATAAAGGTCGCTGTGGCACTTATAGATACCCCCGTCCGGGGCAATCAACAACTCGGTGGTCCGGCATTCACATTGTAATCGGCGCTGTCCATTACAGGCAGATTCATATTGATAAGTACCGTACAGTTTATCCTGATAGAATCCCAGAAATTCTTTGGTCCGAAAATCTATACCCAGGCTTTGCGCCTTCTCTTTAGCCGACATAACCGCGTCTTTACACTCCGGATGAAGCAGGCCCCACATACCTGCGCTATAGCCTTTATCCAGTAATCTGCGCACATCGCCAACAATCCTTTCTAAATCCATCACCTGGGGATGATAGCTTACCCGGATCGACGCATAGGGCGCGTTTCTCTTAACCCGGTCCGGACTTATATTCTTGCTGAATTCAGCGATATCGAATTGAAGATTAGTCAATATATCGATATCCAATTCCGGCTTAAGGTTGTTAATGATCGGGATAAAATCCGGATGCAAGCTCGGCTCTCCGCCCTGCAGAGTAACCGGCAGATGTCCCTGGATACGATTCAGCGCCCGCACCCACTCTTTTCCGCTAAGGTGCTTGCGGTTGTTTTTTAAACCGCTATGCTGATTAATACAGTAGCTGCACCGGTAATTGCAATCCATGGTTAAAAAAACACCGATATAATTATATTCCCGGGGAATGGTCAGAGACTTCACTATAATCCTTCCTCTTTTCCTGAAAGATCCGGTCAATTTCCGTTAACACTTTTTGGGGAGAGATGCGGCTCAGACAGGATACCTTTTCGGTACACTGACTGCTATAGCAAGGGAGCTTGTTACAAGTTACTCTGTCAGGAAAAATGCCCCTTCCCCTTCCGTAGAAAAAAACCTCTTTAGCGTTGGTCGAACCAAACAGGGCCAAAACCTTTTTTCTCAAGGCCAGGCCTAGATGCAGGCCGAAAGAATCATTACTGACAATAAGGCGGCAGGAATTAATCCATTCAAAATAGTCTTCCATATTATCCAGCCCCTACTGCCAGGAAACGGTATATTTATTTCCGATAAGCTTCTCCAGCTTCCGCCAATGAGATTCCGGCCACATCTTGGAAGGCCATTTATTCCCGGCCAGGTAATTGAATCCGATATCATATATTTCTTGGAATTGAGGTTTATAGCCTAAAATATACTCTTCTTTCTGCCAGGCTTTCCCTACCATTTCATAAAGGCCGGTCTGCCAGAAAGACTTATTTTTCCTTTTCTTTTCCATATCGTAGCAAAGGCTCAAGGCTTGTTCCGAACCCTTATGTGGTTTAAGCTTACCCTGACCATCCAACCCAAACCCCAACCGTCTTCCGGCCCTTATCGAATCGGCCAAGGAACATAAATCCGGCGCCTTTTCCAGATTAATGGTTATGTCAAAATGTTCCGCTTTTAATTTTGATAAGGAAGCGGGATCGTAGAGTAGAACCCGATTGATATACCGGTTACCTTTCAATATGGGGTAAGCCTTTTTGTCGGTAAGCCAGGTAACGTGGCCATCCCGGTAAAGATGTAAAATAACCGTGGTCCGCAAAACGTCTCCGTAGCTGGTTTCAAAGCTCAATTTTGCGTCCAAGGTTTCGGAATAGCCCAGTTTTATGATCAGAACTCTGTGCATATATCTTGTGTTTGGCTAAATTATATAAGGATTTTTTCAAAATTCAAGAAATATCTGAAACTGCAACCCGCACGCCCAAAGCCCGGGCCAAAAAGGCGGCCGATATTGACAAGGCTGCTTATTTTTGTTATCGTTCGTATATGTTCCTTAAAAATAAAATGAAATCAACAGGGTTATTCTTAAGGGCTTCTGCCGCGGCAAAACTGGCTGCCTTTGGCCGGCGCACACCTAAACAGGTGGTTTTTGTTTCCGATTTTCCTCGAACCCGTGAAGCCAAACTTGCCTATGGACTAAAGCATGCCGGTTGGCAGGTAATATTGTTACACCGAAAGGCTCCCACCTTCGACGCCAATAAATATTATGCTGAAATCCATAGATACCGGGATCCCCGGGAGGCGCTGCGATTAGCATCTAAATACAGGCCTGTCGCCTACCACGTATTCTCCCTCTGTAAATACGAGGTAGCCACAATATTTATTCGCCACAAACCGGGCAAGATTGTCTTTGACGACTACGATGTAATGGCGGGTATGATGAAAGAAAGCTTTGCCCGGAAGGAATACCCCGGTCAGTTAGAGCGGGAGCGCTTTTGCCTGAGAAATGCCGACGGCCTCTGCTGCCGACACTTGGAAACCCAATACGCAAAACGCTATATGGGCTACAAATACCGGGGCAAGCGGATTCTCTTCCCTGAATACTGCTGGGATTTTCCCAATCTATCTCAGCCTGGGAATAGGTCGCCGGATGACCCAATTCATATAGTATACTGCGGTAGTATGGCCATTGAAAAGCTCCACGACCCGGCCTTACACGGCAGATACTTTTACCTGGAATTTGCCCGGGCCTTAACCGAAAACAAAATTCATTTTCACCTCTATCCGGGACACCAGAATTACTATAAAAACTTTGAAGACGACTACTCCGAATATTTATCATTGGCCCGGGAAACCCCCTACTTTCACCTGCACCGTCCTTTACCCCCCGAACAATTAATAAAAGAAATGAGCCGGTACGACTTCGGAGAACACACTATCGGCAAGAAAGACTGGACCGGGGAAAATTGTGTATACAACCCTGTCAAAGATACGCACAATATGAGCAATAAAATATTTGACTATATCGACGCCGGGCTGGGGATAATAAGTTATAACTGCAGGCTGGAGGAGCGTTTGGTACGCCGGGAGGGCCTCGGGATAATCGCCAGCCGGGAAGAGACAGGCCCGGCTCTGCGCGCGAGACTAGATCAAATCAAGGAAGAAGTACGAAAAAAAACGGCGCCGGCCCGGAAGAAATACTCGATCCATAACCAGATCAATCGACTGGCTGAATTTTACCTCGCAGTGTGAACCCCCTTTAGTGGCTTTTTAGTGAACTTTAAGATTTTTTTAACAAGTAAATTTAATCCAAAAAACTTATTTGTTTTATAAAAAATATATTTGGATAATTTATTTCCGAGAATTAAGCGGGCAAAAAAATGGTATAGACAATACAATAGATAATTATAATATTCTCGAAAAGCTTCTATTTTCGATTCTGTAAAAGCGTTTATTCTAGAAATTAAAAACCGAGCTTTACAATCCCTGCAGGTAATAAAAAAATATAAACCGTAACGAGCTAACGGGTGTCTTTTGTCCTGAACTAATTTATAGGTAATAATCTTCTTACATTCTGGACATTTCACTGCAGTATAATAAAATTCATAAAATAATTTTTTATTTATTTTTTTTGAAGATAAAACTTTTCCGGTTAACACATACTTTGGATTGTTGTTATATTTTTGAATTTTTTTTCTTAACTGATTAAATCTATGTAAATTTATTTTAGTAAGATTAACTATCGGAAATTTATCCTTTAAAAATTGCAGTTCATCTTTAATTAACCCCTTGCCTAAAGCATATTCGTATAGGGGGGAATTAGGGACTGATACTATCATGACTAAACTAATAGCATATTCTTTATGTTTACGCCACCAGTTTAATGTTTCTTTAATTGTTTCTTCCGTTTCTTCTGGATCTCCAAAAATTAGGTTGGCTTGAATTCCAAGTTTAGTTTCACGCGTCAATTTTAATGCTCTACTTATCTGATCTGTGGAAATATTCTTTTTCATGCTTTTTAATATTTTATTGCTCATGCTCTCAATCCCATAACCAATCATATATACTCCACCATCCTTAAGTGCTTCGAGTACATTCCGCTCTACATCGCTGACTCTCAGCTGAACAAAACATTTAATACTATAATCTTTCATTCGCTCAGCAAATTCATACATTCTCTCCTATGATAATTGTAAATAACTAATCTACTCTCAAAATACCAAACCGTTTATC
>CAYQUQ010000010.1:0-38761 GCA_964420965.1 uncultured Planctomycetia bacterium | reverse complement strand
GGCATCCTGCCGCGCCATCTGGTGGGTGCGGTAGAAATCATCCACCGCTTTTTCCTGTTTTTTAAACTCCTCCGACTCCCACTGTTTATAGTTCCAGTCTATAAATAACTGCCGCAACTCGTAAAACACCCTTCGGGCATCCTCTTTTCTTTCGAAGGTAAACGGTTGATCTAAAATAGAGCAGAGCTTGCCGAAAACATACTTCTGGCGGTCTAAGCTGGTGGCGGCGTCCACCGGATCAAAACCGTTCTGCTGCAAATAGACACTGTCGATAAACTCAGCTTTAAGGTGAATTAAAAAATCGCCCATGGACGTTCCTTCCTCTCCGACCACTTTCATCATCTGATACACTTCATTCCCGCTGAGCAATACTCCTTTGGCTTTTTTGACCAGCTCCGGCTCAATAAAACCCGAGTAGCGCGACCAGCTCGCTAAGGGATCAATGGAAGGAAAGCGCCGGGCATTGGCCCGGTCCCGGGAAAGGCCGTGAAAAGCGCCGACTACTTTTAGTGTCGACTGGGTTACCGGCTCCTCAAAGTTGCCTCCGGCCGGAGAAACCGTCCCCCCGATGGTCAAGTTTCCTTTTTGACCGTTAACCAGTTCGACCACGCCGGAACGTTCATAAAATTCAGCGATGCGGGACTCCAGATAAGCCGGATAGGCTTCTTCTCCGGGAATCTCCTCGAGGCGACCGGAAACTTCGCGCATGGCCTGGGCCCAGCGGGAAGTAGAATCGGCTAACAGCAAAACGCTCAACCCCATCTGGCGATAGTACTCGCCCAGGGTAGCTCCGGTATAAACCGAGGCGTCCCGGGCCGCCACCGGCATGGAGGAAGTATTGCAGATAATGACCGTGCGTTCGATCAAAGGCTTGCCGGTCCGGGGATCGGCCAGTTCCGGAAATTTCCTTAAGGTTTCCACAACCTCACCAGCTCTCTCCCCGCAGGCGGCGATAATAACGATGTCTACTTCGGCGTAACGGCTGGTCAACTGCTGTAAAACTGTTTTACCCGAACCGAAGGGCCCGGGAATACAATAAGTCCCGCCCTTGTTCACCGGGAACAGGGTGTCGATAATCCGGGCTTTGGTAATTAAAGGCTCCGAAGGTATAGCCTTCTGCTTATAGGCATCGATGGGAATCTTTATCGGCCACTCAAAGACCATACTCACATCAACGCTTTCGCCCTTTGGATTTTTAAGCCGGGCAATTTTCTCTTTAACCGCGTACTTTCCCGGGACCTTAATTTCTACGACTTCATATTCACCTTCGAGGCAAAAGGGGACCATGATCAGGTGGGTAAAAATTCCTTCGGGAACAGAACCCAGAGGAAAACCTTTACTTACCTTCTGCCCCTTTTTGACGCTGGGATTAAACGCCCACTTCTTTTTAATATTCAGGGAATCGAGGCGAATGCCCCGGGGTAGAAAAAAGCCGTGGCTTTCGGCCACCTCCGGCAGAGGGTTCTGAAGACCGTCAAAAATCTGGCCGAGCAGGCCGGGCCCGAGCTGTACCGAGAGCATCTGGCCGGAAAATTCGACCTTGTCGGCAATTTTTATGCCTTTGGTGTCTTCAAACACCTGCATGTAGGCGGTGTCGCCGCTGATTCTGATCACCTCGGCCATCAGGCGCTCTTTGCCGCAGAGAACAAAACCGACCTCGTTCTGGATAATGTCGGCCTCAAAAGAGACGACGACCATATTTCCGTGAATCAAAATGACTTTTCCGTACCGTTTATCCATGGTTCGCTTCCTCTAGGGGAACATTAACCGCGCACAAGGCGTCAAAAACGGCCTCTCCTTTTTCTTTATCGAAGATAAACAGCCGCTCTAAAATCTGCAGTTTTAAAAAGTAGCTAATGATGAATTCGAGATCAAAATAATGTTCCTTTTCTTTCTGTTCAATAAAATCCCAGCGTAAAGATAAAAACCGCTTCTCCTTATCCAGGGGGGTGCCGCTTTTTAAGGCCGCCGCCAGATTATCGGCCAGCTGGTAATCGATATCCTCTTTGACCCCCTTTCTTAAGGCGGCTAGCCCTGTTCTTAATCCGGCTTCGAAATCTTTATATTCCCGTAATAGCGGAGGTTCATCTTTTCGCGCCAGAAAATCATTGAGGTCAGCCCGGCAAAGCAGGGCAAAATCTTTAGGGCTAAGCCACTTCTCGGCTTCAGCCAAAAAATACTCCCGGCTGATGTAGGTCCTTTCCCCCAATTTAAGCCCGGGAAGCTGCGCAGCCAAATAATAATACCTATCCATTATTTAAATCGAGAATTGCGTTTACGGCGGGATTTAAAAACTCTTTCAGGGATTCTAAAATACTTTCATCGGTAAAATCATAATAAAGACTCTCTCCCTTTAGGCCGATGCGAAACCCCTTTTCGATATTTTTGCTTACTTTAACCTCTATCTTTTTCCGGGCTTGGCTTCGCAATTCGCTTAAAACCAGCCCTTCTACTTTCTGCTGATCTTCCTTGCTCACCAGAATCTCCAAAGGCTCGGCTTGTGTTGACCATTTACCGGCGATTTTTAAAATAAGCTCCTTAACAAAATCGGCGGACAGGCCTTCCGCTATCTTGTGTTTAAGGATTTTTTCCAGCAGTCTCTTGATTTCTTCCTTCAGGCTTAAGGATAGATCCCGGGCCGCCTGCTTTAGAGAATCCTCAGTATTGCTTTTAAGCTTTTTGGCCCGGCTCTCGGCCTGATTTTTGGTCTGGGCCGCTTCTTTACCGGCCTCTTCGATAATCTGGGAAGCCTTATCTTTGGCTTCCTTAATAATTGCCGCCGCAGCCTTTTTGGCCTCGGCGATGCCGTCTTTTTTGATCTTTTCAATCAGGCTTTCTAATTTTACATCCATATCCTTGCCCCTTACCGGTAATACCTAATTATATAACCGGCCCAAAAAAATGGCAATTTTTATTTAATTTTATCTGGCTAACAACCTAAAACTGCCTCTGCCGCCTTTAAATAGTCTTTCTGTTCAATAATCGGCCGGCCGACCACGATATAATCGGCTCCTTGAGCCAGGGCAAACCCGGCGGTAGCCACCCGCTTCTGGTCGGCTTTGCCGGCTCCCGGCGGACGAATTCCCGGAGTTACCACTTTTAAATGATACTTTTTCTTTATCCGCCCGGCTTCCCGGGCCGAGGCCACTACTCCGTCTAAACCGGACCTCTGAGCTATTCCGGCTAACTGCAAGACTTTGTTCCCGGAACTTTTTTTACTGGTCAACTCGGTCACCCCTAAAATCAGCGGTCGGCTCAGTTTACCCTTCCGGGCCGCTTTCGCGACCTCCTTTTTTACCGCCCGCAGCGCTTCTTCTCCGGCCTTAATATGTACCGTAAAAGCCCAGCAGCCCAGGCCGGTAATCACCGCTGCGGTTTTTCTCATGGTATTGGGGATATCGTACAATTTTAAATCCAGAAAAACCGGGTTTCTTTTTTTTACCAGTTCCTCCACTAAGGCCGGCCCGAACCGGGTAAAAGCCACGGACCCGATTTTGAATTTAACCTTTCGGCCGGAAAAGCTGTTTACGATTCTCCTGATCCTGCCCTTATCTTCTACGTCCAAGGCTACGATAAGCTTATCCCAAAGTTTAGACATCGGTTCGTCCTCCGGAACATAAAATTTCTTCGCCCTGCATAATATGGGTAGCATCGGAAAAAGTAGTTGCACAGGCCGCCGCTCTATCACCGCCCATGATCTGTAAGTTGTAGGTAAAATCGCAATCCGGCTCTTGCCTGTGCACCATCTTCTTGCGCAGGGGGTGACGCTGGTGCTGCTGATGGATGTCTACTACGGCCCAGCTTAAGTCGACAATAGGTATACCCAGTTGCCGGGCCCGAAACATCACCCATCCATCCCAGCCGTCCCGGCCCACGGCAAAGGGCAGAATTTCGGTTATCGCGCTTTGCCGGGGAAACACCAAATAATCGGCCCCGCCTTGAACATGAAGCTCTCCGTAAAGCTTAACCCGCTGGCGTAACCGTTCGGACCAATCGGGTTGGTCAAAATCTAAAGGCTCTTTTATATCTATGTCCCAATGCCTTCCGGTGAGCAGAAAATCCGCAAAAGATATCCGGCTTAAGGCTGTTAGAAAATCGTCCAGGAAAATGATGTCCGCGCTAACGCAACACAAAAGGGGCGTGGCGGCGATCTCCCGGACTGCTTTAAAGGTAACGTCCAATAAAGGTACTCCGTATTGATTGCGGCCAATGTGGGGAAGGTATTTTAACCCGAACTCGCGGGCGATCTCTTCAGTCCCGGGCTCGTCAGCACACAAAACGATTTCGCAGCCCGAACCCAGGCGCCGCCAGCTTTCAATAGCATTGCGTTGGATGATTGCCGAATGTCCGGCGAAAGGCCTAGGAATTGAAAATATGGTTACCATGGCTGCTATCCCGAAACCACCATCTGTCCGCTTAATTTCCTGATATCCCCGATCTTATTTTTCTGCATATACCGCTTAATCCCGGCCAGAATATTTTTGGCGGCATTGGGATTAACCAGGTTTACAGTTCCGATACTTACGGCCGTGGCCCCGGCTAAAATAAATTCTATAGCGTCAGGGGCGGTCTCAATTCCCCCTCCCCCGATTACCGGGACTTTTACCTTTTGGGCCACTTTCCAAACCCGGTACAGGGAAAGGGGTTTAATCGCCGGCCCGGAGTAGCCTCCGTACACGGAGCCCAGATAAGGCTTTCGGGTTTCGATGTTGATGGCCAGCGAAAAAAAAGTATTGACCAGGGAAATCGCATCGGCGCCGGCTTCCTGGGCGGCAACCGCTACTTTAACCACGTCATTTACTTCCGGAGTAATTTTTATAAACAGGGGTTTACGAGTCAGCTTCCTTAAGCTTTTAGCCAGGCGGTAAGTGGCCCCGGGGCTCTGGGAAATCAGTTTTTTGAGCTTGAGGTTGGGGCAGGAAAGATTTATCTCCCAGGCATCGATTACCCTCTCGCGATCAAGCCGCTTTACTATCCGCGCATATTCGCTTAAGCTAAACCCGCCGACACTGATGATGCGCCTGGAAGGTAACTTTTTAAGCAAGGGCAGTTTCTCGCGGATAAAACCTTCCAGCCCCGGGTTTTCTAACCCTACCGAGTTCATCACCCCCCTGGGGGTCTCGTAAATACGGGGGGGAGGGTTGCCCGGGCGGGCCTTGAGGGTTATGGTCTTTAAAATTACCGCCCCTATCTCTCGATAGTCCACCAGACTTTTAAGTTCATCGCCGAAGCCAAAAGTTCCGGAAGCGCAAATGACCGGGGCAGGCAGGGTTAGTTTGCCGAGCTTAACGCTTAGGTTCATTCCTAATATTTTATGCCATAATCAGCCTGATTTCAAATAATACTTTATACTCCAGAAAAGCTCCTTACATCCGGTCGAAATTACTGCCTTCTTTGCGTTCCCGGCGGACTTTTTCTTCCTGGTCGACGCTCTCGGCTATGGCCTGGTGGGCCCGGCCCGAAGAGCGCTCTGCGGCCATCAACACGCTTTTTTCTTCAAAGCTGCGCATCAACTCAGTTGTCCTTGAGCCCAGTATCTTTTCGATTACCCCCATTTTCAGGGTGTAGTAGGCGATTAACTTTTCGCTGGCCGCAAATTTTTTTTGCGCGGCTTCCAGGTCTTTTTTCTGGGGCCGCTGCGGGTCGTTTTTAAAATAAGTGTCGCTGATCTCCTGCCAGAGGGCGGCCAGGGAAGTATCTTTGCTTTCTTGGGCGCTTTCAATTTCGCTGGCAATCCCCCTTTCTAAACCCTCGGCTATCTCCAGGGCTGTGCTCAGCCGCAGCTGCTCCAGCTGAGCCGCGTTCAGCTTTTCTTCGGCCTGCCGGTATTCTTTAACTAAACACTTTAGGCGTTCGTGAGCCATTACAAACCTCCTTTAATGAGCAGACGACTTACGGAGCGAAGCGACGTAAGTCGTAGGCCGAAGGCCGTCTGCGAACTTACCCCCACACCAATTGGCTGGCTTCCCTTCGTCAATTACAATTGGTGTGGGGGTAAGTTCGGCCATATGACTTATGAAAATCTTTAGATTTTCATAAGTCATGGCCTCACTTATGATACTGCTTTCTGTTTATTCCGTCAAATAAATAAAGCAGTAAAATAATTAGATATGGCCAGGGTCTTAATGTGTAATTATTAAGAAATGAAAAGTGGGATTAACGAAATCAAGAGGAAAGGGAAAAATGGGAGTTGATTGCAACCGCGGCTTTATTGTTCCGCAACCCGCCCTATAAACAAAAACTACTTAATATCGTCCAAAGTCAGTCTACCCGAAAAGGCTAACTTCCATCAATACGGATTGCAGACGCAGTACTCTCCGCCGTTAGCCTGATCGCACCAGTTGACGCCAGCAGCCCAGGGACGGCAGGACCCCTTCATCCCATTCACGCTGGTTTCGGTTTCCAGGTTGGCAACTATTAGCGCTCCGATATTATTGCCGGCGCCGTAATCGTAGTAACAATAGCGTCCCATACCCGCCGGTCGGGGGATTTCTTTAAGATAGGCTCCGTTGACTAACTCCTGCATGCTCGCGTCGTAGTGAACGCTACCCGTAGTGACAGTAGTACACTCCCCGAAACCGGGATTGCCATTCGCCGGCATCCGGCCATGGTCATCTACGAACATATAGAGGGCCGTGGATATAGCTGAAAAGTCGGCTTTCTTGGAAGCATCCCGGGCCTTGGCTAAGAGGTGGGTTACCGTGGGGGTGAGGATGGCTGAGAGGACACTGATAATAGAGATGACTACCATCAGTTCGATTAAGGTAAAGCCGGTTTTCTTGTTCATGTCGCCTCCTTGCTATCTCTGGTTAGAATTAGCTTCGCGGGACCGCTTCTCTCTGGTCGATATGCTTTAGTTTTTCCGCTTCCGCATTTTGTTTAGCTCGTTTATTGGCGCCTTTGGTTACCTGCAGGACCACAAACACGATGGCCAGGACAGTTACTACTGCCGCGGCCACACCTACCATTTTATTGTTCTTCCAACTGGCCATGGAACCTCCTTTAGGGATAAATGGATTAATTCGCCTCTCCACCTAAAATGGTAGCATATCCCGGGGCAAAAAGCAACGCTTTTGGCGGGATGGTGAGGAAAAGCGTTGCAGGGTAAGGGCTATTTACCCAGAATCATGCGCAGGGATATGAACAGCAGAAACACCCCGAAGGATTTTTTAAGCAGAGGGTCGGGTATCTTGTGCACAAACTGGGCCCCCAAGAATCCGCCTACAAAGAATCCCAAGCACATCAGCGCGGCCGCATTAATCTTTACATTTCCTTGGGTATAGTATTTAATGGCCGCCAGAAGACCGATAGGAGGAATCATCATGGCTAAAGTCGTTCCCTGAGCCTGGTGCTGGCTGAAGCCGAAGAGAAGCACTAAAGCCGGAATTATAACCGCGCCGCCGCCTAACCCCAAAAACCCGCTAAAAATTCCCGCGCCAAACCCTAACAATAAATATAAATACCACATAGCCACCTCCGAAATCGGGACAGACCCCAGCAAACTTCCTTTTGAGGTCGATGGGGTCTGTCCCGAATTAATAGACCTCTTTCAGGTCGAATACCGGCCCGTCTTTACAGACCTTCTTGTAGCCCTTTTTAGTTTCAATGACGCAGCCGCAGCAAACCCCTAAGCCGCAGCCCATAAACTGCTCGAAGGAAACCTGAACTACTATGTGCGGTTTCTTTTTTACCGCCTTATGAATCTCGGAAAACATCTCTTGGGGACCGCAAGCGTAAATTGTAGTCTTAAGTTTTAAGTCATAAGTTTTAAGTAGTTTTTTTAATAAAGCAGTGACGGTGCCTTTGTAACCCTGTGAGCCGTCGTCGGTGGCGATGTGCACTTTATAGCCCAGCTTTTTAAACTCGCTTGCGCACAATATTTCATCCCGGTTTTTACTGCCCAACAATACCGGGTTTCGGGTTTCGGGTTTCGGATTTCGGATTTCCCTTAGTTTTTCTGCCAGAAAAACTAAGGGGGCCACTCCGATACCACCAGCAACCAGGATTCGTCGTTCGTCGTTCGTGGCTCGTCGTTCGTAAGCAAATCCTCTACCTAGTGGACCGATAATGTCTAAAGTATCGCCTTTTTTATACCGCGAAAGCGCTTTTGTACCCCGGCCGCGGATGCGGAAGAGAAGGTAAACGGTATTTTTATCCACCTTATGAATACTGAACGGCCTTCTTAAAATAGTGGTGGGTATTTTTAAGTGCAGAAAATTCCCCGGCCGGGAGTTCCGGGCCAAATAGGCCGAGGAAAACTTTAGAAGAAAAACATCCTTCTTGATTTTCTGGATACCTTTAACTTTCGCCTGTAATTGCTTGGCTCTTTTATCCACGCTTACTTAATTTTACCAAATCCCTACGCTTTCTCAACTATCTCTAAAGGTTTTTCTTCGAAGTGCAAGCTCTCTACTTCCATCAGGCCTCGCACCGAGTTGCCGATATATATTTTTTCGGCTCTGAGCAGGTCTTCGGCAAAAAGGGTCTTTTCTTCGGCCAGGCCTTGGCTTAAAAGGTGCTCCCGTAAAGTTCCGGGCAGAAGCCCCGATTTTAAAGGCGGGGTGTACATCCGGTTATCCTGGACTAGAAATAGGTTAGTTACCGCGCCTTCGGTCAGCTCGCCGTACATATTCAGAAACACTACTTCCCAGAATCCTTGGCTCCGGGCCCGGGCCAGCTCTTGATCGTACAGAACCCGCTGGGTGCTTTTATGGTAAAGAAACTGGTTTTTGGGATCTATCCTCTTAGCGCTTATGTTCACTTTGACTAACGAGGGCGGTTCCTTAAGGGGTTCTTTTTCTAAAACCACTCCTCCTTCCATACCTAAGAGCACCCGGACCTTAAACCGGCCGCGGGTTTTTACTGCTTCTAATTTTCGCTTCAAAGCGGCGGCGCTAAAGGGAAGCGAAAAGTATCGGGCTGAAGACTTAAGCCGTTTTAAATGCAGCTCGAGGAGAAAATACCGGCCCCGGTCTAAAAGAATGCTCTCGATGAGGGAAATTTTAGGAAAGCCTTTGATAAAAAAGCGGGCCTTAAGCAGGGCTTCCTCATATTCGCTGCTCTCTAAGGAATCGTAGACAATGCCTCCGCCGACGCCCAACTCGCCCTTATTGCCTTTTAAGCCAATAGTTCTGATGGCCACATTAAAACAGGCTTCTTTTTGCGGGGAAATATAGCCGATGGCTCCGGTGTAAATGCCCCGGGGTTCTTTTTCCAGCTCCTGAATAATTTCCATGGTCTTTATTTTCGGCGCGCCGGTGACTGAGCCGCAGGGAAATAGCGCCGACAATAATTCCTTCCACCCCAGGCCGGGCTTTAGCTCAGCGGCTATGGTCGAAGTCATCTGCAAAAGGGTCCGGTACCGCTCGACCGCAAACAGCTTAGGCACCCAGACCTTATCCGAAACCCGGCCCAAATCATTTCTTAATAAATCCACGATCATTACGTTTTCGGCCCGGATTTTTTTATCCTGCTTAAAGGCCTTTTGAAAATATCCTTCTTCGGCTAAAGTCCGCCCCCGGGGGGAAGTCCCTTTCATGGGGCGGGAAATAATTTTATCTTGGTCGATTCTAAAGAATAATTCCGGGGACAGAGAGATTATCTGGTTTCGCCCGGTATCAATTACCCCGGCATAGGCCGTGGGCTGGGAACGCCTTAAGTTTAAATAAAAATCGGGGAGGCTCCCGGTAAAATCAAATTTTACCTTAAAGGTAAAATTGACCTGGTAGGTGAGGCCTTGCTCCAGATAGCTCTTAATCGCCGTGATTTTTTGCGCGTATTCGGCCGGGGTAATATTGGCGGCTATGTTTTTTAAGAAATAGTCCCGAACCGCCGAACTTCCTTTAGGGCCGGAAATTTTTTTACGGTGGTCCAGAATAACCGGTTGCGCACACACCCCCAGCCAGGCTAGAAGGGTATTGCTTTTAGGCTGAAGATGCGCTAGGGCCGGCTCTAAACAATACCCGAATTCATAACTAAAATAGCCGCAAAGCCAATACCCCTTATCCAGGTAACTTTGGATTTTTTTGAAAAACTGATCGCAATTATCCCCGGAGCTAAAAGTAAGGATGTGTTTAAAGCCGGCGAATAAAAAAGAGGCGTGATTTTCCTGATCCGGGGATAAGGTTTCTAAAAATACATAGGGGGGCGAAAGGCTTTCCAGCTGGCTGCGCACATAGCTTTCTGGAAACGAAAAGGCTTTCATGTTTACCAACGGTTACTTTCGGTTTTGATAAATAAGGTATAAATTCCGGGCATAGATAAATACGCCGCAAGACTGCCCGGCGATAAATACGGGGTCCTTGCGGTAGATAGCGTAAGCCAGGAGTATGGCGCCCCCGCCGATACTGCAATACCAGAAAGCGAGTGGGATAACGCTCTTCTTTTTTTTCTCACTGGCCACCCACTGGACAAAGAAACGCAGAAAGAAAAGAAACTGTCCTAAAAACCCGATCGCAATCCAGATGGTTTCAGCTCCGGCACTTAACTTCATAGCGCATCAGTCGTCGTTTAAGCCAAAATACGCCCCATAAATCAAACAGGCCCTGCCATAGTCTTTGGCCCGTCCCGTATTTTGAGGACCCGGTGGTTCTCTTTTTGTGCTCCACGCTAACTTCCTTCACGGAAAATCCCTGAGCCCGGGCCAGAAAGGGAAAAAAACGGTGAAAGTTTCTAAACAAGGGTAGTGCCTCTACGACTTCCCGGCGGAAAGCCCGTAAAGCGCACCCGGTATCCCGGGTTTTATCCCCCAATACCAGCCAGCGAAAAAAGCGGGCTCCGGAAGAGGTGGCTTTTCGCCACCAGTTGTCTTTACGCGCCTTACGGATGCCGGCCACAAAATCAACCCCTCCCCTTGCTTTAAGAAGACGCGGTATTTCCTGAGGCGGATTCTGCCCGTCAGCGTCCAGAGTGATAATCCAGCTACCCTGGGCGGCTTTAAACCCGGCGTAAAGGGCCGTAGATTGGCCTTGGTTTTGCGGAAAGGAAATTATTTTTGCCGCCGGAGTCAATTGTGGTAAAACCTCTGAAGAGGAATCGGTGCTGCCATCATCAATATAAATTATCTCGTAACCGCCGGGCATCTTCTCCATAACCGCGGTGAGCTCTGCGTGCAGAGCCCTTAAACAACCCTCTTCGTTAAAAACCGGAATAACCACCGAGAACTCCATAATTTATTTTCTGTCTATAATCATCAGGTAAACCTTATAGTACTTATCTTTAGAGTATTTATAGAGCGCTTTCTTGACTGTGTCGGTCCGGTCCGCTTTTATTTCATGCCGGGGCAGAATCTCCTGAAGCTCACGCGGTACATCATACCACCAGGTATCGCCCCAGATAAGCAATATTTTATCAAAACTTTGCCGGGGGGTAAAATGAGTCCTGTGGGTAAGAACCAAAGAATCTTTGAACTGCAGCTTAATGTCCGCGGCCACGGAGGTATCCGGTGAAAGCACCAGCCCCCGGTCAAACCCCGCGCTCCTTATTTCCCGGGAAAGCTTTTTGAAGGGGTAGTGAATTCTTTTGTAGCCGAAGGTGCCGGGGAAAACCGCACAGGCCGGGATCATAATCAAAATCATCACCGCCGAGAACAAAACCAGCCCGCCGAAAAACTTAAGTCGGGCCGCGGAAACGGGCTTATTCTTAAGGCGCAGGAAAAGATAGGTCGGGAAAAGAAAAAACAGGGGTTGTAACCAGCGCTCTTCGAAATCAACATTTTTTAAACTGAGTACCCAGATTAAATTAACGGCCAGGGAAATCAAGAAAAACCTTTCCAGCAAAAGTTTAAATTGATACTCCCGGCCATTCCAGGCCTTATTCCGGGTAAAAGTCCGGGGGAAGAAAATCAGAAAAATCAAGCTAAGCGGCCCTAAAAGCGAGAGCAGACAGAGGGCAAGGTCAAAAATTCCTTTTACCTTACTCGCATCCATCTGCATCTCCCGCAGGCGCAGGGTGGCCAGCTTAGGGTGGGAGGCAAACCAAATAAAGAAGGGCGTTACCAGAGCCAGGGCCAGGAAAAGAGTAAGCAATATTTTTTTATTTACCAGCGGCCGCCGCCACTGTTTGATACTTAGTCCCCCCAGCACCAGAGAAAATATAAAAACGGCATAATTGTATTTGGCTAATAGGCCCAACCCCGCGAAAAGACCCAAAAGGAGATAATATTTAAGCTCTTTTTTTTCGCCGAGCTTAAGAAAAACATAAAAAGTTACGGCGCAGATAGCCACGGCCAGAACCAGATGAGTCAGCTGGCGCATCGACTGCCAGCCGTAAGTATGGGTAAGCAAAAGCGCGCCGGAACTTAAAATCGCCGGGAAGTCCTCTTTTAAAATCACCCGCGCGCTTTTAAAGATAAAAAAATAAGTTACGCAGAAGAGAAAATTCTTTAACAGGGCTAATGAAAAAATATTCAGCCCGAAAACAGTAAAAACTGCCTTCTGAAGCCACTCGTAAAGCGGCGGCTGGGAGCCGTAGCCTAAGCTTAACTGCTGAGAAAAGAGGATTTGTTCGGCCTCGTCAAACTCGACCGAATCGGAAATCGCCACCCTGACTAAAAGATGCAGCAAAAAATAGACCGCCAGAAAGAGAATGAATTTGTTCTGCGGTTTAAGTCTGTTTATTTTGTCCAAAAGCGGCATGGAGCATTCTTTTTATTTCTGGCAGTGGGGACAAAAGCAGGTTCCCCGCCCGCCCAAAGCTATTTTTTGCAACGGCCGGCCGCAAACCCGGCAGGGCTCTTTTTTCCGCCCGTAGACCTTTAATCTCTCCTCCATTCCGCCTTTATCGCCGGCGGTATTGCGATAGGAATCAACGGAAGAGCCGCGGAATTTAATTCCTTCTTCGAGCACGGAAATAATTTTCTGGTAAAGCCGTTTGCTTTCCGCCTTTCTCAAACTGTTTGCCGGGCGCCGGGGGTCGATCCCGGCTAAAAAAAGAGCCTCCTGGGCATAGATGTTTCCGATGCCGGCAATTACGCTCTGATCCAGGAGCAGCACTTTTATCCTTGTTGTTCGATTTCTTATTATTCTTCCGAAATCAGTCAGGCTTATTTCGAAAGGCTCCGGTCCTAAGCTTTGGATAAATTTTAAATCCCGCCAGTCGCCTCTCAGCCGCAGCTCCCCCAATAGCCGTGAGTCCATGTAGTTCAGGCAGCTTGCGTCCGAAAACCGAAAAACCAGCCGGGCTTTTTCTTCTTCTTTTCTCCCGTATAAAAGCCAGCCGGTAATTCTTAAGTGGATTATTAAGAATTTCTGTTCCCCGAATTTTATTATGAGGACCTTGGCTTTTCGTATAATTTCCTCAGGGGCCTCTCCGGTTAAGCCCTGCTCAAATTTATCTACGGAAGGCTCCTTGATTACTTTAGGTCTAATAACCTTTACCTCGGTTATTTTCTTTCCCAAAATCTTCTTTTCTAACTCCCGTTTGATGGTTTCAACTTCGGGTAACTCGGGCATACCTTCCTTAGTTTTCTTTAATAATCTTAATGTAAACTTTTCTACGTCTGGGGCCGTCGAATTCGCAGAAATAAATTCCCTGCCAGGTCCCTAAAACCAGCTTCCCGTCTGCGACGATGACGCTTAAGGACGGGCCGAGAAGAGAACTTTTTATGTGGGAATCGGAATTGCCTTCACCATGAGCATAGCCTTTTCCCTCGGGGACCAGTTCTTCTAAGTGGTTACGGATATCTTTCTGGACCGAAGGGTCGGCGTTTTCGTTTATGGTTAAGGCCGCGGTGGTATGGGGGCAAAATATGAGGCAAAGGCCGGAAGCGGCTTTGGCCTCGCGAACCGCACTCTCGGCCTTAGCGGTGATGTCGATAAATTCGCACCTTTCGGCAGTGGCTATTTCAACCGTCTTCATGTCCTTTAGCCGGCTGAAAGAAAGATCAGTCCTAAGATAAAGACCACGGCGATGGCTATCCAGACCGCCGATAACGGACGCTTGCGGCTTAAGTTAACTTCGGCGCCACAAAAGTAGCACAGGGTAGCGTCGGCAGCGATCGATTTTTGGCAATGCGGACAAGACACTAAATTATCGTAGTCGAGCTTGTCTTCTTCTTCGCTGACTGATTTAAAATCGAACTTTCCTTCTTCCACACTCTCTCCTCGGCTCTTTTTATTTTAAATCCTTATATATTCCTTTATACTCTTCGGTCTCCTCGACCCGATAAAATATTAACTGGGCGATGCGGGCGTTTTGTTTTATTTTTATTCCCGAAACATTTCCCACCGCCAGAACGAATTCGCCCTTTCCGCTAAAGCCGGCGTCCCAGACCCCGTGCTGGGTAAACGCACCCATCCTCAAAAGAGAGGTCCGGCTGAAGGCTAAAGCGGCCAGGTTGTTGGGGAGGTTTACCGCCTCATTGGTTCTTACTTTATAAATTCCTGCCTTTAAATCCCACCAGCCGAATTTATCCGCGGGGTCGGCCTTCTGCGCAATAATTTCTTTACCGGCGGGGACAACCCTTTCTTTATTGGAGAAATCCAGCGAGCCCAGAGAGGTAAACTCAAAAACCTTCCCCGCGGTTAAGTCAAATCCGTTGGGAGTGAGCTGCTGGTCTAAATTCATGTAGCCCTCAACGAGGCCTTTGGTTTCGATGAGCTGCCGGATTTCGGCTTTATTAAGCATAGTTTTCTTTTATATAGTTTATTGCATCCGCGGGCGAGCCGATTTCGACCACCCCGTCGATATCCCAGGTTTTAAGGCCGAGCACCGTCTTGCTCTCACAGAGCGAAAAGGCGATTTCGGATAAAGTTCCTTCCCGGCCGTCAATGGCGATGGCCACCTCCGCGGCTCGGACCACCAGAGCATTGCGGGCGTAGCCTAACCCGGTGGGTATTTTTACCTCGACATAATCATTGGCTTCGGCCGGATCCGAACCCGGGAGAATGCCTACGGTGAGGCCCCCTTCTTCTTTTGCGCCTTTACAGGCTGCCTCCATAACTCCCCCCCGGCCTCCGCAAACCAGAATCCAGCCTTCTTGAGCAATGAGTCGGCCGGTCTCATAAGCGAGTTGATATATTTCTTCCCCGCAACTATGCCCGCCGATTACCGCAATATTCACAATTCCCCCACAACTTATGACTTATGACTTATGACTTTTTAAATGTCCCTGGCAGGAATCGAACCTGCATTTTTGGCTCCGGAGGCCAACGCTCTGTCCGTTGAGCTACAGGGACGAATTATATCAAGGGTTAAGCGCCTCTATCAACGGCCTGAATTCCTCCTCTAAATGGGCTTTGTCCCCGGTTTTAAACCCGGAAATGTTCCGGGAAAAGAAAAGAGTCGCCCCTTTCGCGGTTACCTTTCCTTCCAATTCCCTTAAAGCCCTCTTGGCCCCGGCCCCGCTGCCGTAAGTTAAAAAACAAGCTACCTTTTTCCCGTCCAGGCTCTTTATCTCTTTTAAAAAGCTGCGCAGCGGCGGGGTAATCGTGAAAGCCCAGACCGGAGCCGCGAAGATAACCACAGCGTACTCCTTAAGATCATGATCGCATTCCGTAAGCTCGGGGATTTTCTTTAAGGCTGCCTGAACGCACTGCTTAAAGAAATTAGTTTCCCTTTTTTTGGCCTGCAAACTGATTAAATCGGCCTTTAAGCCTTTCGCGTTTAGTTTACCCCGGAGAAACAAAGCCGCCCGTAAGGTGTTGCCGGAAAAAGAATGAAAAATCACGGCTATATTCATAGCTTCCCCCTCGGTTTAGAAAAGGGTTAATTGATCCTCTTTCTTTTCTTCCACGCCGAAGATCTTAATCGTCCCGTATTCGCCGTCGTATCCGGGAAGAATCTTTAATTTTTTCTCCCGGACTTTCTTTATGCCCGCGGCGATTTTTTCCGGGGCCTGAGAAAATAAATCTTTCTCCTCGACCTCCACCAGAATATGGAATTCCGAACCAAAAGTGCCGATTAAGTTCGCGTATTCGGCGGCCACCTGCTTGGTTCCTTTATTAACCCCTTTGGCTTCGGCGATTATTTCGTCCAAAGAAACCAGGCTTTTATAGGGAATAGCCCCTTCGGGAATAAACCCTTCTTCCCGGTCGGCTAATTCGGCCACTCTCCCCAATACGCCTTTAGTTAAGGAGCGGCCGCAGCTCGGGCAGACACCGTTACGCTCTTTGGTTTCTTTAGGATGTAACCTTATCTGGCAATTGCGGTGGCCATCAAAATGATATTTCCCTTCTTCGGGAAAGAATTCCAGAGTATAAAGAAACTTACTTTTGTCTTTCTCCTCTAAAACTTTTTTTATCTCCCAGTAATTAAGCTCGCAACCAAAAACATTGGCTTCCCGGGCGATCCGCGAGGGAGAGTGGGAATCGGAATTAGAAACTAAAGAAAATTTATCCAGCGCCGAAACCATCCAGTTCATGGCCGGATCACTGCTCAACCCGGTTTCTAAGGCGGTTATCCTGCCGGTGTATTTACCAAAAGCTTCCTCCAGAGAATTAAACCCGGAGTTGGAACCGAAAACCGAAAACCAGGGGGTCCAGATGTGGGCCGGGATGAGCATTATATCCGCGGATATCCGGAACAGCTCTTCGGCTAATTTCTTACAGCTTAAACCCAGGATGGGCCGGCCGTCAGAAGCAATATTGCCGTAAGTAGAAAGCATCTTGTTTATCTCTTCTACCACCGCAAAGGAGGGTGCAATCACCACGTTATGCACCCGGTAACCCCGGCCGCCCTGAGAATAAATACTGGATATTTCGGCCGAAAGAATAAAATGTATGTTTTGATGTGTATATAATCCGGTCTTTTCTTCAGGTTGAAGATGTCTTTTGAGCTCCTGAAGCCAGAGGTGGTGTGTAAAGTCCCCGGTTCCTAAAAGGGTTACGCCCTTAAACCCGGCCCAGCGGGTCAGGTTAGGAATATCCATATCCCGGGAAGTGGCCCGGGAATATTTGGAGTGAATATGTAAGTCGGCTACAAACATCTTTTTTAGAAGCGGATATACGCGCTGAGCGTATATCCGCGTTTAAATCCGCGGGAATCCGCTTCTATAGTTTAGCGATGACTTCGCTGACGTTCCCCCAATGGCTGCCGGCCCAGTAAACTTTATTGCAGGCGGAACAATACCGGAAAAGTTTCTGATGCTGGTACACATATTCGGGGATGAGTTTTTTTACCTTCTCTTTTTCCACTTCTTTGAGCTCTCGATTGCACAAGGTGCAGCGCGTAAACATCTTCTCCTTATCTATTTTTAAGCTGAGTTTATCCTTCACTTCTTGCAATTGAGCGTAAAGTTTATTCGAGTCTACCACCACTGTGCATTTTTGTAAATGTTTTATATCCTTTCTGCGGGTGATGATGGTGCGGTTATCTCTTAAGGCCTGGATGATTAAGGTTCCTAAAGTATCGCCGCGGTAATAAATGGTGTCGAAACCCAAGATGCGCAGCCAGCGCGAAAGCCGGCCCAGCTCTTTGGTCAAGATGAACTTCATCTTGTATAGGCTGTTTTGCCTTGATAGATGGTATATTCGACAACGCCTCTGAGGGTCTTGCCCAGAAAGCAGGAATTTTTAGATTTAGAAACTAAGTCTTCTTTTCCGACCGTCCATTCTTCCCGGGGCGAAACTATGGCCAGATCGGCATCGGTCCCCACACTTAAAGTTCCCTTATTTATCCCCAGGATTCGGGCCGGATTTAAAGCAACTTTAGCGATTAACTCCGGCCAGCTCAATAAGCCTTCCTCGATTAATTCGGTAGCAGCCACAGCCAGTTCGGTCTCTAAGCCCGTGGCGCCGAAGGCGGCGCGTTCAAATTCAATATCCTTTTCGTTGTCGGTATGAGGGGCGTGATCGGAAGCGATTGCATCGAGTGTCCCCTCTTTAAGCGCCTGCTTTAAACTCTCCACATCGTCTTTGCCCCGCAGGGGCGGATTTATTTTCATGTAGGTATCAAACTCTAACAGGGCTTGCTCGTCCAAAGAAAAATAGTGCGGAGCCGTATCGGCAGTTACCGCCACCCCTTTTTTCTTGGCCTGCGCGATTATCTGCACCGACTCTTTGCAGCTTACGTGGGTTATATGCACTTTCGCGTTTTCTTCCTGGGCCAGGGCAATATCCCGGGCTATTCTTTGGTACTCCGACTCCTTAGAAATCCCTCTTAAGCCCAGCCGGGTGGAAGTAAACCCTAAGTTTACCAGCCCTCCTTTAGAAAGGGCTTTGTCCTCGCAATGGCAGATAACTAAAATTCCGGCCGCCTGGGCTTTCTTAAGGGCTCGCCTCATTAGCTCCGGGCTGTCTACGGAAGAACCGTCATCACTAACCGCTACTACCCCTTCCCGGGCTAAATTTTCGATATCGCTTAACTGCTCCCCCAGCCTTTCCCGGGTGATTGCCCCGGACAGAAGGACATTCATTTGGGCCTCTTTTTTAATTATGCTCTTGAGCAAGCGGGCCGATTCTTGATTATCTATCGGGGGCTGGGTGTTGGGCATAGCCAGGAGGGTAGTAACCCCTCCTTTGAGAGCGGCTTTTGTTCCGCTGGCAATAGTCTCCTTATCTTCCCGCCCCGGTTCTCTTAAGTGCACGTGCATGTCGATTAGCCCGGGTATCACTATTTTATCCGCAGCCTCGATCACTTTGTCGGCACTGCCGGAAATGCTGGCTTCCACCCGGGATATTTTACCGTTCTGGATAAGAACGTCGCTGACCGCATCGCGGTTGTTTGCGGGGTCGATAACCCGTCCGTTTTTAATCAATAACTTCATCTTTTACTTCCCGGGCCAAAGAGACCAGATAAAGCACGGCCATTCTCACGGCAATGCCGTTAGTAACCTGCTCGAGAATAACTGAATTGGCCCCGTCGGCGACTTCACTGGACATCTCAATCCCGCGGTTAATCGGTCCGGGGTGCATAACCAGGATATCCTTTTTGGCCTTAGCCAATCTTTCTCTGGTAATGCCGAAGGTTTTAAAATACTCCAAAGCCTGAGGGAAAGCCCCTTTATCGTCCCGTTCGAATTGCATGCGGAGAACATTAACCGCATCCGCTTCTTTGAGGGCGTCATCCACGTGGTGGGTAACCCTGACCCCGGTTTCTTCTATTCCCGGCGGGATCAGCATGGGGGGAGCGCACAAAGTTACTTTCGCTCCCAGTTTAGTCAACCCCCAGATATTCGAACGCGCCACCCGGGAATGGGCAATATCGCCGACGATACTCACCTTAAGTCCTTCAATCCGGCCGGTCTTCTCTTTTAAGGTAAACATATCCAGCAAGGCCTGGGTCGGATGCTCGTGCCAGCCGTCGCCGGCATTAACTACATTGGCCTCGACATGCCGGGCCAGCATGGTGGCTGCTCCGGAGGCGCGGTGCCGAACCACGATAATATCGACCTTTAAAGCTTCGATGTTTCTCCCGGTGTCGATTAGGGTCTCTCCTTTTTTCACGCTGGAAGCCTCGGTGTGGATGTTTATCACATCCGCCGAGAGCCGCTTTGCCGCCACCTCGAAAGAAATCCGGGTTCGGGTAGAGGGTTCATAAAATAAATTGACTACGGTCTTGCCGCGCAGCGCCGGCACCTTTTTGATTTCCCGGGTGGTAACTTCTTTAAATGACTCGGCGGTAGAGAGAATCTGCTCGATCTCTTCCCGTTTTAGCTCTTCTAAACCCAATAAATCTTTTCGTCGCCAGCTCATTGTCTTTGCGTAATCACCACTTCGTCCTCGCCGTCAATCTCTTTTAATCTCACCTCTACCGCTTCCTTGCGGGAGGTGGGAATATTTTTGCCCACGAAATCGGCCCGTATCGGCAGTTCGCGATGCCCTCTATCTACCAAAACTAAAAGTTCAATCCCTTTGGGCCGCCCAAAATCCATCATTTCGTCTAAAGCCGCCCGGACGGTCCGGCCGGTAAAAAGAACGTCATCGACCAGAATCACCCGCTTATCGTTGAGATCAAAATTCATTTTTGTCTCTTTAACCACCGGCTTCGGGCCAATGACAGTTAAATCATCACGATAAAGGGTGATGCCGAGGATCCCCAGGGGAATTTTTATTTTTTCAATCTCCTCGATCGCGGCCTGGATTCTTTGAGCCAGATACACCCCCCGGGTCTGAATACCGATTAAGACTAATTCCGCAGGGACCAGATTCTTCTCCAGAATTTGGTGCGTTAAGCGGTAAAGCATCCGCTTTAAGTCTTGGCCGGAAATTATTTTTTTTCGCTTTAGGTAAGGCATAAAAAAAACCCGCCCTAACTTTTTGCGCTAGAACGGGTTAAGTATCCAGTTCTCTTTCTAATATCCATCACACTCCTTATCAGCCTCGCCGGACCGACTTAAAGGTTACTTATTGTATACCTTATAAATCAAGGGGTGTCAAGAAGAAATTCGGGGCAGACCCTGATTTGGGGTCTGTCCCGAATTAATTATTAGGATGACTTCGCCCCGGGGCTTCTTCTGCTCAAAGTAAGCTAAAAGCTCTTCCAGGGGCAGTTCCACCACCGTCTCAAATTTCTTGGTCAGTTCCCGGGCTACCGCCGCCTTTTGATTACCGAGGATAGCCAGGCAGTCTTTTAGCGCCCGGGTGAGCCGGAAAGGAGACTCAAAGAATACACAGGTTAGATTCGCATCTTTGGCTTTCTTAAGTATCCTCTTCCGTTCATTCTTCTTCTTGGGTAAGTATCCTAAGAAAGCAAACTTATCATGGGGCAAAGAGGTTAAACAAAGGGCGCAAATTATGCTGGCCGGGCCGGGCAGAGCAGTTACCGGCAGGCCGTTCTTTCTGCACTCTCTGACCAGTTTATAGCCAGGATCGGAAATAGTCGGCGTGCCCGCCGAAGAGATCAAGGCTATTTTATTACCCTTTTCCAGCTCCGCGATTACTTGCGGTATTTTTTTTACTTCGTTGTGTTCGAAAAAACTAACTAAAGGCTTTTTTAATCCCAGGCGCTTAAGCAGAAACCCTGCCTTTCGAGTATCTTCGCAAAGAATCAGATCAACTTCTTTTAATACCCGCACAGCCCTTAAGGTAATGTCCTCTAAATTTCCGATGGGAGTAGCGACTATATACAGCATTTATTCAACAGTGACTGACTTGGCTAGATTGCGGGGTTGGTCGATTTCACAGCCTAAGTTTTTGGCCACGAAATAAGCAAAGAGTTGTAAAGCCACCGCCACCAAAAGCGGGTTTAAATCCGGTACGTCAATGGGGGGGATACAAATTACCTTGTGGCTTAAACTGTGGGCTTCGTTATCGGCGCAGTTTAAAATAGCCAGGATTTTTCCCTTGCGCGCCTTGACCTCCTGCATGTTAGAAACCATTTTTTCGTGCAGCTCGTCCCGGGGAGCAATACAGACCACGGCCCGGTACTCATCGATAAGGGCAATCGGGCCGTGCTTCATCTCCCCGGCCGGATAGCCCTCAGCGGGAATATAAGAAATTTCTTTGAGCTTAAGCGCGCCTTCCAAGGCCGAGGGGTAGTTAATGCCGCGGCCCAAAAATAAAAACGATCCCAGCCGGGAAAACGCGCGGGCGATTTTTTTTATATCCGCCGCTTTCTTTAAAATCTTCCCTTGGTAATCGGGGATTCTTTTTAAACTATTTAATATCGCCCTCTGGTTTTTAGCGTTAAGACTCCCTTTAAGCCGGGCCAGATAAAGCGAAAACAGATACAGACAGCACACCTGTGCGGTATAAGCCTTGGTAGAAGCAACTCCGATCTCCGGTCCGGCCAGGGTAGCGATAAAGCCGTCACTTTCTTTAACCAGGCTCGAGCCTAAAACATTGCAGATACTTAAAATCTTTGCCCCGCATTTTTTAGCCTCCCTTACCGCCGCCAGGGTATCGGCTGTTTCCCCGGATTGGGAAATAGCAATCAGGAGGCTGTTCCTATCCAGGCTCAGTTTACGATAGCGAAACTCGGAAGAAGTGTCGATTTCTAAACTTAAGGGGCAAGTTTTTTCCAAAAAATATTTAGCCACATACCCGGCGTGATAAGCTGTCCCGCAGGCAGTTACGTAGATTTTGTCGATGCTTTTTAAAAACTTGCCGGGAAGCCGCATTTGCGGAAAATGAATCTTCTGCCCCGGAGAGTATAAAGAAAATATCCGGTCCAAAACCCGGGGCTGTTCAAAAATCTCTTTGAGCATAAAATGCGGGTATCCTTTCTTCTCGGCGGCCTCCGGCTTCAGCTTAACCGTTTCCAGCGCCGGGCGGACCGGCTTCTTTTTAAAATCAAAAATATTTATCCCGTTAGAAAATACCGCGCAGCCTGCCCCGGGGTATTTTCTAACGGGATTTATCTTCCCCCCGGTCAAAACTGCTACTTCTCTGTTTTTCAAATAAACCGCCTGCTTACTGAAGGTTAATAAGGCCGGCATATCGGAAGCTAAAAATAAGCCCTTCGGGCCCCGGCCGATAATCAAAGGGCTGTCCTTTCTGGCGGCAATAAGTTTATCCGGTTCCCTTAAAGCGATAACGCCCAGGGCAAAAGACCCTTTTAATTTATCCACCGTTTTAAAAACCGCCTCGGTTAAAGAGCGGCGATAGAATTTCTCAATCAGATGCGCCACCACTTCGCTGTCAGTCTCGCTTAAAAACTTATGCCCTTGTGCTTTTAGCTCTTGCTTAAGCTGAAGAAAGTTTTCGATAATGCCGTTGTGCACTACGGCTATTCTCCGGTCGCAGCCCCAGTGCGGGTGGGCATTAGCCCTGTTCGGCCGGCCGTGAGTGGCCCAGCGGGTATGCAGCAGGGCAAGTGTGGTTTCTGCGCTTAAAATATTTTGCAGGTCGGATTTAAGCTGGTTGATCTTGCCGGCCCGTTTTCTTAAGAAAAGTTTATTCTTGTTCACTGCCGCCATACCGCAGGAATCATACCCCCGATATTCCAGGCGGGAAAGACCCTCGAGGAGGGAAGCGTAAGCGAGGCCTTTACCGGTATAGCCAAAAATGCCACACATTATCGGCCGCGCTCCTCGGGGGGGGTTCCGGCCGGTGCGGTAAAATAGCTCTCCACTTTTTTGTTGGTGAAATAAAAAATGGTGATCCCAAAGTAAGCGATGTAAACAATGAAAAATCCGATTGCGCCCGGCTGGGCCAAGGAGGCCAGAAACATCATCGCGATAGCGGCGAACGAAAAATAAAGAAGGATCTTGCGGGCCCATTCTTTTTTCAGGATAACCCCGGCCCCGCTGACCAGAAATGCCAGAGATATAAGAAGAAATATTCTCCCCGACGCTTTAAATTGCTGGAAGGTGATTTGTTGCGAAAGATTTCTGTCCCGCAGCAGCTCCGAAAACCGGGCGAAGCTTTCGGGGGTAATTTTAAAGTAGCTGGCCAGGGTGGATAGGCCAAAAAGGCAATTCAACCCCCCCAAAACCATGACCCCGAGCGGTACGGGGCTCTTTTTGAGTTTTTTTTGTTCTGCCATCCGGCTTGCGGCCCCCGGAAACTAAAACGACCCCAGCCGGATTTGAACCGGCGTCATAGGCTCGAAAGGCCCATGTCCTAACCAGGCTAGACGATGGGGTCGTAACCAGCGTATTGCAAAAAGTGTTCTTATTCTAAATCCTGAATCTAATTTGTCAATAACCCTTTTATGGTTTTGCCCGCGTATAGAGCGGCCTTACTCTTCAGGGACTATCCGGGCTATGCTGGAGAGCTTATCGCCTTTTTCCAAGTTAATTATTCTCACTCCCTGGGTGGAGCGGCCGGAAACGCGAATGTCTTTAATTTTACTGCGGATAAGAATGCCCTTCTGAGTAATGCACATGATTTCATCGTCGGATTTTACCGGGATCAACCCCTTGACCTTTCCGATTTTAGCGGAAAGCTTTATGTTGGTAACCCCCTTGCCCCCCCGGGACTGCAGACGGTACTCGGCGATGACGGTTCTTTTCGCATACCCGTTTTCGGTGGCGGTAAGCAAATAAATATCTTCTTTCTTGAGCGTGCCCTTGACTAAAACCATCCCCAAAGCGATGTCGGCTTTGGACAACCTTACCCCCCGGACTCCTTGCGACTGTCTCCCCGTGGGCCGGATGTCTTTCACCTTGAATCTTATCGAAAGGCCCTTCTCGGTGGCCAAAATCGCCTCTTCTTTTTCGCTGCAAATCTCGGCTCCGACCAAACTGTCGGCTTTATCCAGGGTGATGGCCACGATGCCGCTTTTACGAATATTGGAAAAGAGCCCCAAAGACGACCGCTTAACCATCCCCTGCTGGGTGGCCATAAAGATAAAGCTGTCCGGGCTGAATTCAATAACCGACAAAACGGCGGTGACTTTTTCCTTGCCGGCTAAGGCTAAAAGATTGACAATGGCCCGGCCCTTGGATGTTCTGGATCCGGTAGGAACCTCATAGGTCTTAAGCGGGTAAACTTTACCCTGATCGGTAAAAAATAAAAGCGTTTCTTTGCTGGAAGCGACGAAAAGATGTTCCACGAAATCGGTTTCAGCAGTGCTCATGGCGGCCACTCCCCGGCCTCCTCTTCTCTGCTGCCTATAGGTGGTTAGCGGCATCCGCTTTATGTACCCGGAGCCGGTTACGCTCACCACCATGTCCTCTTCGACGATTAAATCCTCGATCTCAATCTCCTCTTTCTGGGCTACAATCTCCGTGCGCCGGGGGTCGGCAAATTTATCTTTTAGCTCTTTGAGCTCTTCCTTGATCAGAGCCTCCTGCCTTTTTTCCGAAGCCAGAATAGATCTTAAATACTCGATGCGTTTAAGCAGCTCCAGGTACTCCTGATCTATCTTTTTCCTCTCCAGGGCGCAGAGCCGCTGCAACTGCATTTCCAGAATAGCCTGGGCCTGGACAGCGCTGAGCTTAAATTTTTTGATCAAGGCTTCTTTCGCACTCTGGGGGTCTTTGGATTTTTTGATAATCTCCACGACCTTATCTAGAAATTTAAGCGCGATCTTCAGCCCTTCTAAAATATGGGCCCGTCTTTCTGCCTTTTCTAATTCAAATTTACACCTTCTCACAATAACTTCTTTGCGGAAGTGGATATGGCTGAAAAGCATCTCTTTAAGGTCGAGCGTCTGGGGTTTGCGGTTTACCAGGCAGAGGAAAATAGCCCCGAAGGTGGTTTCCATACTGGTGTGTTTATAAAGGCGGTTTAAAACTATCTCGGCCTGGGTATCGCGTTTAAGTTCCAAAACGATGCGGATGCCGTCCTTGTCGGATTCATCCCTTAAATCCGAGATTCCTTCCACCCTCTTGTTATTAATCAGGTTGGCGATCTGCTCTAAAAGGGTGGTTTTATTAAGCTGATAGGGAATTTCGCTGATAATAATCTGGTTTCGCCCCCGCTCGCGTTCGACGGCTGTCTTAGCTCTTACGGTAAGCTTCCCCCTCCCCTCTTTATACATCTTCAGGATGTCGGTTTTACCGCAGATTATCCCCCCGGTGGGAAAGTCCGGGCCACGCACGTATTTATAAAGCTCCTTTACGGAAGCACTGGGATGGTCAATTAAATAGGCTACCGCGTCGCAAACCTCGGTTAAATTGTGCGGCGGGATGTTGGTGGCCATACCCACGGCGATACCGCTGGCTCCGTTAAGCAGCATATTCGGCAACACCGAAGGGAGCACTTCCGGTTCGACCAGGGAGTTGTCAAAGTTAGGGAAGAAATTCGCCGTCTTTTTGTCGATATCCTGCAGGATATAATCGGTTATCCGAGACATCCGGGCTTCGGAATAGCGCATGGCCGCCGGCGGGTCTCCGTCGATGGACCCGAAATTTCCCTGCCCGTCGATTACCGGATAGCGCAGAGAAAAATCCTGGGCCATTCTGACCAGGGCGTCGTAGACGGCGATGTCCCCGTGAGGGTGGAATTTACCCAATACTTCTCCGACTACCCGGGCGCTTTTTTTGTGAGGCTGGTTATAACGCAAATGCAATTCGTGCATGGCGTAAAGGATCCGCCGCTGCACCGGCTTTAAACCGTCTCTCACATCAGGGAGGGCTCTACCCACAATTACGCTCATGGCGTAAGAGAGGTAGGAATCTTTCATCTCCTCTTCGAGGTATTTATCAATGATTTTTTCTTGAACATGTTCGGCCATAAAATTATATATCCAGATTCTTTACTTCGTGGGCGTGCTCCTGGATAAACTCCCTCCGAGGTTCAGCCTGGCTGCCCATCAAAATAGTAAAAATGCTGTCCGCCTCTACGGTATCTTCCAGGGTTACCCGGATTAAGGTCCGTTTCCGAGGGTCCATGGTGCTTTCCCATAACTGCCCGGGGTTCATTTCCCCCAAACCTTTATAACGCTGAACGGTCATTCCTTTAGTGGCTAATTTACGTATCTCTTCCAACACCGCTTTTAGATTATTACACCGTGCCTCCTCTTCGGTTTCGTTATTCACCAGGACAAAGAGGTCTTTCCCCTGAGGCCCATACTCTTTTACGGAAACCCCGGCCTTAATCAGGCTTTCGTCGATCTTGCGTATTTCGTGGGATTCATAAATCTCGATGTGATCCAGCTCTTCGATCTCCCCGTAAGCTTCTAATTCATCTTCGTCTAAAACAAAAACCGGTTTGCGCTGCACCGAAATCTTATGCGCCGGGTATTTCTTTTTCTTCTGGTCGATAGCCGCGATATATTGCTTAAAGGGGATCCCTTTACGCTCCAAAGACAGTTCCAGTTGCTCGATGCCGATGATCCCCTTGATGATTTTCTCCAGCTCTTTCTGGGTAAATTTCTTCCCCGGTTTCCCGGGTTTCTCCAGCTGAGCGGCTTTAGTGCCCAGGGAAAGGACGATCTCGTTCATTTCCTTTTCGGTGTGTATGTATTCTTCCCAGTTCTTCTTTTTGATCCGGTATAAAGGCGGCTGGGCGATATACACGAACCCTTCCTCCACCAGCTGCAGCATATGGCGGTAGAAAAGGGTTAAGATCAGCGTGCGGATATGCGAACCATCCACGTCGGCGTCGGCCATGATAATCACTTTGTGGTAACGGAGCTTGGAAATATCAAAGTCGTTGCCCACGCCGGTTCCTAACGCGGAAATGATCGTGCGCACCTCTTCGCTGCTCAAAACCTTATCCAGCCGCGCTTTTTCTACGTTGAGGATCTTTCCTTTTATGGGCAGTATCGCCTGGAAATTCCGGTCCCGGGCTTGTTTCCCCGACCCCCCGGCGGACTCCCCTTCCACGATATAAATTTCGGCAAACTCCGGGTTTCTTTCCGAACAATCGGCCAGCTTACCGGGCAGGCTGGCCGAATCTAAAGCGCCCTTACGGCGCGTAAGTTCCCGGGCTTTTCGCGCTGCTTCCCGGGCTTGCGCGGCCAGAATCGCCTTCTGCACTATCTTGTTAGCTACCGAAGGCGTTTCTTCAAAAAAAGAACTCAGCGCTTCGAAAACAATTGAGCTGACCGTACCCTCGACCTCGGAATTGCCGAGTTTGGTTTTGGTCTGCCCTTCAAATTGCGGATTGGGTATCTTTACGCTCACCACCGCGCAGACACCTTCCCGGGTGTCGTCTCCGGCAACGTTGTTTAAATTCTTAAGCAGATTTTTTCCCTTGGCATACTGGTTTAAGGCCCGGGTTAAAGCGGTTTTAAACCCGCTTAAATGCGTTCCGCCCTCAATAGTATTAATATTATTAGCGAAAGAATAAATAGTTTCCTTATAGGCGTTGTTATACTGGAGCGCGCCCTCGACATGGACGCCTTCTTTTTCTCTCTGGAAATAAATTATTTTCTTATGTAAAGGTTCTTTGTTGCGGTTGAGGTATTCAATAAAAGAAACAACCCCACCTTTAAACTTAAAGATGGTTTCTTTATTTTTACGTTCGTCGCTTAAGGCAATTTCGATTTCTTTGTTCAGAAAGGCCAGCTCTCTTAACCTTTGCGAGAGGACATCGAAAGAAAACTCGTTGACCGAAAAGATTTCCTCGTCGGGTTTAAAGGTAATTTTTGTCCCGGTGGTTTTTGCTTTGCCGAGGGTTTTTATTTTGGTCTTGGTCTGCCCTCTTTCAAAACTCTGGTGATATACCTTGCCCTCCCTTTTTACCTCTGCCTCGAGCCAAGAACTCAGAGCGTTAACCACACTCACCCCCACTCCGTGCAAGCCGCCGCTTACTTTGTAAGCCCGGTGGTCAAATTTACCGCCGGCGTGAAGGGTGGTCAGCACAACCTCCAGGGCCGGCTTCTTCAATTTTTTGTGGGTGCCGACCGGGATCCCCCGGCCGTTATCTTCCACAGAAACACTGTTGTCAGTATGGATGGTAACTTTTATTTTGTTACAAAAACCCGCGGAAGCTTCGTCGATAGAATTGTCCACCACCTCGTACACTAGGTGGTGCAACCCCCGGGAAGCGGTGTCGCCGATATACATCGCCGGCCTTTTCCGTACCGCTTCGATCCCGCCGAGGACCTGAATGGTGGTAGCGTCGTATTTCTGTCCTTGTTTCATTTTTCGCCGATCCGGATTTCGATTTTTTTTATCTCCGGGTGTTTTTTCTTGAGCTCCTTAAGTAGTTCTTCTTTTTTAAGGCTGAAGTTATAAATCGAGCTTGAGGAATCGGAATTAAAGACCAGCCGCCCCCCGATGATCTTTTTTACCCAAATGTGCTTTCGGGTCTCTTTGCCTAAGAAACCGTCTACTGTTTTCTCGATCTGATTTTTGTAATCGCCCTTCTTCCGGCTTTTTCTTAAAAACTCATCGATAAGCTGCTTTATGTGTGTGGACATTTATGTCTTCATCGGAAGAAGTAAATAAATGTGGTCTTCTCTTTTTAAAACCGCCGGTTTATCCGCGCCAAAAAAAGAAAAACAAACCCCTTCATCTTCTAGGTTTTTGAGAATGTCGGTTAAGTAGTTGGGGTTGAACCCGATCTCTAGGTTGGCCCCCTCATATTTGACATCCAGCTCCTCTTTTACCTCACCCAGTTGAGGCGTGCTTTTGTAAACAACCAGGGTGTTTTTTCTTAGCTCTAGCTTAACCCCTTGATAATCGGGGGTTGAAAGCAGATTGGCCCTTCGCAGGGCCGAGAGTAATTCTTTCCGGTCGGCCCTCAGCTTATCTTTAGTCTCCCCGGGTATATACTGAGCATAATTAGGGAACTCCCCCTCGATGGGCCGGGCTATAAACTGGGTGTCTTTGCAGTCGAACCCCACCCGGTTATCTTCTACAAACATAAATATGTTTTCTTCTTTGTTTTTTACTAATTTATATAGTTCGTTTACTGCCCTCACGGGGAGGATAAAAGATATTTTTGTTTTTATTGCCGGTTGATTGGGGGGTAAGCTTCTCTTAATCACGGAAAGCCTTTTACCATCTGTGGAAACCAGGGTTATCTTGTTCTCCATCAATTCAAAAAATATTCCGTTTAAAACGTAATTCACGTCTTCATACCCCACAGAAAAAGAGGTGAGCCGAATCATTTCTTCGGTTGTTTGGGGGTCGAGCTTGATTAAAGACACCCCTTTCGCTTCCTGCACTTGCGGGAATTCTTTGGGGTCTAAGGTGTTTATTTTAACCTCAACCTTTCCACAGTTTATTAAAAGGTTGTTTTTCACCTTTTCTATCTTCACCTTTTCCGAAGGTAGTTCGCGGGCGATAGAAAAAAACCGTTTCATAGGAACGGCTATTGTTCCTGATTCCTTTACCTCCGCTTCCTGCAAAGCCATAATACTTACATCCAGATCGGTGGTGGTGAATTTTACTTTGTTCTCCTCGGCAAGAAGTAAAACACTGCTTAAAATAGGGAAGTTTTGTTTAGTTGTGGTTGGGCCGACTATCTTATTAAGAGCATCGACTAAAAGGTTCTTTTCTATATTTATTTTCATAGAAATTAGTAGTAGTAATAGTAGTGTCTGTAAAATATGTTAAGGAAAAAATATTTTACCAAAATCACCACAAAAAACAAATATTCATTCACATTTTTTCCTCAAGCCCCTTTGATTTCCTGTGCAAGGGTGTTAATAGTAAGTTTAAGCTTCTCGTCTCTCCGGAGGCTGGCTTTAATTTTTTTACAGCCATAAAGAACGGTGGTGTGGTGTTTCGCCCCAAAAACCCCCCCGATTTCGGGCAGGGACAGCTCAGTTAACTCCCGGACTAAATACATGGCGATTTGACGGGGCAGCACCAAAGCCTTGGTTCTTTTGTTTTTTTTCAGGTCTTCTTTAGTGATTTCAAAAAAAACAGCTACCTTTTCTAAAATTACATCCGGGGTTAAGCGCCGGTAAATTTCCTTAACCATATCCTTTAGAATCTCCTTGGCCAGAATGATTTCGATGGGTTTGTTTTCGATTAGGGAGTAAGCGATTATTCTTACCAGGGCCCCCTCCAACTCCCGGATGTTGGTGGTTATGTTCTTAGCGATAAAAGTAATCACATCCGGGTTTATCTTGATTGGGTCTTTCTCCAGTTTCTTCTGCAAAATAGCCACCCGGGTTTCAAAATCCGGGGGGTGGACATCTACCACCAGACCCCAGTTAAAGCGCGAAACCAACCGCTCTTCGAGGCGCGGGATCTCTTTGGGGGGCCGGTCCGAAGAGACGATGATTTGCTTGTGGTAATCGTACAGGGTGTTAAAGGTGTGGAAAAATTCTTCCTGGGCCGCTTCTTTCCCGGAAAGAAACTGGATGTCATCGATTAAAAGGATATCTATACCCCGGTATTTATTGCGGAATTTCTCGGTAGAGCGGGTGCGGATAGACATTATGAGCTCGTTGGTGAATTTCTCCGAAGAGGTGTACTTTATTTTTAACTGCTGGTTCTGGGAAAGAATGTGGTGGGCAATGGATTGCATGATATGGGTTTTCCCCAGCCCTACTCCACCATAGATAAAAAGCGGGTTATAGGATTTACCGGGAGCGTTGGCCACAGCCAGGGCGGCCGCGTGCGCCATCCGGTTGGAAGAACCAATAACAAAATTCTCGAAAGTAAACCGCGAGTTCAGGCGCAAAGAATCCTGGGGTTCCTGGCGAAAGTTTTTTTGAATGGTTTTAAAAATCTTGTTGGTTTTTCTTTTGAGGAGGCCGGGATTCACCTCGAAAGATATTTCCAGATTATCCTTCCCGGTCTCGTTCAAAGCCTGCTTTATCTGGGAGAGGTGGTGGGTTTCCACCCAATTTTTAAAAAAATCATCCGGCGCTTCCAGAGTTAAAGAGACGTGGTCTATTTTTTTGAGGTTCAGCGGAGCAATCCAGGTATCAAAAGAGGTTTCACCCAAAATGCTTTTGAGTTTTTCCTTACAATTTTGCCAGATTTGGTCAGCCATTTTTAAAGCGGGTAAGTAGTCAGCCTATTTCACAAAAATCACAGCTTATGCACAAGCTGTACGGAGAGGCGAAAATAATTATACCGCAATAAATCTTCTTTGCAATAACTTTTAATGGTTGACACTAGACCCAAGTGTGTTAAAATCTCCTCTGTTACCCGGTGGAACAGGAGGTTTGAAGCCAGTGAAGAAAGGATTAAGAACCCCCACAAAAACAAAGCGCAAAAATAAGCATGGGTTCAGAACCCGTAAGGCCACCGCCGCGGGAAGAAAATTATTAAACCGCAGACGCCGGAAAGGAAGAAGGAAATTAGCCGTATAACATCTTTATAGCGAAGGAGTTATGAATAAAGCCATTTTGGTGCTTATAAGGATGTATCAAAACCTTTCCGCTCTCTTCCCCAGCCGGTGTGTGTATACGCCGACTTGTTCCGAATACGCTAAGTCCGCCTTTTTAAAATACCCTTTCTTTAAAGCCGGCAAGTTGACCTTCTGGCGTATCCTGCGCTGCCACCCTTTAGCCAAAGGAGGGGTCGATCCCTTAAGATAAGATGGAAAAGAGATTGGTCTTAGCTTTTTTTCTTACCATCGCTTTTTTCCTGTTTTGGTCCCGGATCGGGCCCAAACCACCGGTGCCCTCTTCCTCCCCTGCGCCGGCCAGGCAAGAGTCTGGGGAGAAGGCCAGTTATCTTCCGGAGCAAGCCGAACCTTCCGAGGAGCCGGCCTTAGTCCCTCCAGAGGCCGGTGATGAAAAGCAGGCCCACATAGGGAATTTTATCATAACATACTCTGCTATAGGAGGTTACATAAGAAAAGTCTCCGTTGAGTCTCCGGAGAACGAGCTGCCCTTTAAGGATATTGGCTTTGTGCCGCAAGATAAAGAGGTAGTTTTTAGCGTTGCCCTTAGTGATAATCGGATCGAATTTGAAGCCCCGGGCGGGCGGGTAAAGGAATATATTTTTGAAGATTATATTTTGACCATCAACTTTGCCGCCCCCTCCACCACCGCGATATTATTCTCTAATTCTATGCGCCCCAGCATGATAGACCAAAGATATCAAGAGCTTTTTTATTATCAAGGGGATACTTTCGTGCGTAAGCACCCGGCTAAAATAAAAGCGGCCACTCACCAAGACGTTTCCTTTGCCGGCGCCCGGGACCGCTATTACTGTCTCTCCCTGCTCAAGGATAGGTATAGCCTGGAATGGGTTAAAGACGATAAAGAGAAGCATAAAACCTATGCTTTATTGGCTTCCCCGGCTTCCCAGGTTCAGCTTTATATCGGGCCGCAATCAAGAGCAAAATTACAACCGTTTGGTTTACAAGGCATTATAAATTATGGGTTTTTCCACGCCATCAGTGTGTTGATGATCAAACTGCTCAATCTATTTTATTTCCTGACCCGGAACTGGGGCTTGAGTATTATCGGCTTTTCAGTCTGTATTTACTCCCTGCTGTTCCCCTTTACCGCCAAGAGCACCAAGGCCATGCGCAGAATGCAGCAAATCCAGCCCGAAATTGAAGAATTAAAGAAGAAATTCAAGGATAATCCCCAAAAGCTGCAGAAAGAAACCCTGGGATTGTATCGTAAGTATAAGATTAACCCCCTCGGGGGCTGTCTGCCTTTATTTCTGCAATTGCCGATTTTTATTGCTTTGTATCAAGCCTTATTGCGTTTAGTGGAGCTGAAAGGGGCTCATTTTTTATGGATTCAGGACTTATCTCTGCCGGATCGGCTGTTTACGCTGCCAAAAAAACTACTTTTCATTGAACATATTAACCTTTTGCCCCTTTTAATCATCACCATCAGCCTGCTCCAGCAAAAAATTACTGCCCCCTCCACCACCGCTTCCGAGCAAAAATCGATGGGGCTGTTTTTTGCCGTATTTATCGGCGTGATTTTCTACAACTTTCCTTCGGCCCTGGTTCTTTACTGGCTGGTCCAGAATATCTTTACTTTTCTTTATCAACTCCGCCTTAAAAAAAGCCGCCCCAGCCCAGTCGAGGTTATAAGCTAAAAGCATAAAAAGGCTTGATTTTTATAGCTGTTCAGGGCCTGCTTTTCACGTGAAAACGCAAGCAGTCGCACTGATCCGTACTGGCTGTTTTCACGTGAAAACACCTTGGCCGGGCCGGCTATTTTCGGGACACGGCTATTTCGGACAGACCCCAAATGGGGTCTGTCCCGGTTGATCCACCGTTTTCACGTGGAAACGGGGATTTTACTGATTATCCCGTAACCGTAGCTACCGACTATGATCTGGTTTTCACGTGAAAACATCTCGGCCGCGCCGGCCAAGATAAGGCTGTTTTCACGTGAAAACCGGGAAAAGTTGCGAAAAACCTTGACAATAGCAGTTTACCTGTTTAAAATAAGCTTAAGTTGTAAAGCCTTTATGCGCTAGAAATTAGGAAGGCTGGAGTTTTAGCGCCTGCCTGCCGGCAGGCAGGTTTTCACGTGAAAACCAACGAAGACCAAATTCATGGGCAAAATTATCGGGATTTGTAATCAAAAGGGCGGCACTGGCAAGACCACTTCCGCTGTAAATATCAGTGCTTTTTTAGGGCTCAGCGGTAGAAAAACTCTCCTTATCGATATGGATCCCCAGGGCAATGCTACCTCGGGGGTGGGGTTCAGCAGCGAGGGAAAAAACTCCATTTACGATGTGCTTACCGGCAAGGTGGATTTATCAGCCAGTATTTATTCTACCCCCTGGCCGCAATTAGACATTATCCCTTCACACATAGCCCTTACCGGCGGAGAAGTGGAGCTGGTGAATATTGCCGAAAGAGAGACTTTGCTGCGGGAGAGAATTCGGAAAATAAAAGACGAGTTTTCCTATATAATTATCGATGCCCCGCCCTCCCTGGGCCTGCTGACCATAAATGTTTTAGGTGCCGCCGACAGTTTGATTATCCCCATACAATGCGAATATTACGCCTTGGAAGGGGTTTCGAAACTGGTGAATACCATTGAGTTAATTCGAGAAAGGATAAACCCTTCTTTAGAGATCGAAAAAGTAATTTTGGCTATGGCCGATTTCCGCACCCGGCTTACCCTGCAGGTGATCGAGGAAGTAAGAAACTTTTTTCAAAAAAAGACTTTCAATACGATTATTCCCCGCAATGTAAAACTCGCGGAGGCGCCCAGTTTCGGAAAACCGATTTGTTTTTATGATGCCACCTGCGTCGGAGCCAAGGCCTATTTAAGTATCGTGCGCGAATTTTTAGACGATAACCTGGATCAGAACAGGACCGGGGACCTTTTAGGACGAGCAAAGAAGGAGTTAAGCCGACGCCGGTAGAGGAGAGCATATTATTTGTGGACAATAGATTTTTGTAACTATTTGATAATAAATATGTTATAAACAAAAGTTAACTAATTAACGTAAGATCTCTCGTCCCGACGCAGTCGGTGCTGGAGATCAATTCTCCTGGCTTAGGATCGGGGAGAATTGAGGAGGTAATTAAATGGAGCGGAGAGTTTTAGGCAGAGGACTAGACGCGCTTATCCCCAAAAAAACCGGGGCTTTATTGCCGCGAGAGTTTATTTATATACCCCTGGATAAAATAAAGCCGGCTAAAAATCAACCCCGTCAGGAAGTGGATAAGAGGTGGTTGGAAAAGCTAACCCAGTCGATCAAGCAAAGAGGGTTCATCCAGCCCATCGTGGTCCGCAGGACAGCGCTGGGCAGCTATGAAGTAGTAGCCGGAGAAAGAAGATATCAGGCTGCTAAGTCTTTGGGGCTCAAGGAGATACCAACATTGCTTAAGGACCTGGACGATAAGGACGCCTTTACCGTGGCCCTGATCGAGAATCTGCAGCGTAAGGATTTAAACCCTATGGAGGAGGCCGATGCTTTTCGCCGCCTGACTCATGAATTCGGATTTTCGTTGGAGGATATTGCCCATTTTGTCGGCCAGGATAAAACTACCGTGGCTAATACCATCCGCCTGCTCAAGTTACCCGATAAAATCCAGCAGGCATTAAGGAGCGGGATAATCACCCGCACCCAGGCCCGGACCATTTTAAGCGTGGATAAGCCCCAGGCCCAAGAGCGGCTGTTTCGGCAAATCCTCAAGGAAAAGCTTTCGGTCCGGGAAATAGAAAAGAAAGCCCGGCTGGTTTCCCGAAAAAAGAAAAGAATTGACCCCTTTATCGTCGAAGTAGAGGAGAGGCTGCAAAAATCTTTAGGCACAAAGGTAAAGATTTTCAATAAGAGAAACAACCGGGGCCGGGTTGTTATCGAATATTATACCTTAAAGGATCTGGAGAGGATTATTAAAAAGATAAAGTAGGGGGGAGAGCGTGGTTAATGAGGCGACTCTAGTGATTATCAAACCCGACGGGTTGAAGAAATCGTTGACCGGCAATGTTTTAAGCCGGCTTTCGGAGACCAAGCTGAAAATTATCGGGGCCAAAGTAATTATGGTCAGCCGGGAACTGGCCGATAAGCATTACGAACACCTTAAGCACGAGCCGTTTTATCCGGAACTGAAAAAATATATAACCGGCGAACTTCACGGAGACAACCGAGTCATGGCCCTCATCTACTGGGGCCCGGGTGCGCTGAATAAGGTCAGGGCCATAGCCGGCGCAACCAACCCCGAAGAGGCCGACCCGGTAAGCATCCGAGGCGCTTACGGAAGAATTTTGACCACCGGCCTGTACGAAAACGTAGTGCATGCATCCAGCAGTCTCGGTGAAGCCGCGAGAGAAATAAAGCTTTGGTTTGACCCCGACGAGATAACCTGTGAACTTTACGCCACCGAAAAAAAAGGTTTAAGCGATATCGAAAGGAGAGTGTGGAAATGAGGTCAATGACCGCTTACGCGTCCGTCTATAAACATCAAGACTCCCAGGCTATTCAGATTATCCTGCGTTCGCTGAATTTTAAATACCTGGATGTTCTGATCCGCAACCTGCCTCCCGAAGATATTTTGCTGGAGGCAAAAATCAAAGCGGAAATTAAAAAAAAGCTATACCGGGGGAAAGTGGAGGCGTTCATTTTTATCACCAAGCCTTCGGCCCGGAGGGTGCATATCGACGAGAAACTGGTTTCCCGGTACATATCTTCCGCCAAGACGCTCGCCCGCCGGCACCACTTAAAACCAGAGATAAAAATAAGCGACATTTTAGGCTTGCCGCAAGCGATATTCTGGGAGCAAAAAGCAAAAAACGACGAGACGATTATCTTCCCCGTTTTAAAAGAGGCCTTAAAAAGGCTCGTTGAATTTAAGAACAAAGAGGGGGCGGCTATCCAGAGAGAAATCTTAAGTAATCTCGGTAAGCTTAAGGCCGACATCGAGAAGATTCGCAGGCTTAAACCCCGCATCGACCGCATGGAAATCGGGAAAGAGGATATCGACGAGGAGCTCTCCTTAATTTCTTTCTATATCGCCAAACTGGGGGAAAAAGTTAAGGCCAAAAAACTTATCCCTAAAGGTAAAGCCATCGACTTTTTAACCCAGGAGATTTTGCGGGAGCTCAACGCCGCGTCGAGCAAGACGCGCAAAAGAAAAGCCGCTCTTTTGATCGTGGAAGCAAAAAACTATCTGGAGAGAATCCGGGAACAGACCCAAAACGTAGAGTAATTTTCGAAAGTTTAAAACCAGGAAAGGTGGTATGAAAGAAAAATTAAAAAGAGAAAAAAGGGAAGTCCGAAAGGGGAAAGGCCCTAAAGTGTTTGTTGTTTCCGGGCCGGGCGGCGCGGGCAAAACTACTTTGGTCAATAAACTTTTCGAAACCGCACCGGCTAAGAATTCGTTTGTGCAAGGTATTTCGGTTACCACCCGGGAGAGGCGCCTTCAGGAAAAAGAGGGGAAAGATTATTTTTTCGTCAGCCCGGGCGAGTTTTTAAGACTGGAGAAGAAAAAGTTTTTTCTGGAAAGCCAGAGAATACTGGAGGATTATTACGGGACCCCCAGACTTTTTTATAAGGTGGCTAAACTGAAGCGGAAGGATTTGGTGCTTTGCATAGACGTTAAAGGGGCGATGTATTTGAAAAAGGAATTTAAGGCCGGTGGAATAATTACTATTTTTATCGCTGCCCCTACGGCCAAAGAGTTATACCGGCGGATGGAAAAGAGAAAAGACTCGAGTAAGGGACAGATGCAAAAAAGGGTAACTCTGGCAAAAAAAGAGTTGCAATTTGCCAAATATTATGATTATGTTATAGTTAACAAAAGCCTGGAATCCACCTTAAAAAAATTACAGGAACTGATTTTTAGCTGCTAGTTTCCAAAAAGGAACTATGCCGGAGGTAAAATGGAAGAGGTAAACATACCTTTGGAAAGAATTTTAGGCGCGAGTAACGGATCGATTTATAAATTGACCATCCTGGTGGCAAAACGGGCGATCAGCTTAACCGACGGAGATAAACCTTTAATTGAAAAGCCGAGCGATAAGGTTCTCGATAATGCCTTGCGCGAAATAGATTCCGGCAAGGTAAAAGTAAGAGAGAAGTCTTGAATCTGGTACCTTTCGGCGGCGTAGCCAAGTGGTAAGGCGGTGGTCTGCAAAACCACTATCCAGCGGTTCGAACCCGCTCGCCGCCTGATTTTCTTGCGCGCAGCGCAATAAAACCATATCGAACGAAGCGAACGATCTAAAAAACCATAAATGCCACATAAGCGAAAAGAGCTAAAGATTGGAGGAGTAAATTTATGGTATTTAGTGGGGCTAATTACTAGTGATGGGAATTTATCTCCGGACGGAATACACATAGATATAACTTCCAGTAATTACCAGTTCCTTTCAGGAATTAAGGATTTAACTGGTATTGAAAATAAAATTGGTCTTAAATATGGCAGCAATAAGAGACACAAATCCTTCCGCATCCAAATTGCCAATAGAGGCTTTTATGATTTTCTTTTGTCCATTGGGCTTACTCAGAGAAAATCTTTAACTATAGGGGCACTTAAGGTGCCAAGACAATTTTTCGTTGACTTTGTGAGGGGTTTAATTGACGGCGATGGCTCGATCCGGAGCTGGGAACACCCAACCAACTTTCGTGAACAATGGTCGTTAAGAATTTATTCGGGATCAAAGAAATTTTTAGAATGGCTAGATGGAGAAATACAGAAAGTCCTGAGGGTGAACGGGCAGCTTTATCAATGCAATAAACAAGGCACGCAATATGTATTAAAATTTGGTAAAATGGCAGCAAAGGTAATTCTTAAGCGATGTTATTATGATAATAGCTTTAGTCTACAGAGGAAAAGACAACTAGCCAAACAATGTATTGGTTCTGATCCCGGTTGGCAAAAGAGCAAAACAGTATTCATGAATGCTAATTAGTGCCGGGGTGTCGAAATTGGCAAACGATCTGGACTTAAAATCCAGCGCTCCGGAAGGAGCTTGCGGGTTCAAGTCCCGCCCCCGGCAGTGGGCGATTGGCGCAGTTGGCAGCGCGTTTCCTTGACATGGAAAAGGTCACAGGTTCAAGTCCTGTATCGCCCATATTTAGCGTATAGCGTATAGGAAATAGAAATTTTATATTTGACATTTGTAGAGAAAAAATAAAATACATTTCCATCGGGGTCGTCGATTAGCCTGGCTTAAGTCCCCTGCCTGTCACGCAGGTGATCGT
>CAYQUQ010000009.1:0-43041 GCA_964420965.1 uncultured Planctomycetia bacterium | reverse complement strand
AAAGCTTAACATTTTCACGTTGTAAAAAATTAACATCTTGACTTAGTAATAACAGCCCTTTATTCGGATCTTAACCGTTGGGTTCGTCATCGGGGAATTGGTAGTTGAGGATTACCAAAAGCGACAGGAGTAAGAGGAATGTGATTAGCTGAAGCATAATTTTTAAATTAAATATGGCAGTAGGAATGCTTTTATCAGGCGTGAGGGAGGCGACCTCTCACGAAAGACGAAGCTTAATTTCTCTACTGCCATATCTAATTTCATTTTAAGAATACTTTCCGGCAAAAGCAATAGGAAACCGGGGGTATTTTGTAAGCGTTTACATATCATCCGGTTACCCTTTCAATTATATTGGAAAACCCCCCGTCTTCTGATACAATGAGACTATAGTTCTTAAGGTTGGAAACAGAGCTTTTTTGTTGCTCAAATCGCCTTTTATCTTTATAATAATATCCCGGATAAACGCTGGATTGCCTTATATAATATAGCGGGAGTTGCTAAGATGGACGGTTTTTGGGTCGGAGTATATAAAAACAGAGCCCTCTGGGCCATAGTGGCCAGTGCCCTAAGCGCTCAGGGGATAAAGATTATCTCCGGGGTCATCCGGGAGAGGAAATTTAACTTTTACTGGCTTTTAGGAACCGGAGGGATGCCTTCGGCGCACAGCGCGGCCGTGGTTTCTTTGGTTATTTGCGTGGCCAAAGAGCTGGGGAGTTCATCGCCCATCTTCGCCCTGGCCATTATTTTTGCTTTAATAACCATGTTTGACGCTCAAACCTGGCGGCGGTCCATAGGTTTTCAGGCTAAAGTGCTCAATAAAATGGTAACCGATCTGCAAAGAGGGAATAAAATTCAAGATGAAAGATTAAGGGAGTTGGTAGGGCATACGCCCACAGAGGTTCTAATCGGCGCTCTTATTGGAATAATCATCACCCTTTTCTTTTATAGGTAGGAGGTCAAATGAGGCTTAGATTTTTGAAGCGAACAAAAAGTAGCTAACAAAAATCTGTAGCCGAATTTGACCCCCACACCAATTTCGCTTCTTAAGCAAAGTGTACAAATTGGTGTGGGGGTTCAGTTCGCAGACGCTTCGCTATAGCTTACGTCGCACTTCGTGTTCCGTAAGTTATCTGCTCACTGAAGGAGGGTTTATGAAAAAGACATACATCGCGGGCATTGTGGCCGCAGTGGTTTTAATGTTTCTTTTAGGGCTGATTTTTATGCCTAAGCACAGAGAAATTGGTTCCCAAGACAATTCCGGGAATACTTACTTAAAACTGGCCGAAGCGGAGTTGGCCCAGAACAGCCTCCTGAAAGCAAAAGAGCTGTACTTAAAAGCCATGGAGGAGGCCGAAGATGCCGGCCGTTTGGATAAGATTCGCCATAAAATAGACGAGATCAGTATAAGAGTTATGTTTTCTCCTCTTATGGACGAGTGCAGCACAGAGTATGTAGTTAAACCCCGGGATGCCCTTTCTAAGATCGCCCGGAAATTTAATACCACGGTTGGTCTGATCAAGCGGGCCAACAATCTAACCTCGGATACCATCCGGCTCGAACAGAAGCTCAAAATAAATACTTGTCGGTTCTCTATAGTCGTGGATAAGTCTCAAAATTTACTTTTTTTAAAGAGAAAGGATGAGGTTATTAAAACTTATGTCGTGTCTACCGGAAAAGATAACTCTACTCCGGCCGGTACGTTTAAGATCGATAAAAACAAACTTAAAAACCCCACCTGGTTTAAGACCGGCGCTATTATTCCTCCGGACAGCCCGGAGAACATTTTAGGCTCGCGCTGGATGGGGATAGAAGGGTTTGATAACAGCGGGGAAAAGATAAAGGGTTATGGCATCCACGGAACGACCGCACCCAATAATTTAGGCCGACAGGCTACCCTGGGGTGTATCCGAATGAAAAATGCGGAAGTGGAGGAATTGTTTGATATCATTCCGGTGGGTACGGAAGTGGTGATTGTCGACTGATGATGCAGTGTTGGGATTTTGAAAAACCAATCTTGGAGCTGGAGAAGAAGATCAAGGAACTGCGCGATTTCTCTCTCAATAAAGACATAAACCTCTCTTCGGAAATTTCGGATTTAGAAGGCAAGCTTAAAAACTTAAAGCGGGAGATTTACTCCCGGCTTACTCCCTGGCAGAAAGTTCAAATTTCCCGCCACCCTAATCGGCCGACGACTCTCGATTATATCGAGTTGATAATGAACGAATTTATCCCTTTATGCGGAGACCGTCTCTACGGAGAGGATAAAGCCATATTGGGCGGCTTAGGCTTGCTCGACGGTATGAAGGTCGCTGTTATCGGCCATCAGAAAGGAAAAGATACCAAGGAAAATATTGAGCGGAACTTCGGCTGCGCTCACCCTGAAGGGTATCGCAAGAGCATGCGGATAATGCACTTGGCCGAGCGCTTCGCCATACCGGTGCTTTGCCTCATCGATACACCCGGAGCCTATCCGGGTATCGGAGCCGAAGAAAGAGGGCAGGCCCAGGCTATTGCCGAGAACATCCGGGATATGTTTTCGCTGAAAACCCCGATTTTAGCCATAGTCATCGGCGAAGGGGGCAGCGGCGGCGCGTTAGGTATCGGAATCGGGGATCGGGTTTTGATTATGGAGTATGCCTATTATTCAGTAATATCTCCCGAAGGGTGCGCGGCTATTTTGTGGAAGGATTCATCCCGCCGGGAAGAAGCGGCGCAGGTGCTTAAGCTTACCGCCCCCGATCTTCTGGAATTAGGGGTTATCGATGAAATTATTCCTGAGTCCGAAGGCGGCGCTCACTGGGACTGCCGGGAGACAGCCGATAATTTAAAAAGAGCGATTATTAAGAATTTAAGTGAACTTTCCGAGTTTCCTGCGCAGAAATTGCTGGCGCGAAGATACCAGCGTTACCGAAAGATGGGAATCTTTCAAGAGGGATGAAAACCCAAAAGCTGATAATTTTAGGGATTCTTAAAGAGGGGCCCAAACACGGCTATGAAATAAAAAAAATTATTCAGAAGGAATTGGGAATATTCAGCTCTTTGGAAAACAAGTCGATTTATTACCCCCTTAAAATTATGGAAGAAAGGGGGCTGATTAAAAAAGATATCGCCGCCGGAAGGGGCAAACTTACGCGGTATGTCTATGCCATTACCCCTAAAGGCGAGCGGGAATTTTTGCAGCTGGCCCTGCAGGCTTTGCTCTCCGAAAAAAGGCCTTTTATCGATATCGATATACCGCTGTATTTTTTGCCTTTTTTGGGGAAGAAAGAAGTTACCGCCCGGCTCAGGCTGCGGAAGCGGTTCTTGGAAAAAGTGAGGAAATGGCTTAAGAGTAACCTTGATGCCGGGGAAGAATTCCCCTCGCACCAGAGAATTCTCCTTAAGCACCACCTTAATCTTTTGAATGCCGAAGATAAATTTGTAGCAGAGATAATCGAGATTGTGAAGAATTATTAAATCATATTTTGGCGGTGAAAAGATGCAGAGCCAGCGAAAAATAGACAAACCTTTGGGCCAGATTCTAGTTGAGCACGGGCTGATTAATCACAGCCAGTTGAAGAACGCCTTGAATCTTCAGAAAAATTACGGGGGGCTCATCGGCGAAAAGATCATTGAGCTCGGTTTCGCCCGGGAAGAGGATATCGACCACTGCCTCTGCTTGCAGTTCGGGTACCCCTATTTACCTTTGGAAAACTATCAGATAGCGTCGGAAGTTTTAGATATGGTTCCTAAAAACCTTTGTACCCGTTTTTGTGTAATACCCCTGGATAAGACCGGCAAGACTTTAACCGTAGCCATGGCCGACCCTTTAAATAACTCGGCCATAAAAGCGCTCGAAAATATTACCCGCTGTGATGTCCAGGTATTCGTCAGCACCTCCTCAGATATACGCAGAAGCATAGAGGAATTCTATTAAAGTATTGTATTTTATTCTAAAAATAGATATAATCTTAAAGAGAGGTTAATAAAGACTATTTTTAGACATCGGAAAGAGCAGTATTTAAAAACGGAGGCATAATGAAAGCGGTTAAAAGCTGGGTGTTTTTGTTTTTCATAATCGTTATCTGCTCATCGCTGCCTGCCGATTACAGCTTTGCCCAGAAAGCGGCCATCCCCGCTATTAAGTTTAAGGAAGTCGATATTAGAATTGTCCTTCAGGCCATAGCCGAAAAAGCGGTCAAGCACGGCCAAAAGGTCAACATTGTAGTCAGCCCGGATGTGGAAGGGGTGGTCAGTGTCAATCTGGCCAATGTCGATTGGTTTACGGCCCTTTCGGCGGTGCTGCGGCCTTATAATTACGGCTACGAATGGATCGGTGAGAATATACTCCTGGTAGATAGTTTAGAGAAGATTCAGGAACGGGAGAAGTCCGCGCGGGAGCGGCAGGAAATCGAACCTCCGCGGACCAAGGTTTTTCGCTTAAAATTTCTTGATGCTAACGATGCCCGGAGGATGATCGAACCGGTTCTTTCGCCGACCGGGAGGGCTTCGGTTTTAGAGCTCACCGGCCAGGCCGGCTGGGAATTCGGTACCGATATTACTAAGCGGGAAAGGTCTAAAGAGGGCAAGGCCTCGCGGACCAAAGTCCTGATTGTTTCCGATATATCGCAAAAGATCGAAGAGATCGAGAGCCTTTTGGCTAAGATCGATGTTATGCCCAAGCAGATTTTGATAAAAACGCGGCTGATGGAGGTAAACCACAATCTGTTAGAAGATGTTGGTTTTGACTGGGGAACCGGTTCAACCGGCGCCACCGCCACTTCAGCTCAATTTATTACCGGCCATAAACAAGACGGCGAGGAGATGTCGCAGATTGGTGTGCGGGGGATATCTCCGGAGCCGTCCATATCGACTACCCCTTCGGGAGCTTCCGGGATAACCGAAACCGCCTACCAACTTATATACCGCAAGATTGCCGGGTCGCAATTTGAGCTTCTGATCCATGCTTTAGAGGAAGATGCCAAAACCAACACTCTCTCGGCCCCGGTAATCCTGACCATGGACAATCAGGAGGCTTCTATTCTGGTCGGAACAAAATATCCTATAGTAACGACGGAGATAAGCACAGAAACTGGTCAAATTGTTGGCGGTTCTTTAGAAGAATACAAAGATATTGGAATTCAACTTAATGTTGTGCCCCAAATTTGTGGTGGTAACGACGAGTTTATAAACATGATTATCCATCCCGCAGTTACTTCTAGCACAGCGAATGTATCCATTACACCTAGTGGGTCAGAAACCGCTATAGTTACTTATCCCATTATTGTCTCGCGAGAAGCCGAAACTCAAGTTATGGTCAAAGACGGGGAGACCATTGTTATCGGCGGGCTGATCAAGGACGTAGTCACCAAATACGAGATCGGTGTGCCTTTTTTAAGCAAAATTCCCGTATTGGGGTGGCTTTTCAAGCGCAGTACCGAAGACGTAGACAAAATCGACCTTTTAATATTTATAACCGCTAAGATAGTAAAGCCGGGAGAAATGCTTCCCCAGGATTTAATCCGGACCGATTATATTACCTCAAAGTTTAAAGATGAGTTCGCAATCGAAAAACAGGGAACAAAGAAGTAAACCCCATGTATCTTGAACTTTACGGTCTAAAAACGCTTCCCTTTAATGTTACTTGCGACCCCCAGCTTTTCTTCGAGAGCCTCTCGCACCAGGAAGCTTTGGGTGTGCTTTTATACGGTATCCGGGAAAGAAAAGGGATAATCCTCCTTACCGGAGAGGTCGGTACCGGCAAAACCACCCTTTGCCGGATTTTGCTTAACCGATTACCCGAAAACGTCAAGACTTCACTGATTCTTAACCCCTATTTTAGCGAGATCGAGCTGCTTAAGGCCATAGTCGAAGATTTCGGTGTCGAGCCGACAAAGAAAAGCCGCTTAGATATTATAAAAAAGCTTAATTCTTTTTTAGTCGATATCAATCTTTTAGGGGAGAACGCCGTATTAATCATTGACGAAGCGCAGAACTTAACCAGCCGGCAGCTGGAGCAAATCCGGCTCCTTTCTAATCTCGAAACCGCCGATCAAAAGCTGTTACAGATAGTCCTTATGGGCCAGCCCGAGCTTATGGACAAGCTCGATAAGTTTAAACTGCGCCAGATTCGCCAGCGGATCGCCGTAAAGTATAAGCTTAACCCTTTAAGAGAAGGAGAAGTGAAAGATTATATTGAATATAGATTGAAAAAGTCCGGAACAGAAAATATTAATATTTTGCCCGGCAGCTATAGGATAGTTTATGAATTTTCAAAAGGCATACCCCGGCTGATCAATATACTTTGCGACCGGGCTTTGCTTTTAGGCTTTGTTAAAGAGCAGAAAACCTTCGGCCCGGAGATGTTTTTATCCTGTGTCAAGGAGCTTAAGTGAGGCAGCAACTTTTCAAGCCAAAGGCGCAGAAAAGTTGCGTAGCCGAACTTACCCCACACCAATTTCGCTTCTTAAGCAGAGTGCACAAATTGGTGTGGGGGTTTAATTCGCGCATACAACTTATGTTCGTCCCGATAAATCGGGACTCCATAAGTTGTGCGCTCATTAAATGAGTATAATTTACGAAGCTTTAAAAAAGGTGGAAGCGAACAAAATTGAACCGCTTACTTTTGGGGTCAAGGATTTAGAGCCGGTGGCTAAACAAAGCCCCCCCCAGGTTTTAAAGAAAAAGATTTTCTTGCTTGCGGGAGCCGTTTTTCTGATCGCCGTACTCTTTTTAGTAATTCCGGCTGTCATTAACCGGCGACCGACACAGCAAATTCCTGCGTTTACAATAACTAAAAGGGGAGATAACCCGGTACAGATTAAAAAATCCTCGGTAGTTGTAGGCCCCCTCGCGAAAGAGACGGTTTCTGGCCCAGAGGTTCCTGGTCAATATATTTTAGAGGGAATTGTTTATGATCAGAAAGCTCCCTTCGCGGTTATCAACGGACAGCAGGTAAGGCCGTCCGATAAGATAGATTTATTTTTGGTGGAGAGCATATCCGAAGATAAGGTAAAGTTAATCAACACCGAAGATGAAACTGTTTTGGAACTTTCCTTAAACTTTTAACCAGGGGGTGAAGAGTGAAGAAAGAGTATAAGCTTAGCGAAGATTTGTTGCTGGCCATCGCCACGGTTAGTATTGCGGCTGCCGGTATCATCAAAGTATTCGGCGTACTTCCCCAGATCGGGTTTATGACGGTTAATCCGCGCACCTTGGCCGGCTTAAGTATTGTCTGCTTGCTTTTTAATATTGCCTTAAATATTCAGGATATCGGCCGTAAATAGCAAAGACGCAATTTTAGAGAAGGTAAGCTTTAATCGGGCAGGAGTTGTTTTTGGTCTTTGCCAATAACTCTTTGCGCAATACGTATTTGCCCTTCTCGGGAAAAATTCTTGTTTTTCCCACCGTTACTTTTTTTAGGGACTGAGCCGCCGGCTGTTTTCCCCGAAGGTAAGAGAGGGTAATTACTTTCCCCTTAAAAACAAAACTTACATCCCCGCCGGCTTTTATAAAACCCGGCCCGTAAAGCTTCGGGTTCAGAATAATATCTCCCCGATAAAACTTTATTCCCAGTATTTCTTCAATCAAGGTATAGATATACCAGCTTGCCGAGCCGGTAAGGTAGAGGTAAAGGCCTTTGCCTTGGCGGTTAAAGTATTCCGGCATGCCCGGATAGATTTGTGCCCTATCGGCGGCGGCCATTTGGTAAATCGAATTTATCGCTTCCCGGCCCTCCCGGATAAAGCCGCGTTTATACAAAGCGTTGGCCAGCATTACAGCCATATGGTTAAAAAAAGCCCCGTTCTCTTTATCTCCGTAAGCAAAACCAAAGGCCCGGCCCAGGTCCGGAAGCGGAGAGCCGAAATCAGTATTAAGGCGAAACCCCCCTAGTTTACGATCTTTAAGGTATTTTTTTATGGCCGCCCAGATTTTTTTAATCTGAGCCGGTCGGGCCACCCCGCTCATTATGGCAAAGACCTGTGTGGGGAGCATCATGTTTACCCCGTTAGAAAGAGACTTTCTAACGGGGCTTATTTTCTTGCCCCGACTCCCCTCGACCCTTCTTCCTTTATTATCGTAATAGCCGTTAAAAAAGCCTTGTTTAAGCCACTCTTTTCGGCGCAGCCAATTTGCTAAATGCGCGGATTTTTCCTCTAAGTCAGAAATCAGGCTATCGATGGCGACCGTTCTTTTTCGGCCGCTGATATTCCGGGTTCTTTCCAGATACCCGGCTAATCTTTTTTGCTTGGCCTGGCAATCATTGTACTTGAGGGGTTTACCCAGGCGGTCCAGTAAGGGAATAAGCTCCTCGGCCAGAGTTACCTTTTTTTGTTTTCGCTTAAGTTCTTTCAGGAAGCCGCATAAATCTTTTAAGTTGTGGGCATACATGAAGCTAAAGGTAACACTCTCTCCTTTTTGCGCCGCCATGTCCAGTCCGTCATTCCAATCCGCATTTTCCAGGCGGATAACGTTATGCTCACCGACATTAAAAAAAGAGGTGAGGTGCTGAATCAAGATGTGCTCTAAAACGCTCCCCTTATAAACCAGTCCGGCCCTGGTGCGCAGCCGAAAATCTTTTTGGGCGAAGCCAACATCCCGCTCGCGGGCCCGTTTTAAGAGATGATCCCGGAAATAAGTAACATCTTGGTTAAGCACACTTAAGTCGCCAGTCTTGTTGAGGTAAAGGCGTAAAGTAAGGTAAGGCCACATGCCGTGATCCATCCAGACCCGGCTGATATTGTCCCGGTCCGAAAGGAGGCCCCCGGCTTTGGAAATAATGGTGGCGTTGGAGCCGTCGATTCTTACGCCTTTAAAGTTATTTAAGATCAGCTTTTTGGCCTTCCCCGGCTCGGTGAGTAAAAGGGTCAAGGCGTCCTGCCAGAGGTCGCGCCAGCCCCGGCCGCCTTTACCGTAGTCAAAATGGGGCAGGAAGGAATTGCCGAAGAGTTTTCTTAAGGTGGGTTGAAATTTAACCCAGCGCAGCCAGTTGTTGAATTTTTTATCTTTAAAATCGAAATCTATCCCGGAAAGGTAATTCTGCCAGTATTTCTTTGTATTTTCTAATTTCCGGGTAACCTTTTTAAGGGTATTTAATTTATTAAAACTCTGGATGATCGATTTTTCTCCGGATGAATTTATTCCCATGACCAGAAAATAATTGGCTTCTTTCTGTCTGCCCAATATTTTCATTTTGAACCGCAAGGCCGCCGCTGCTTCTTTTCCGTTGAACTCAGCCTTGATTTTAGTTACCGGCTTTATATTTCTATCGATTGCTTCCGGCTGGCTCAAATCGCCCCGGCCGCAGAAATAATCCAGAGTCGGAAATTGCCCGGAAGGAGGAATACCCTTTCCTTCAAAGCCCAAGCAGAAATAGGTAGCTTTATTTATCCGGTGCCCCCTTTCATCAAAAACCATAGTCGGCTTAAGGTATATCCCGTATTTAGCCAGTTGCAAACGGTTTAAAAGGCTGCTTACGTGGCGGTGGTCTCTTAGGTTCTTTGCCGCCCGGCCGTAAAGGGGGATAAAAGAGGTCGGGGTTATTTTTAAGGACTTTCTGCTTTTATTAATTATCCTTACCCACATAATTTCGACCGGGATATCGTGGGGGATAAAATTTAATATTTCTACCTGCAGGGGGCCGGTTCTCTTGGTGATTTTATGGTAAAGAAAGCCGGCCTCGAGGATATCTTGGCCCGGCTCGGAGAGCCGGATTGTTTTTTTATTGATTCTGATAAAAAAATCCCGGCGGCATAAAAGATTGCTTCGGGTATCTTCGATGCTGGCCGGGGGGGTCAGGAAGTGTTCGTCATCCTGTTTTATATCCCCGGCTAAGTTCGGGCTGACCGAGCTTAACAGCTTCCCGGCCTTATCGGTAAGGGGGAAATAGAGGTTATACTGGCCGGGGTTCTTTACCGTAAAAGTACCTTTATTGTCGATAAACTTGTAAATCATCTGCTCACTGAACTATTCTACAACAAAACTTCTGTTTATCCCAAATATTTTTTGTGGTATAATTTGGGAAATGTTTAAGAAGCTGATAGTATTTACCTTTATTTTTCTGCTTTTAGCCCCGTTCATCTCTCTCGGCCAGGAAAAGCTAACCGTTACCTTCTTCCACTCCTCCCATTGTCGGGTTTGCATAAAAATCAAGAATGAGGTGATACCGCCCCTGGTCCGCAAGTATCACGATAAGGTGGAGTGGATTTATTTAAGCACTTTCGAGGAGAAGAACTTAAGCCTCCTCGATACCCTGGCCGAACGGTTTAAAGCGGGTGAATCCTCAATCCCCACTATTCTGGTCGGTAACAGCTTTCTGGTGGGGGGTAGGGTGATAAAAGAGAATCTGGATAAAAAAATAGAAGAAGCTTTAGAAAAAAAGGTAAAAAATCTGATTGTGCGCCGCAAAAGTATCGTGGAGATATTTCAAAAAATGTCTCCCCTGGTGATTGTCGCCAGCGGCCTTATGGACGGAATCAACCCCTGCGCTTTCGCGGTAATTGTTTTTTTCGTCTCTTTCCTGGCAGTTTACGGGTATCGCAGAAGAGAAATTATTCTGGTCGGCTCATCCTATTGCCTGACCGTTTTTGTCACTTACTTTCTCCTCGGGCTGGGGCTGTTCCGCTTCCTCTACGCTTTTTCGGGAATTCATACTTTTATCCAGATATTTTATTATTTCGTGGCTTTTTTCTGCTTTCTTTTGGCCTTTTTGGCCGGCTACGATTATTTTAAGTACAAAAAAAGCGGTCAGTCTCAAGGTTTGATTCTTCAGCTGCCCGCGTTTTTAAAAAAGAGGATAAACCTGGTTATCGGTTCAAAATTGCGGGAGAAGAAGGACGAGGGCGCTCTCAATTTAATAATCAGCTCCGTGATTGTCGGGTTTCTGGTTTCCCTTCTGGAAGCGGTCTGTACCGGCCAGATTTACGTACCGATAGTAGTAGCAATTCTAAAATACCCCCACTTAAGACTAAAAGCGTTTTCCTATCTATTTCTTTATAACTTGATGTTCATTTTCCCCTTGATTCTCATATTTGTCCTGTCTATTTTTGGGTTTGGCTCTCAGAAGTTTGATCGATTCCTCAAGAAGCATCTGGGGGCAATAAAGATTCTGATGGTCTTGCTATTCATCGCCCTGGGAGTATTTGTCCTCGGCTACAATCATATTTATGCTTACCTTTCCGTATTCTTTAAAAAAATGATCACCCAACTGATTAAATTGACTTCCTGTATCCATCATCTTTTCTAAGGAACCCGTTTAAGATGGCCACCCCTTTTTTACTCTTTGCCGACCAGAAAGGTAAAATTCACCGCCACCCCTATTTAAAGATGCTGGGGGCGGGTTTAGACAGCCTTTTTCGGCCCCGGAAAGAGGAGTTGATTAAACTTCCCGCCGGTAGCACCCTGTTTTACCTTCCCGGACGCTTGGCTTTAGGGTTTAACCCGGCCACAAAAAAAGTGGAATTAGTTAAAGCGTTCGCAGGAAAAAGAGCTTATGCGGTTTCGGCCTTTCCCATCCCGGCTTATTTACGTCTGTATAATCCGGCCGCAACTATCGCCGATAGAAAAACACTTCCCCTCTGGGCTTATACGGCCTGCGGGGTTTATTCCAGCCGGATTTATATTACCGCCGCCAGGGTAGATAAAAGAGTGCGCCAGAGCCCGCGTTTTTATAAAACCGCCTTAGTCAAAAAAGGGGTAAGGTTTTTTCTTAAAAACCACCCCCAAAACCGTCTTTACCGCAGTTTAAGCCACTGCGCCCTCAATTATAATTGCCTGGCCGCGAAGAACCTTTTTTTAAAGCGCTGGGAGGCTCCTTTGCCCACCGCCCGTTTCTGCAATGCCCGATGTATCGGCTGTTTAAGTTATCAGGAGGGCGATTGTGCTTCTTCGCACCAGAGGATTAAGTTTAAACCCCGGATAGAAGAGGTTGTGGCGGTGACGGTTAATCATTTAAAGGTGGCCCGGGAAGCTATTATCAGCTTCGGCCAGGGCTGCGAAGGTGAACCCCTGCTGGAAGCCGATTTAATTGCCGCCAGTATATATAAGGTAAGAGGGGCCACCGCGCGCGGAACCATAAACATGAATACCAATGCCAGTATCCCTAAAAAAATTGAACAGCTTTGCCGGGCGGGGATAGATTCCTTCCGGGTCAGCTTAAACAGCCCCGAAGAGAAGGCTTATAACCTTTATTTTAAGCCCCGTAACTATAAATTCCGGGATGTTTTAAAATCAATAGAAATCGCCAAGAGATACAATAAGTTTGTTTCCGTAAATCTGTTTGTTTTTCCCGGATTTTCTGATTCAGAGAGCCAGATAAAAAGCCTGGTTAAATTCGTCAAAAACACCGGTATCGATATGATTCAATGGCGCAATCTAAATATCGACCCCCACTATTATTCTGAAATCGTTTCTCCCCGCAAATCAAAGCCGCAGGGAATTTTGCAGCTTTTATCTACTATAAAAAAACAATTTCCTGATCTAAAAACCGGCTATTTTAACCTCCCCAAAGAGGAATTTTCCTCTTGACAAAAAAGCCTTGAGGGATATAATTACTATTAATTTGATAGAATTAGTAGGGAATAGAATGAAAGCTGTAGTATTGATTTCTGGCGGCCTGGACAGTTCTTTAGCCGTAAAGGCAATTCAAAATCAAGGGATTAAGGTTGTTGCCATCCATTTTATAATACCTTTTGTTAAGTACAATATAAACAATATTGGTGATAATCCGGCTAAAAAAATTGCTGAACAGTTAAAATGCAAATTTAAAGCGGTGGTTCTTGGTAATGAATATTTAGAAATGCTTAAAAAACCTAGATACGGTTACGGAAAGAACTGTAATCCCTGTATTGATTGTAAGATTCTTATGCTTAAGCAGGCCAAGAGCATCATGAAAAAAGAAAAGGCCTCTTTTGTGGCCACCGGAGAAGTCTTAGAGCAGCGGCCGATGTCGCAGAATAAACAAACATTAGGAATAATTGAGAGGGAGAGTGGTTTAGAAGGCTTATTAGTAAGGCCGCTATCAGCTTTACTTTTGCCGGAGACCATTCCCCAACAAAAGGGGTGGATTAAGAAAGAATTTCTGTTTGATATTAAAGGCAGAGGCCGCCGGCGTCAGATGAATTTAGCCGGAGAATGGGGCATTACAGACTACCCCTGGCCGGGCGGAGGGTGCCTTCTAACCGATCCCTCCTTTTCCAGAAGGCTTAAAGACATTATGAGAAACGGCACTCTTACTCTCGACAACATAGAATTATTAAAAATCGGCCGGCACTTTAAGATTAGGCCTAAATTTAAGTTAATTGTAGGCAGAAACGAAGAGGAGAATAAAAAATTAATCAGTATTGCCCGGCCCGGAGACACTGTATTTGAGCCCTTAAATGTTCCGGGACCAACAGGTATTGGCAGAGGCCTTTATGATGAAGATGTTAAGTCGGTCTCTTCTAAAATTATAGCCCGGTATACAGCCGAGGATAAAAAGATCAGCGTCAAGGTAACGCATCGCCCCACTAATCTTAAGGAAATTTTTAAAGTTTCCGGCATTTCGGAAGGAGAGATTGTCAGGCTAAGGATTTAATTTAAACAAGAGGCATCTTGAAAGTAAATTTTACAGGCAAGAAGCTCGTTGCAATATTTATTTTAGTGATTTTTACCTGTTTCTTTAGCGGACTTTTTTCGGGAATTATTTTTGCTTCATCGGAGCATGAGTGTTCCTGTTGCCAATCTTCCTGCGGATGCCAATTAGACTTATGTTTTTTGAATCAGAACCCGCTGTTTTTTTTAGGAAAACTTGATATTATTCCCGTTATCAATCTGCGAGATTATTTGCCTCAAGAGGCCACCCTTATGCATCCCAAAGATATTGTTCGTAATATCTTCCATCCTCCCACCGATACTCCTTCTGGCTACAAAAGGTTTGGATAAAAATTAGTTGATCTAATAAGAGGGGGGTATTCATGAAAAGAATACTTTTAGCTTCACTCTTAATGGCAGTTGTCTCACTCCCAGGGCATATTTATGCAGCAGAGGCAAGTTGCTGCTTGAAATCAAAGTGCGGCTGCCAGCAAGAGTTATGTTGTAAAGACGGAAAATGTGAGTGTAAAAAAGGGGGTTGTCTAGATCGAAAATGCTGCGGTGAAGGAGTCAACACCCCTCAAAAATGCGCTTGTGTTGGTAAATAGCTTATTTTAAGGGTAACCTCTTGAGACCAAAAAGGGGAGAGGTCTTTCTGACCTCTCCCTCTTTTTTTACTTGACACCGGCCGGGTTCGTGGTATATTTAATTACTACTAAAACTACCAATTCAGTAGTAATTAGGAGGTTTGAACATGAAAATTTCCACTAGAGCCAGATACGGAAGCCGGTTAATGTTGGAATTAGGCCTGCATTACAACCAGGCCCCGGTCTTTTTAAAGGATATTGCCAGAGCTGAGGAAATTTCTGAAAAGTATTTAAGCCAAATTATTATTCCGCTTAAAGCCGGGGGGTTAGTGAATTCATTCAGAGGCGCACGCGGAGGCTATGTTTTGGCCCGGCCGCCGGCAGATATTACCCTGAAAGATATAGTGGGTATTTTAGAAGGGGGCTTTGACCTTTTGGGTTGCGTTAGGAATCCTTCAGTATGCGGAAGGGTATCGCAATGCGTAACCCGGGATGTCTGGAGTTTATTAGGAAGAACAATAGCCGGTACCCTGGGATCAGTAACCTTAAAAGATTTAGTTAAGATGTATCAGAAGAAAGAGGAAAGAGTTGTTATGTATAATATATAAGGAGGCAGATATATGCGGATAGCCGACAATATAACTCAATTAATAGGAAATACACCTTTGGTAAGGTTAAATAAAATAGGCAAGGGCCTGGGAGCAGAGATAATAGCCAAATTAGAGTTTTTCAATCCTTGTTCCAGCGTAAAGGACAGAATTGGCCTGGCTATGATTGAAGATGCCGAAAAAAAGGGCCTTATTAATAAAGATACGGTTATTATTGAGCCCACCAGCGGCAATACCGGAATTGGTTTAGCTTTTGTTTGTGCTCAGCGCGGCTATAAATTGATTCTTACTATGCCCGATACCATGTCTGTTGAGCGCCGACGGCTTCTTTCGCTTTTAGGCGCTGAGTTAGTGTTGACTCTCGGTGAAAAAGGAATGAAAGGGGCAGTTGAGAGGGCTGATGAGCTTAAAAAAGAATACCCTAATTCTTTTATCCCCCAGCAATTTAACAACTCAGCTAACCCTAAGATACACCGCGATACAACTGCTGAAGAAATCTGGAAGGATACTGACGGTAAAGTTGGTATCTTAGTAGCCGGAGTTGGTACTGGAGGAACAATTACCGGCGTAGCTGAAGTTATCAAAAAGAGAAAGCCCGATTTTAAGGCTATTGCGGTAGAACCTAAGGATTCTGCGGTTCTATCCGGGGGCAAACCCGGACCTCATAAGATCCAGGGTATTGGTGCCGGTTTTATCCCCCAGGTGCTTAAACAAGAGTTGCTTGATGAGATTATTTGTGTAGAATATAAGGACGCCGTATTTACCGCTAAAAGGCTAGCTCAGGAAGAAGGCGTCTTAGCTGGTATATCCAGCGGCGCAAACCTCTGGGCCGCTATAGAGGCCGCCAAAAGGAAAGAAAATAAAGGCAAGTTAATTGTGGTAATAGTGCCGGATACCGGCGAAAGATACCTGTCAGTATAGAAGGGGGTGGTTATGCTAGATGAGGTTATAATTTCTAAAGCAATCATTGAATCCTACCATAAAAAATTGGTTAATGTTTTAGATGTTGATGTGGCTGTTGCCGGAGCCGGCCCGGCCGGGCTTATCTGTGCTTATTATCTGGCTAAGGCCGGTAGAAAAGTAGCCGTATTTGAGAAAAAGCTTTCCATCGGCGGCGGCATGTGGGGCGGAGGAATGTTATTTAATGAGATAGTAGTTCAAGAGAAAGCCAAGAAGCTTTTAGATGAGTTTTCTATCCGAACCAGAAGGTACAAGAAGAATTATTATCTTGCAGACTCCATAGAGGCTATTTGCGCTTTGGCCTATAAAACCGTAAAAGCCGGAGCCACTATTATTAACACCGTAGCCGTTGAAGATGTTATGGTTAAAAAGAATAAGGTCTGCGGTCTGGTAATTAACTGGACTGCAGTTGGAATGGCCAATTTACACGTTGATCCCTTAACCATAAGGGCAAAGGCAGTGGTTGATTCAACCGGCCACCCTTGCGAAGTAGTCAGCGTAGTTCAGAATAAATCAGGCTTAAAGCTTAAGACAAAAACCGGCAAAATCTTAGGCGAAAAATCAATGTGGGCTGAGGTGGCTGAAAGTAGCGTGGTCAGCAATACCCAAGAAGTTTGTCCGGGACTTTATGTCTGCGGCATGGCCGCAAACGCGGTATTTGGTACGCCGAGAATGGGTCCAATATTTGGCGGCATGCTTTTATCAGGTAAAAAATTAGCCGAAATTATCAAAACAAAAATATAAATGATTACGGTGATTATACGGGGGTGAGGAGATGGCCAAGACAATAGCCGAAATAAATGAAAAAATTAAGAAAGGCCAGGCAGTTGTTGTTACTGCTGAGGAGATGGTGGATATTGTTAAAGAAAAGGGTGTTGCCCAGTCTGCCCGGGAAGTGGATGTGGTAACTACCGCTACTTTTGGACCGGTGTGTTCATCGGGGGCTTACCTTAATTTAGGCCATGCTAAGCCTAAGATAAAATTAGGCGGAGGAAGATCCACCTTAAACGGGGTAGAGGCCTATGCCGGATTTGCCGCGGTGGATATTTATATTGGGGCTACCGCTCTGCCAGCAAATGATCCTAGAAATGAAGTCTATCCCGGCGCATTTAAATACGGAGGGGGCCATGTCATTGAAGAATTAGTGGCCGGAAAAGATTTAGTCCTGGAAGCCACCGCTTATGGTACTGATTGTTATCCCCGCAGGAAGCTAAAGACTCTCATTAATATTAAGGATATAAACGAAGCAGTGTTGTTTAACCCCAGAAATCTTTACCAGAACTATAATATTGCGGTAAATTTATCAGACAAAATAATCTATACCTACATGGGCACCTTACTTCCCCGGTTAGGAAACGCTAACTACTGCAGTGCCGGCCAGCTTTCACCTTTGCTTAATGATCCTCTATACAAAACTATCGGCATCGGGACAAAAATATTTTTAGGAGGAGGAATTGGTTATATTTCCTGGTGGGGGACTCAGCATAATCCCACAGCAAAGCGGGCTGATAATAAGGTTCCTTTAACCCCGGCAGGAACCGCAGCTGTTATCGGTGACCTAAAACAGATGAGTTCAAAGTGGGTCAGAGGAGTAAGCTTTTTAGGCTATGGGGTATCGTTATCGGTAGGTATCGGCGTACCTATACCTATACTTGACGAAGATATAGCTGGTTATACTGCTGTCAGTGACCAAGAGCTCTCTGCAGCTATAGTTGACTACGGCAAAGCTTACCCACAGGGGATTGCCGAAAGCGTGGGAAGGGCAACCTATGCCCAGCTTAAGTCAGGGAAAATTAAAGTTAACGGTAAAGAGGTAATTACTGCGGCTATTTCCAGCTATCCCAAAGCCAGAGAAGTAGCTCAGGAGTTAAAAGAATGGATTAAAAAAGGCAGATTCCTTTTGACCGATAAAGTTGCCTCTTTTCCGGATTTGGCCTCCGGATATAAATTTAAACCCCTTAAGGAGAGGGAAGTTAAAGGGGGTGATTACTAATGTATGCGCAAAGAATAGTTCTGCACTTTCCCTCTAACTTGGTGGAGAAGCCGATAATTTATAAATTAACCAAAGATTTCAGCCTGGAGTTTAATATTTTAAAAGCTTTGGTTAATCCCGAAGAAGAAGGGCTGATGGTTTTAGAATTAAGGGGAGACAAAAAAGAGTATGACCGGGCAATTGATTATTTAAAGAAAGCAAAGGTTAAAGTCCAGACCCTCTCTAAAGATGTCCGGCGCAATGATGAAAAATGCACCCATTGCGGTTTATGCGTGGGGGTTTGTCCGTCCCAGGCTTTAACGGTAGATCCCGGCTCCCGAGAAGTCCTTTTCCATGATGATAAGTGTATTGCTTGCGGAATATGCGTAAAGGTATGCCCCTATAAGGCTATGGCTATTCAGTTTTAAGAGAAGGAGAGTACGGATATTACTGTCAGATATATGCTGCGTCCGGTTGCGCACTGCAAAGAGGGCTGCAGTATCTGGTCCTGGGCATGACTCTAAACTGCTTGTTCAATTTGATGATTGCGTGGTGAAAGAAGAGGTCTAAGATGGGTGAGAATAATCGCCAATCAAATCAGGGTCTGGTAGCCGAAGTTTTGAAACTGGTTGATTTAGTCCAGTATCAGGGGAGTGCGGTAGTGAGTAAAACCCTGATTAAGAAGCCTACCGGAACAGTTACTCTGTTTGCGTTTGATGAGGGGCAAGTGCTAAGCGAGCACTCGGCTCCTTTTGATGCTCTGGTGTATGTTTTTGACGGTACAGCCGAAATTACCATTTCTGGTCAGCTCTTTATTTTAAAAAAGGACCAGATGATTATTATGCCAGCCAACAAACCCCACGCCTTAAAGGCACCTGAAAAATTCAAGATGGCCCTGGTGATGATCCGTTCTTAAGAGGACCATGGGAAAACAGAAGAACCTTGATTGTTTGATCCTGGAAAATTTAAGGGGACAGGATTCCTATATTTCCGGAGAGGAGCTGGCCCGGAAGTTGAAAATCAGCCGCCAGGCGCTCTGGAAGCACATCAACAGCCTCAGCCATAAAGGATACGATATCGTAGCCGTTCCGCACTCAGGGTATAAGCTTATTTCCACTCCCGATAAATTCTACCCCTGGGAAGTACAAAGAGACTTAAACACTGAATTCATAGCCCGAGAGGTTTACTTTTACGAAAGCCTTAATTCAACTCAGGACAGTAGCCGGGAGCTGGGCCTTAGCGGCGCCTCTGACGGCACCGTGGTATTGACCGACGTCCAAACAAAGGGCCGCGGCCGGATGGGCCGGAGCTGGATTTCGCCCAAGGGCGGGATTTATTTCTCGCTTCTACTTAGACCTGAATTTCTTCTTCTTGAGGAGACTCCTCAGATAAGCCTGCTGATTGCTTTAGGCTGTGTTAAAGGAATAAAAGAAGCAACCGGCCTCGATGTCGAGGTGAAGTGGCCCAATGACCTTATCTTTAAAGGTAAGAAGCTGGGCGGGATACTCTGTGAAATAAATGCCGAGACCGATAGAGTGCATTTCGTGGTAGTCGGAGTAGGGATAAATATCAATTCCCGCGATCTGCCTCCGGAAGCTACCTCACTGCTTCTCGGTACCGGTAAGAAATTCCGCCGCCTTGATATCGCCAGGAAAATCCTTCAGGCCATAGAGGCCGGTTACCTTAAAGCTCAGAAAAGAAACTTTTCCGCGGTACTTAAAGAATGGAGTCGGTTCTGTATGTTGTGGGGTAAACGGGTAAGGGTGAAAATTTCCAACAGGACCATAGAGGGAGAGGCTGTAAATATCGACGAGAGGGGCTATTTGCTTTTACGCCAGGATAACGGTTTTATCGAAAGAGTATCGGCCGGGGATATCGTAAAGGTGATCCCCGTTAGAGAAGGATTTCTCTAACGGGGTGAATGTAAACTAAGAATATTAATTAGGTTGACAAAAGCCGTATGGCGCATAAAATAATTATTCGATCCGGAAAAGGCATTAACAGTGAAACTACGCGTTTTTATACTGATACTGCTTCTTTTTGTCCCCCTGGCCGGCTTTCCCCAGGATGTCGAACTCGAGCCGATTGTTATTGAGAAGTCTTTTAGCAGCGCCTCCTTAGCCAGCACCGATTACTTTTATCCCGATGACGTTGGTTCCCTACCCTTTTTTTCTCCCGAAGAAATAGTTGACTACTCTTCCAGCGTTGACCTACGTAAACGTTCGGGGTTTGGCATCCAGCAAGACCTGTCTCTGCGCGGCTCAATTTTTGAAGACAGCTCGATTCAGGTAAACGGCCTTGAGATTAACGATCCCCAGACCGGCCACTTCAATTTAGAGATGCCTTTTACTGCTGCCGATATTGAAGCGGTAGAAATTTTTAAGAATTCCCAGGCCATAAACTTTTCCCTGAAAAAACCTGAGCCCAAAGGAATTCTGGTAAGAACTTTTTTCGGCCAGCACGCTTTAAACGAGCAGCTTATCTCGGTGAATTTCCCTTTAATTGAATTTAATAATCGAGTTTCCCTGGAGCATAAAATATCATCCGGCGCCAGGCAGGATAGCGATTTTGAGATCTACAATATTTCTTTGCACTCAGTTTTGGAAGATGAAGATAAAGAGATAGAACTTTTGTTCGCTTCCAGCGAAAGAGATTTTGGAGCAGCTTCATTTTATTCAAGCCGGTTTCCCCACCAGGAAGAACATACAACCCAACAGCTTTACTCTTTAGGCGGGAAATGGAAGAACGAGAATCTAGATTGGAATAACCGTATTTATTTTAGGCGACACACTGATAAATACATCTTAAACCGCCACAACCCTCCCTTTTATACTAATTTTCATACTACTTATCTCTATGGCCTAAATAGCCAATTTGACTTTGCTAATGATATTTTTGCTGGCCTCAATATCGAGAGAGAAAAGGTTACCAGCACTAATCTTAAGAAACACCGCCGATTGAACAAGGGGTTTTCTTTAGGCCTTAGAGAAAAAAGAATTGATAAGCTTGCCTTTGATTTTAAAGCCAGCCTTAACTACTATGAAAGCTGGGAGTATCTGGATAGCAGCCATTTGGGTTTAAGGTATTTCTTAAACGATAATCTTAGTTTTCGTTTCTCTTTCGATCGTATCTGGCGGGCACCCTCGTTTACCGAACTTTACTACGTATCTTCTACCGACGTAGGCAACCCTGACTTAGGAGTGCAAAAGTCCAATAACTTTGAGGTGGGAGGAGATATTTTTCCCGCCGATGGGTTTAGAATATCTTTAAATTCATTCTTGCGCGACCAACGCGACACTATTGACTGGGTTAAAAATGCTTCCGCAGATGCCTGGCAGGCCGATAATGTAGGCAATATCAAAGCTTATGGCTTTGATTGCTCTTTAGAAGCGGATGTTAAAGTTCTTCTATTAGAAAGAATAAATCTGGGTTATACCTATTTGACCCTGGATAAGGATAATCCTTACAACTTCTCTAAATACGTATTTGATTACGACCGCCACAAAGTAGTCAGCCGGTTTAACTTCTGTTTAGGGGGAGTGGATTTAAATACGATTGTCAGCTTTTCTAATCCGGTGACCAGAAGAAGTTATGCGGTAGTGGATTTGAAGGCCGAGAAAGAAATCGGCAATTTTTCAATAATTCTCGAGGGAAACAATATCTTCAACCGCGACTACCAAGAAATGGATAATATCCAGGCCGCCGGCCGCTGGTATAAGCTTGGCTTAACCTATTCTTTTTAACCCTAGGGGACGGTTCTCTTTCCCACAACTCATTATGCAAGAAAAAGATACGATGGGGTGCATTATTACAGAATAACCGTGACTGTGTCTCTGAATTTGATAATTGACCTGACACAACTCTTTGATTGATAATATGTTACAGCAAAGAGAACCGTCCCCTTTCCTTTTTTTACTTGACAGGGTTGGTTCTTATAGTATAATTGAGACTCAGTCTCAATTACTATGGAAGACCTTAAGTTATTAAAGAAATATAAGATTCGCAGTACCCGCCCCCGGAGAGAGATTACCCGCTCGGTGCTGACGCTGAAAAGAAGGCATTTCTCGGCCGAGGATATCCTTAATTGCCTGCGGCGCAGAAAAAGCCCGGTTTCCCGGGCCAGCACTTTCCGGGCGATTAATTTGTTTTCGGATAAAGGACTTCTTAGACCGATAGATTTGGGCCGGGGGTTTAAGATGTATGAACTGGCGGCCGATAGCGCCCATCACGACCATCTGTATTGCCTGCGCTGTGGTGTAATCATTGAGTTTGAGGAAGACCGAATCGAGAAGCTGCAGGTTAAGGTTTGTCATAAAGAAGACTTTCGTCCTTTCCGCCACACTCTGCGCATAACCGGCTTATGTAAAAAATGTACTACCCGGCAGGAGTAAATGAATTTTAAAAAGATAATTATCGTCGGTTCTCCCAATGTCGGCAAATCCTCGCTTTTTAATAATTTGAGCGGGCGCTACGCCACGGTGTCGAATTACCCCGGCACTACCGTGGAGCTGTTTAAAGCGCAGGCGCACATCGGCGGATTCGCCTGCGAAATTACCGACACCCCCGGAATGTACTCCCTGCTTCCCTTAAGCGAGGAAGAGAGAATCGCCCGGCTCATCCTCATTGAAGACCGGCCGGATGCGGTTCTTCATGTGGCCGCGGCCAAAAATTTGGAAAGGACCCTGTCTTTGACCTTCCAGCTTATCGAAGCGGGCTTACCGGTGATTTTGGTTTTAAACATCATGGATGAAGCCGGCAAAGACGGCATTGAGATCGATATTCCGAAATTGGAAAAACTATTGGGAATACCGGTTGTGCCCACAGTTTCGGTCCGGCGCCGGGGCTTAAAGGAGCTAAAGGCGCGTATCGCCGGATTACTTAAGGCCCCGGATGAAAATAGACTTAACGATTTCCCTCTAAAAATCAGATACCCCGCGGATATCGCGGCGGCCCAGGCCAGAATCGCCGCTGTTTTGAGGCCGGAACATTTTCTTTCCCGCCGGGCCTTAAGCCTTTTATTTCTTCTCGGAGACGAAGAAGTGGAGCGGCTTATAAAAATCCGGGAGGACGCATCCGTCGGGATAAAAATAGAGGAGGTAAGAAGGGCAGCGATAAAAAAAGTCTCCCAGCCGATGGAATACCTGGTTAATCTGGCTTTACAGGCCCTGGCCCGGGAATTTTCAAGGAAAACGGTAAAGATCAAGCCAAGAAAAAGTAAGAATATTTCCCGAATATTAGGCGAAATGACCTTAAAGCCTTTAGTGGGAGTCCCTTTGCTGGCAGCCTTTCTTTATTTTGGGATATATAAACTGGTCGGGGGATTCGGCGCCGGGACAGTGGTAGATTTTCTGGAAAGTAAAGTATTTGAGGTCCATATCAACCCTTTTTTTATCTCCCTTTTTGAAAAAATTATCCCCTGGGAATTGGTTAATTCTCTTTTTGTGGGCGAGTACGGCATAATTACTTTAGGTATCCGTTATGCCATAGCCATCGTGCTGCCGATCGTGGGGATATTTTTCTTTGTGTTTAGTTTTGCCGAGGATACCGGCTATCTTCCCCGTCTGGGAGCCATGCTGGACAGGGTGTTTAAGAAAATAGGCTTAAGCGGCCGGGCGGTTATTCCCCTGATTTTGGGTTTAGGCTGCGATACCATGGCCACAATGGTGACCCGGATTCTGCCTTCAAAAAGAGAAAGAGTCATTGCCACTTTTCTGCTTTCTTTAAGCGTTCCCTGTTCGGCGCAGCTGGGGGTTATTCTGGGGGTATTAGCCGGACCCGGTCCGGCCTTAGCAATTTGGTTTTTAGTCATATCGGGAGTATTCGCCGCCAGCGGATTTATACTTAACCGTATCTTAAAAGGTAAACAGCCTTCTTTTCATATCGAACTTCCGCCTTTACGCATGCCGAGATTAACTAATATTTTCACCAAAACCTTTACGCGTCTTAAATGGTACTTCAAAGAAGTTTTGCCGATATTCATCTGGGCCAGCGTATTGATCTGGGTCGGCCAGGTTACTAAGGTTTTCGATGCCGTCCTTTCCGTTCTGGCCTATCCGGTTAAGGCCATCGGTTTGCCCGCGGTTCTATCGAAAGTGTTTTTGTTCGGGTTCTTTAGAAGGGATTACGGAGCCGCCGGGCTTTATGATTTAACCAGGCAGGATTTGCTTTCTCAGCGGGAGCTGATCGTGGCCGCGGTAGTACTTACCCTTTTTCTTCCCTGTATCGCCCAGTTTTTAATCAATATAAAGGAAAGGGGGTTAAAGCTGGCCTTGGGTATCGCCGTATTTATTTTATTTTTTTCGTTTTCAGTGGGGTTATTATTGAATAAAATATTATTACTGGGAGGGATGAATTAAAATGTACCGTTTATCCGATAACGAAGAAGAAATACTGGAGTCTCTGTGGATCGAAGTTCAGGAAAACGCAACTGTCCCCAATAAAAGGCTGATCCAGGACGAGGCCGCTTTTAGCGAATTGGTGGATAAGGGCTTGATTGACCCCGTAAAGGATACTCTGCTTACCGCTTCCGGCTTAAAGGAAGCCGAGAAATGCATCCGGCGCCACCGTCTGGCCGAACGCCTGCTGGGCGATATCTTGAATGTAAAGGACCCTTTAATCCACGAGGCCAGCTGTAAGTTCGAACACGGCCTCCATCACGGTTTAGAAGATAATGTCTGTACTCTTTTAGGGCACCCTAAAACCTGTCCGCACGCCAAAATTATCCCCCCGGGGGAGTGCTGTAAAAAGCTCGAGGCTGTCCCCAAAAGATTAATCGTCTCGTTAAAAGAGCTTTCACCCGGTGACTTCGGCAAGGTCAGTTATATCAATATCCAGGATAAGGAAATTTTAAAAAAATTAATCGCCATGGGCATTTTGCCGGGCAATGAAATAAAATTGCTGCATCGCTTTCCCTCTTTTGTGTTTGAAATGGGCAAAACTAACTTTGCCATTGATAAGGATTTAGCCGAAAATATTTACGTTCTTTTATTGAAGGAGAGGCCCCTCGGGCCAGAATCGAGGAGGAAGAGATGACGATAAAGGCAAAGTTAAAATTTTTCGGTCAGGATAAATTTTCGGTGCAGGCATCCCCTTCCGGGGCAACCTTGACTCTCGATAAAAACAAAGAAGATTATACCCCTCAGGGCCCGGGGCCCCTCGAGCTTTTTCTGGTTTCTTTAGGGGGCTGCGTCGGCGTTTACGCTAAAAGATATTTAGAGCGCCATGCCCGGGAATTCAAGGAGCTTAAAGTTGAGGCCACTGCCGAGTTATCCAGTGAGCCTCCGATCCGCTTAGCCGATATTAAAGTTCAGGTATCCACCGATGCCGAGCTCGGGGATAAACAGGAGGTTTTTCTAAGGTTTATTAAGAATTGCCCGGTTCACAATACGCTTATCCACACCGCACATGTCGACATAAATTTAGGCCCGGGGCCCGGCCGAAAATAATTTATACTTGTTAGCGGTTAAAAAGTATAGTAATCTAATAAAGGTATTTTAAAGTGTTTTAAAAAGGAGGAATGATGAAGTACAGTCGCAGGGAAAAATATTCAAAGCCGCGTACCCCCGCCGATGCCCTGATTTTGGCCTTAGAGCGGGAAAAAGCCTCGTGTCACTTCTACAATCACATCGTCAAAAAGAGAATGTCGCCCGTTTTGACAAAATTGTTCCGGCAATTAAGAGATGAAGAGGCCGGGCATATCAAGAAGATTGAGTTGATGCTGAAGGCGTAGCCGAAAATAGGGCTGAACCGTCGCAGGCCGCCGTATTCAGGCTTTTAAAACCCTCCCGGCAGGCAGAAAACTTTATATTTTCCTGCCGGGCGATTGTCCGCACCTTATCAATCAGCTCCTTCCTTAAGTTTTGGGGTAAATAAGCGTAGTTGCCCCGGCGTTTACCTTGTTTAAGGTAAAGTTCACTCCATATTTTTTTAAATTCGGGGAAGGCGGTAATCATCCTTTTAAAACTATCGGGTTTATGTTTATAGGTAGAGGTGATTACTTGTCCGGCGCCAGCCTGCTTTATTTTCTTTACGCTCTCGGCTATTTTCTCGGTAGTTAAAGGATAAATCAGCGGGTCCAGCCTTACGGCTACCGCTAAATGCCGGGAAAGTTCTTTTGCCGCGCCTAACCTTTCCCGGGGCGAGGAAGCGTTTGGCTCGAGTTTGGGGGCTAACTTTTCCTCAAGGGTACAAATAGAGATACTGACCACTATTTTTTTAAAATCCCTTAATATATCGAGGTCGCGTAAAATAAGCGCGGATTTAGTAACGATATTTAGCCTTACCGGAAAATCTTTTAGTATTCCCAGAGCCTTACGGGTTAGTTTTAATTCTTTTTCCAGAGGCTGATAGGGGTCCGAAGAATTAGCCATGGTGATGATAGAGCCGGCAGGAACTTTTTTAATTTCCCGGGCCAATTTTTTTAGAAAATCTTTTTTTGGTCGGGGAGCGGCGAAATTCCGGATATAAGAGGAGGCATAACAGTAGAGGCAGCCTCCTCCGCAGCCGGTATAGGCCGCGAGGCTTAATTTCGGCGGGCAGCTGCACAGGTTATTTCTCCAGGGATCGAAAGGGGTAATTAAGGACATTTCGGTCCATTTTAGGCAAAATGCGGCTTTTAGTCAACAGGCTAAAAAAGGCTTGCTTTCTTTAGATAGTTGGTTATAATTTCAAATTCGGGATGTGTCCCGGGGTGGAAGAGGTAAACAATGGCCCGTCAAATTGAACTGAAAAAAGTAAGAAATATCGGGATTATGGCCCATATCGATGCCGGGAAGACCACGCTTACCGAAAGAATCCTCTTTTACACCGGCCGTTCGCACAAATTAGGCGAGGTCCATGACGGCGCGGCTCAAATGGACTGGATGAAGCAGGAGCAGGAGCGGGGTATCACCATCACTTCCGCCGCCACCACCTGTTTCTGGAAGGAACACCGGGTTAATATTATTGATACCCCCGGCCACGTTGATTTTACGGTGGAGGTGGAAAGGAGCCTGCGTATTCTCGACGGGGCAGTGGCCCTCTTTTGCGCTGTGGGCGGCGTCGAACCTCAATCCGAGACAGTATGGCGCCAGTCCGATAAATACCAGGTGCCGAAAATCGCTTTTGTGAACAAGATGGACCGGGTGGGAGCTGATTTCTTCGAAGTTATTAAAAACATCGAGGTTGACCTCGGGGCTAATGTGATTCCTTTGCAGATTCCGATCGGCGCCGAGGATAATTTTCGCGGCATAATTGACCTGGTGGAAATGAAAGCTTATATTTACGATAATGATTCCTTAGGCAAGAATTTCCACATTGAGGATATCCCGGAAATTCTTGGGGATATCGCTAAGCAGTATCACCATGTTATGGTTGAGAAGGCCGTTGAGCTGCAGGATTCTTTGATGGAGAAATATCTTGAATCTGAAGACAGTATAACCGCCCCGGAATTGATCCAGGCTATACGCAAGGGAACAATAGCTAATAAAATTGTTCCGGTTTTGTGCGGTTCGGCCTTTCGCAACAAGGGTGTCCAGAAATTACTCGACGCCGTAACCCTTTACTTGCCTTCGCCTTTTGACCAGCCGACCGTGGTCGGGCATGAGCTGGGAGATCCCGATAAAATTATCGAAAGGCACCCCGGGGATGAGGAGCCGTTTGCGGCTTTAGCTTTTAAGGTCCAGGCCGATCCTCACATGGGTAAGCTGGTTTATTTCCGGGTTTATTCCGGTAAGCTTAACGCCGGGTCCTATGTTCTTAATGCCACTAAAGACCGGAAAGAGCGCATTGGGAGAATTTTACAGATGCACGCCAACCAGCGGGAAAGCCGCTCTACCCTCTATGCCGGCGACATTGCCGCCGCGGTGGGCCTGGGTCATACCGTAACCGGGGATACGCTTTGTGATGCGGACAATCCTTTATTGCTGGAAGCGATCGAGTTTCCGGCGCCGGTTATGTCAATCAGCGTTAAACCCCAAAGCCGCGCCGATCAGGATAAAATCGCCAGAGCTTTATCTAAATTAGCCGAAGAGGACCCTACCTTTACCGTCCACATCGACCGGGAAACCGACGAGACAATTATTTCCGGAATGGGGGAGTTGCATTTAGAAATTATCGTTGACCGGCTAAAGCATGAGTTTAGCGTGCAGGCAGTAGTCGGACAGCCCAAAGTAGCCTATAAAGAGACCATTCTCACCGCGGTTACCCAAGAGTATAAACACCAGAAACAGACCGGCGGCCGGGGGCAATACGGGCACGTGGAGATGGAAATTCTACCCACCGCTCCCGGAGAGGGGTTCGAATTCAAGAATAGCATTGTCGGCGGCCGGATCCCCAAAGAATACATACCGGCGGTAGAGAAAGGGGTGATCGCCGCCATGCAGAAGGGAGTTTATGCCGGGTACCCGGTGGTTGACGTTAAGGTAAATCTCATCGATGGCTCCTATCATGATGTTGATTCTTCCGAGCTGGCCTTTAAGCTGGCCGCGGCTGAGTGTTTTAAACGGGGGTTCTTAAAGGGCGCTCCGGTATTGCTGGAGCCGTGTATGTCGCTGGAAGTTACCACTCCCGAAGAGTATGTCGGTAATATCGTCGGTAATATCTGTGCCCGGCGGGGCAAAGTTTTAGGCATTGAACCTAAAGTCAATCAACAGGTAATTGAAGCCGAGGCGCCGTTAGCCGAGATGTTCGGTTACGCCACTACCCTGCGTTCTCTAAGCAGCGGCCGGGCCAATTATACCATGCATTTCGAGAAATACGTGGAGGTACCTTCGGCTATCGCCGAAAAAATACTGGCCGAAAGCCAAGAAAAGAACGGCAGACAGTAATCTCTCCCCTTCTTCCGGAATATCCTCATTTTTACAGTACATATTACCGGACTTATGATATAATTTAATAAGGTTCGGGGAGATGCAGTTTAGCGTAAGAAGGGGGGCCTGAGATAGTGAAAATTTCTAAAAAAATCAGCCGGGAGATAGTAAAAAAAGTTTTTCTTCCTTCCTGCCTGTTTGTACTTTTTCTGGCCCTCTATTTAGTTTATAAAGTTAAATGGTCAGCTTCTATATCGCCTGAATTGCATCAGGGTTTAAGAAAATATTCTCTCACCGTGATGATTCTTACCATAGGATTTATCGCCCAGAGAGCCATCGGGGCGGTGACCATCTGGTATAAGGAAATTATCGCTTCCCAAACCAAAACTCGCCTCGATGACGAGCTCATCCCTCTGGTCCGGCGCACCTTGAAAATCGTTGCCTGGATCATGGTTCTTTTGGTCATACTTCCCCTTTACGGAATCAATATCAGCGTCCTCATTACCACCCTGGGCGTAAGTTCCTTGGCCATCGCTTTAGCCGCCCAGGATACCATCGCCAATATTATTGCCGGTTTTATGATTATGATTGATAAACCTTTCCGGGCCGGCGATAAAATTAAACTGCCCAGCGGAGAAACGGTGGAGGTTTTAGATATCGGGGTCCGGCGCTCTAAGTTTTTAGGCCCGGACCAGGCCATTATTATTGTCCCCAATTTAGATTTAAGCAAGAGCAAGATCGTTAATTATACCTACGGAGACGAGAGGAAGAAAGGAGTTTAGCGCGATGAAGGAGCTGTACGCGGATTATATTAAGGATGAACTCTGGCTGATTAAGGAGAATGAGTTCGTCCGGGGGCTGCAGGGGATCAGAGAAGCACAGTTCGCCCTGGGCAACGGGTATCTGGGTACCCGCGGCATCTGTGAAGAGATACCTTACGATTGCATTCCCGGGACATACATCGCAGGGCTTTATGACGAGATGGCGGCCCAGGTAAGCGACCTGGTCAATTTACCCAACCCGGTCAATTTTAAATTTACCATCGAAGGCGAAAAATTCGATGCCGTAGCCATGGATATTAGCGAGCATAAAAGAGTGCTCAACACCAAAAAAGGATTGCTGGCCCGAAAAACTTTGTATAAAGACAGCAAGAAGAAGCGTTATGATTATCAGTCCATAAGGTTTATTTCGCAGCACAACAAGAATATCGGGGTGATGCAGATTGCCTTTACTCCCCTTGATGCCGGGTGCGTACTGGATATTAATACCGGCATCGACACTTCGGTTTCTAACGTGGGGATATTAAGCGAAGGGAGGAAAAAACATTTTCGCATCCGGGAGCTGGGCCAGTACCGCAAGGCCGGGTGTGTGGTCTTAGAGACTTTCGAGAAAAAGTATACCGTTGTTTACTGGGCCGGATTTTATTACCACCTTGCCGGCAAGAAAACCGTGGCCAAGGATAATATCTTCCGTCTTAAGCTTAAGAAGAATCAGACCGTCGTATTCACCAAGGTTTTCTGCATCAAACATTTCCCCCACCGGGACAGCCACGCCCTGCATAAGAAAAAGGCTTTGGCCTTATTTCAGAAAGCGTTTAAATCTTCGTTTTCCACTTTGCTTAAACAGCATATCGGCTCCTGGGATAAACTCTGGAAACGGGCTGATGTGGTTATCGAAGGCACGGCTAACATCCAGCAGAATATGCGTTTTAATATTTACCACATGCTGATCTGTCTGCACTGTGATAACGGGCTTTCCAGTATCGGAGCCCGGACTTTAAGCGGCGAAGGCTACCGGGGCCATGTTTTCTGGGATGCCGAAATATTCCTCCTTCCTTTCTACCTGTTTACCTTCCCTAAAGTGGCTAAAAACATGCTTCTTTACCGTTACCGGCGCCTGGACGCGGCCCGCAAGATCGCCAAGGAAAACGGGTTTAAGGGGGCCCAGTTTGCCTGGGAGTCGGGTGATACCGGCGAGGAGGAGACTCCGGAATGGGCCCGCAATATCGACCGCACAATTATAAAGATACATACGCATCGCTTAGAGCACCATATCACCGCCGACGTCGCCTACGCTGTTTACCAGTACTATCTGGCTACCGGCGACGAGAATTTCATGAGCCAGTACGGATATGAGTTATTTATGGAGACGGCCCGCTTCTGGGCTTCCCGGGTTGAATATAATAAAAGGACTAAAAAGTACGGGATTAAACACGTCATCGGCCCGGATGAGTTTCACGTCGACGTAAACAATAACGCTTTTACCAACATGATGGCCAGATGGAACCTGCTTACCGCAGTTAAGCTCTTTACTCACTTTAAAAAAGCGGCCAAGACCCGCAAGAACTTAAGCAGCAAATTGAATGTAAGTGAAAAAGAAGTTCACAGCTGGAAAAAAATAGCTTCCGGGATGGTTATCCATATTAATAAACATAAAATTGTGGAGCAATTTGACGGCTTTTTTAAATTAAAGAAAGTTATCCTGAACAAAACCGATGAAAACGGTATCCCGATCATGCCCGGCCAGATCAAGGCCAAAGATTTAGGAAAAACGCAAATCGTAAAGCAGGCCGATGTTCTTATGCTTATGTGCCTGCTCGGGGATACATTCAGCCTGGATACTAAAACCGTAAATTATGATTTTTATGTTCCCCGGACCGCGCACAAATCATCTTTAAGTATTCCGGCCCACGCCCTTATTGCCAGTACGGTCGGTGATTTGCACCGGGCTTACAATCTTTTCAACGTTTCTTTACGTACTGACATCAGTAATCTCTACGGCAATACTGCCGAGGGTATTCATGCTGCTTCCCTGGGCGGAACCTGGCAGGCGTTGATATTCGGTTTTGGCGGGATCAGGATTAAAAAGGGGGAGCTGTTTATTGATCCGTGCATGCCTCACTCCTGGAAGAAGTTGGTTTTCTCTCTGGTCTGGAGAGAAAACGTAATCCGGATGGAATTAACCAATAGTGCAGTGAAGTTTAAGGTTATTGCCGCCAGGGGTAAAAATATAAAAATCGGGGTCTTTGATAAGCTGTTTACGCTTAAGACCAACAAGGTCCATATATTTAAAAGAGCAACTCATGAGGTCAGAGAAGAGGAGTATTATTAATGTTAATGTTCAAGAAAAATAAGCTGAATATTGCCCATCTGCACTGGGGTTTTCCGCCCATAATCGGAGGGGTAGAGACCCACTTGACTATCCTTATGCCGCAGCTGGTAAAGATGGGCCATAAGGTCGGCCTGCTTACCGGCTCGGTCGAAGGGGCCAAAGTCAGGTATAGGTATGAGGGGGTCAATATTTACCGTACGCCGCTGATGGATTTAAACTGGCTTTACCGACGGGGTTTAAACGGCTTAGAGGAGGAGTTAAGCCGGATTTTTACTGCTTTTCTTGATAATACCAAACCTGATATCATTCACGCCCACAATATGCATTATTTCAGTAAAATACATACCCGTATCTTGGAACGTTTTAGCCAAGAAAGAAGAATTCCGCTGGTGCTTACGACCCATAATGTCTGGGACGACATGTTGTTTATGGAGTTGACCCACAAAATCGGCTGGGCCCGGATAATTGCCGTAAGCCACTTTATTAAAAAAGAGATTATCGGTATCGGGATAGACGACCGCAGGATTTCGGTAGTCCACCACGGGATTGATCAGGATAAGTTTAAGCCGGGCGTAAATACGCGGAACATATTAACCAAATACCCCCAGCTTAAGGATAGGAAAATAATATTTCATCCGGCCCGGATCGGCCTGGCTAAAGGCTGTGATATCAGTATTAAGGCCATGAATATGGTAAGACAACGCTACCCCGATGCCATGCTGGTTTTAGCCGGTTCAAAAAACATTATTGACTGGGGAGAGACCCAGCAGAAAGAAATCGCTTATATGGTCGGGCTTTTAAAGTATTTTAATCTGCGCGACCATGTTTTGATCGATACCTACTCGTTAGACGAAGTGAAAGAGCTGTACGAGATAAGCGATATTTGCCTCTACCCTTCCACCGGTCCTGAGCCTTTCGGATTGACCATGCTCGAGTCAATGGCTATGGAAAAACCGATGGTGGTGACCGATATGGGCGGTATGCCCGAAATCATCAAGGACGGAATAAACGGCTTTGTCGTCCACGTCAAGGACTTCGAAGCTTTAGCCGCAAAGATATGCCAGTTGCTGGAAGATAAAAAGCTGGCCCAGAGATTTGGTTATACCGGAAGGCAGATGGTCGAGTCACAATACACCAAAGAGAAAGTAAGCGAAGATACTCTGGCCGTTTACCGGCAGGTTTTAGCCGGGAAACAGCGCGGCAAAAACAAAGGGTAAGCCGCTATACAATAGCACTTTCGTATTTTGAATCTTTGAGGAAGAGTACGGAAGTGTTAATTTTTTCCGAGACGTCCCGCATCCAGTGGATATCTAAATCTTCGGACATGCCGAAAATATTGATATCCCCTACCGGCGCTTTAGCTATTGTCTTTTCAAATCGCCCTGCCGCAACATAAATTTCCGTATCCGCCGGCATGCGCATTAGTTTCTTAAGCTTGGCCAGGTAACTTTGAGCTTTTTCTTTTTCGCTGTTCTGGTTTACAATTTGTAAAAGGCGCAGTTGAGCGTTCCAATTCTTTTTTAACTGCAGGGCCACCAAAACTGCCAGATCAATATTCGGGCTTTGTCCCCTCACCCAAAGATTGATTGCATTCTTCTGGCTTAAACCGATTTTAGGGTGCAGTTTGAACACCATCGCCCCTAACTCGTGAGCGTCAGCTTTTTTTATCAGTTTTTTAATTACCGGATCCTTCCCGGAGGTAGGGCCTAATTTGATGAAGAGTACATTGGGCGGCAGGACCGTTTCTTTTAAGGTTTGCATAACTATATCCGCCCCCTTAGGGAAGTCATCGGAATCGATAACAATCGCCGAAACCAGGATCCCGTCTTCTTTTAAAGGCGTGCTTAATAGGGAGAGTTGTTCTTCCAGTTTGACTCTGCTTAAAAGTGATTTTTCCCGGATGCTGAACAATTCCACCCGTCCCCGGGGGTAAGTAATTGTCCTTATAAATTCAACGAGGTCAGCCCAGTCTTTAGGGTCTTCCACCGGTATTAAAAGATTCGGTTTCCAGATTTTAGGGTGGTAAGGCAGGTTTAAAGATATTTTCGCGGCCTGTTCAGCGATAAAAATGGCAAATCCTTTACGGACGTCCGGCCAGCTGCGCTGTATCTCCTGGCGCAGGAGGATAAAATAGATGGCAATGGTGGCGATTATCGCTCCCGCGCCAAAAACCGGGTTGATCAGGAACATAGCCAGAAAACAGCCCGCGCCTCCCAACAGCGGAAACAGGGAGTGTACTTTAAACCCGGGCCGGAAACTGGCGATCCCCATGGTTTGCTCGATGAAGACAGAGGCGTTAAGCATACCGTAAGTGATTAAAAAAAACATGGTTAGGAGGCCGGCGATGGTATTCAGGGTTCCTAAAGCGATAGCCGCAATAGATATTACCGCCGTAAGCATAATCGCCGGCGTGGGCTCACCTCCTTTGGTTGTCCGGGAGAAAGAAGAGGCGAAGGGAATTATGCCGTGTTTGCCTAAGGCCAGAAGAGTGCGGGCCGAGGCCACAAACATGCTTAAGGCCGAGGATATAGTAGCGCCCATGATACCGGCCACCACGATGAACCGCCAGCGCGATACTTCCAGGATAACGGAAGTGTTGCTGGCTAAAGCCTGGGGGGAGACATTATAAGCGAACCAGACGGCCAGGAGCATGTAGATCACAAAGCTGATCCCGATTGCGACCAGGGTGCCTAAGGGAAGGCTGCGCTCGGGTTTCTTTAATTCTCCGGACATGCTCACCCCGGCCAGGATTCCGGTAACCGCCGGGAAGAAGACCGCGAACACATGCCAGAATTTTAAATCTCCTAACCCTTCCCAGGCGATACCGGTTGGGGCCAGGGTGCCCCGGCCGAGAAAAATGGATACCAGCGAAAGCAGGATTACGGCCATAATGCCGTACTGCAGCCGGAAGGCTAATTTAGCGCTGGTATAGGCAATGGTCAGCAGGATAACCCAGGTGAATAGAGAAACATAAAGGAAGTCGTGTCCGGGAAATACGGAAATCCAGCATTCGGTAAAACCGGTTATGTAAAAAGCCACGGATATGGCCTGAGAAAGGTATAAGGGTAAGCCGATGGCTCCGCCGATTTCTAAGCCTAAGGATTTGGAAATCATGGCGTAGGCCCCGCCGGTACCTACTCTCATGTTTGTGGCTACGCTGGCGATAGATAAGCCGGTGAAGAGCGTAATCAGGTTGGCGATGGTGATGATCAGCAACGCTCCTTTTAAGCCGGTATGCCCCACCACCCAGCCTAAGCGCAGGTACATGATCACCCCGAGGATGCTTAAAAAGGTCGGGGTGAATACTCCTTCGAAAGTTCCGAATCGTCCTTTACTCATTGTCCTTTATTTTACCACCCATAGTGGCACTTCTCAATATTACAGAATAACAGATTGTAAAAAGTATTATAACAAAAATATAGGTCGGTGTTGACCTTTAATTTTTTTTCTGTTATAATCACCCCGCTTACAGCTAGCCATATCCGAGAGGATTTATTCCCTAACTGTTTGCAAATAATATATTTAGAGATAAAAATATGGGCGAACTCCGAAAAGATCCGATTTTAGGAAGATGGGTAATAATTTCTACCGAGAGAGGAAAACGGCCGGATTCTTTTCTTTCTGGCCGGCCGCCGGCCGATGACGACATAAATGTCTGTCCGTTCTGCGCGGGAAGGGAGAAGCTGACCCCGCCCGAAACTTACAGCCTGCGCGATCCGGCCACCAAAGCCGATGAACCGGGCTGGAGGATCAGGGTAGTCCCCAACAAGTTTCCGGCTTTAGGCGCGGCCAAGACCCTTAAGAAAAGAGGGTTGGGCGTTTATGATCTGATGAGTGATTTCGGGGCCCACGAGGTAGTCATCGAAACCCCGGATCATAACCGGGAAGTAAAAGATCAGACTCTCCAAGAAATTTCCGAGGTGATCCGGGTTCTGCAGTTAAGAGTCGATGCCCTGCGCAAGGAAAGAAAGTTTCGCTACATCCTTGTTTTTAAGAATAAAGGCAAAAGAGCCGGAGCCTCTTTAGCTCATCCCCATTACCAGATTATCGTCCTGCCCATTACTCCTAAGAGAGTGAAAGAAGAGTTGCAGGGAGGAGAATTTTATTTCCGCTTAAAAGAAAGGTGCATATTCTGTGATTTAATCGAGCAGGAAAAGTCAGAGGCAAAGAGAATCGTCTACGAGAACGAAGGTTTTATCGGTTTCTGCCCTTATGCTTCCCGTTTTCCTTTTGAAGTCTGGATTCTGCCCAAAGACCACGCTGTAGATTTTAACGGCCCCCGGGCCAAAGAGAAAGTTCCGTTTCTGGCCGATATGCTTAAGGTCATGCTGGTTAAGTTCGATAAAGTACTTAAGGATCCCGAGTATAACTACATCATTCATGCCGCGCCCAACCGTTTCCCCCGGGGAGGATACTGGAAAACCATCGAGCAGGATTACCACTGGCATATCGAGTTATTCCCCCGGCTGACCCGGGTTGCCGGCTTTGAATGGGGCAGCGGCTTTTACATTAATCCGGTTTCGCCCGAAGAGGCTGCCGAACACCTCAAAAACGCAAAATAATGAATCCCCTGAAAATTTTAGTAGTTTCTTCGGAAGTGGTTCCTTTTGAAAAAACCGGCGGATTGGCTGATGTCGCCGGAAGCCTGCCCCGGGTGCTTAACTCCCGGGGGTGCAAGCTGGCCGTTTTTTCCCCTTATTACCTTAAAACCAGACAAAAAGACTTCCGGATAAAACCACTTAAAGAGAATTTAAAGGCCGCCGTCGGAAATTGGGAGCCGCACTTTTCTCTCCATCACTGTTTCCGGGAAGGGGTGAATTTTTACTTTATCGAAAAGGACGAATATTTCAGCCGGGAATTTCTTTACGGTACCGCCAGCGGGGATTACCCGGACAACGCCTCTCGCTTTGCTTTTTTTTCCAATGCGGTTTTAGAAAGTATCGCTTCTTTAGGGTTTATTCCGGACATCATTCACTGCAATGACTGGCAGACAGCGCTGATCGCTTTTTATTTAAAATATAAATTTCAGGACCGGGGCGCCTTCAACAAGATAAAAACTCTTTTTTCCATCCATAATTTAGCTTATCAGGGCCTTTTTTCCCCGGAAGTGATGCCGGATATCGGGGTGGAGGCTGAGTTTTTTAAATCCGCGGCTTTGGAATTTTACGGAAAGTTTAGTTTTATAAAGGCCGGCATCTTATATTCCGATGCCATAAATACGGTAAGTAAGGCTTACGCCAAAGAAATATTGACTCCTGAATTCGGCTGCGGCTTAGACGGCCTTTTAACTACCCGCAAAGCTGATTTGTACGGGATTATTAACGGAGCCGATTATTCCCAGTGGAATCCTCAAAGCGATAAATTTATAAAAATTAATTATAATGAGAAGAACTTGGCAGATAAAAGTAAATGCAAACAAGACTTGTTAGAAGAAGTCGGCCTTGGCGACGACGACGGGCCTTTACTGGGCGTAGTCAGCCGATTAGCCGAACAGAAGGGGATAGACATCATTGCTTCGGCATTGCCGGAGATGGTAAAATTGGGCTGTAGACTGGTTATCTTAGGTTTGGGCGAGGAAAAGTATCATTTGTTACTTACGGAAATGGCCGGCAAATACCCCCGGAATTTAGCCGTAAAAATTGCCTTTGACAATCCCCTGGCCCATAAAATCGAAGCCGGCGCGGATATGTTTTTAATGCCTTCGCGATATGAACCCTGCGGATTAAATCAGATGTACAGCTTAAAATACGGTACCATCCCGGTGGTCCGGGCCGTCGGCGGCCTGGATGATGTGGTAATTGATTACAGCCAGGATGTTAAAACCGGCAACGGTTTTAAATTTAAAAATGCAGATCCCCAATCTTTAATTACCGCTTTAAAAAGAGCGATTTCGGTTTATAATAATAGAAAAGAATGGCTGGCGCTTATGGCCCGGGCCGTGAAATTTGATTTTTCCTGGGAGCGTTCGGCTGAAGAGTACATAAATCTTTATCGGAAAATAGTGAAGACAAAATGAAAGAAGTGTTGTGTCTAATCCTGGGTGGAGGAAGGGGGGCCCGGCTTTACCCTCTGACCAAGGAAAGGTCTAAGCCGGCGGTTCCTTTTGCCGGAAAATACCGGCTGGTGGATATCCCCATCAGTAATTTCTTAAACTCCGGTTTTAACCAGATTTACGTGTTGACCCAGTTTCAGGCCGGCTCTCTCAGCCAGCACATAACCCGGACTTATCGTTTCGATGCCACTTCCCAGGGGTTTGTGGATATCCGGGCCGCCGAGCAGTCCACGGAGAGCGCGGACTGGTTTCAGGGAACGGCCGACGCCGTCCGGCGCACCCTCAAATATTTTCTCTATGACTCCGGCATTAAATACGTTCTGGTTCTTTCCGGAGACCAGCTTTACAAGATGGATTTCAGAGGCCTTCTCGATTTTCACAATAAGCGCGGTTCCCAGATTACCATCGCCTGCAACCCCGTAACCGCCGACAAGATAAAAGATTACGGCATAATGTGTGTCGACCGTAAAGGAAGGATAAATAATTTCGTGGAAAAGCCGCAAGATGAGGATACCGTTCGCCGGATGTCGGTCAAGATTGACAAGGATCGATTCTATCTGGCCTCGATGGGGATTTACCTTTTCGACAAGGAAATTTTAGCCGGGATCCTTAAGGATAATCAAAAAGCCGATTTCGGCCACGAGGTTATCCCCGATTCTTTTGCGCACAAGGTAAGTCATGCTTATGTGCATAAGGGTTACTGGCGGGATATCGGAACCATCAAGGCTTTTTACGAGGAAAATCTTAACTTTACCGAAGACCTTCCCTCTTTAGATTTATTTGATGAGAATTGGCAGATTTTTACCCGGCCCCGGTATCTGCCCCCGGCTAAGATAGAAGACAGCCGGTTTAATAAAGCGGTCATCAGCGAGGGTTCAATATTATATAAATGCTCCCTTAACCATTCCGTAATCGGCTTAAGGAGCCGCATCGGCGAATCAGCCCAAATTGAAGATGCCATAATTATGGGAGCCGATTTCTATCAAACCATTGACGAAATAGAACGCGATAAGTCTTCTGGTCTGCCCCCTGTGGGCATCGGCAAAGATTGCGTGGTCCGCAAGGCTATTATCGATAAGAATGTGCGCATGGGAGAAGGCGTCAAGATAATCAACCATAAAGGGTTAGAAACTTTCGAATCCGAACTTTACTCCATAAAAGACAGCATCGTAATCATCCCCAAAAACACCACCCTGGCTCCCGGAACGATAATTTAAGCTATAACCCTTTGTCAATCAGTACGTTACGCATTTGGAACCCCGTTTTTAGCGGGATTAATTTTGCAAAAATTCTTGCTAAGGCCCTGATCTTATGATAAATTAGCCCAGTTATGGAGAGTAGATACTCTAAATTTCTAAAAGGGAGAATGGCTAAAGAGCAGCTTGTCAAGCTCGCGGCCCTGGGAAATCCGGCCCTGCTTGATTTTATTGGCGAGTATGTAGAGCTTTGTAACCCCAAGTCAATATTCGTGCGTACTGACTCTGCGGATGACAGCAATTACGTCCGGGAAAAAACCCTTCAGCTCGGCGAGGAGAAGAAATTAAAAACCGACGGCCACACTATCCACTTTGACGGCCCGCTGGATCAGGCCCGGGACAAGAAGAATACCCGTTATCTTATTCCGGCCGGCCCCCAAATGCAGAATTACGTAAACAGCATCGAGAAAGAGGAAGGCTTAAATGAGATAAGAGGTATTTTAAAAGATATCATGGCCGGCAAGGAGATGTTTATCTGTTTCTTTTGCCTGGGCCCGGCTGACTCGGCCTTTTCTATTTTAGCGGCCCAGCTTACCGATTCTTCTTACGTCGCCCATTCCGAAGACATTCTTTACCGTCCGGGATACCAGCAGTTCAGGAAGAATAAAGGGATAAAGGATTTTTTCAAATTCGTGCACAGCGCCGGTGACTTGGATAATTGCGTCAGTAAAAACGTGGACCAGCGCCGGGTCTATATTGATTTAGCCAGTCAATTAGTCTACAGTGCCAATACCCAGTATGCCGGTAACACCGTAGGATTGAAAAAGCTTTCTTTGCGCTTGGCCATCCAGAAGGCTTCCCGGGCCGGCTGGCTGGCTGAGCATATGTTTGTGATGGGGGTGCAGGATTTAGAGGGCCAAAAGGCTTATTTTTGCGGAGCTTACCCCAGCATGTGCGGTAAGACCTCTACGGCTATGCTTTCCGGCGAAGCCATTATCGGAGACGATATCGCTTATCTCCGGGAAAAAGAAGGGCAGGCTTACGCCGCTAACGTTGAGCGGGGGATATTCGGGATCATCAAGGACGTAAACCCCAAGGATGACGCGGTTTTATTCAAAGCCTTAGAAACCCCGGGCGAAGTTATTTTTTCCAACATTCTGGTTACTGCCGAAGGCATTCCTTTCTGGATCGGCAAGAGTAACGACTTACCGGATAAGGGGGTTAATTTTGCCGGAGAGTGGTCTTCCCGCAAGACTGACCAGAAGGGAAATGCCATTCCGCCCTCCCATAAGAATGCCCGCTATACAATCCGTCTGAGCGACTTAGAAAATGTGGATGAGAATTTAGAGCACCCCCAAGGGGTGGTGATCCGCGGCTTGATTTACGGGGGAAGAGACTCGGATACCTCAGTTCCGGTGGAGGAGGCTTTTAGCTGGCAGCAGGGAATTGTCACCAAAGCCGCCGCCTTAGAGTCAGAGACCACAGCCGCTACCCTGGGCCAGGAAGGAGTGCGCGTCTTTAATCCCATGTCCAATATCGATTTCTTATCCATACCCCTGGGAAGATACGTGAAGATAAATTTAGAATTCGGCCAGAAGTTAAAGAATAGCCCGTCAATATTTTCGGTTAATTATTTTTTAAGAGACAAGAAAAATAAATTTTTAAACGCGATCCAGGATAAACGCATCTGGCTCAAATGGATCCGTTTAAGAGTAGATGGCAAAGTAAAAGCTTTATTAACCCCCACCGGGTTTATTCCTCAATATGCTGACTTAAAAAAGCTGTTCAAGGCGGTTTTGGACAAAGATTATACCGAGGCTGATTACCGGGAGCAATTTACCTTGCGCATCCCGGAAAATTTAGCCAAGATCGAACGGGTAAGAAATATTTATAAACAGGCCCAGGAGGTTCCGCCCTGTTTATTCGCAGAGCTGGATGCTCAAGAAGAGCGGCTTAAAGTCTGCCAGAAAGATTTTGGCGATTATGTGGAACCGGGCCAGCTGGAGGAAGAGGTATAAATGCTTAGAGAGACTGATTTTACGGGTTTGAAATTATTCAAGAAGGGCAAAGTGCGCGATGTCTATGATTTAGGCGATAAACTGTTAATTATTGCCAGCGATAGGATTTCCTGCTTCGATGTGGTTTTACCTACGCCCATCCCGGATAAGGGAAAAATCTTAACCCAGATTTCTCTGTTCTGGTTTTCTTATTTGGAAGATATTATTGCCAATCATATCGTCTCTACCAATTTAGAAGATTTACCTGCAGAGATTAGAGATCAAGAAGTCCTTCTTAAAGATAGATTTATGATTACCAAAAAATGCCAGGTGATTCCTTTCGAGTGCGTGGTGCGGGGGTACCTTTCCGGTTCCGGGTGGAAAGAATATAAGAAATCCGAGAGCGTCTGCGGGATAAAACTTCCTGCGGGTTTAAAAGAGTCGGATAAATTAGCCGAACCTATTTTTACTCCGGCCACCAAAGCCGAAGCCGGGCACGATGAGAACGTTAATCTTGATTATATGCAGGGTAAGCTTTCCGGCGAGCTGGCTGATACAATAAAGGAAAAAAGTATAGAAATATATAATAAGGCCGCTGATTATGCTGCCGGCAAGGGTATAATCATTGCCGATACCAAGTTCGAATTCGGCTTAGACGGTGATAATTTGATTTTAGTAGATGAGGTTTTAACTCCCGACTCATCCCGCTTCTGGCCTCAAGCTCAATATGAGCCCGGCCGCCCTCAAAGCTCATTCGATAAACAGTTTGTGCGCGATTATTTAGAAACCCTTGACTGGGATAAAACCCCTCCCGGCCCGGACCTGCCCGCCGAAATAGTCCAGAAAACTCAAAGCAAATACCGCGAAGCTCTAAAGCTCCTAAAGGATTAAGTTTTAAGTTAGAACTTAAGGCAGGGCGTCTCTTCTGATTTCGTCTTGGGTATAGAGAGCAAAACCTTTTGCGCTGTGGCGCTTGAGCAATACTTGAAACATACCGATAACCGCAGTTTGGAACTTTTGGTCGTGAGAAAGCAGGCGCTGGATGTTGCCGCTCCCCGGTTTAAGTTCGCCGAAGCGCTTCTCAAGCAGTTTGATCGTCTTTCCTCCGGGTAAATTCCGGGCAAATTCATTGTCAGCGGGGCCGCGAAAATTATCTTTCTTCACGCCCAGAAAACCCCCCTGATAGGGTCTGCCAGTTGCATCCTGCAGGTCTTTTATGCCCCCGATAAGATGAGAGAGCACTGTAGGCGTCTCCGAAGTTATAGTCATTACTGCTTCCCGAAACTGCGTTAGATGCTCATGTTCGTGTCTCACAAGATTCACGAAATTACTTATCGGCCCATATTCGGCTCCTGAATTTGCGCCAAGAGCTATTCCAAAGCCGCCATTTTCATAACCGGCCGATCCATGACCAAAACTTCCATAAATAAGGAAAGGCCGCCCATACAAAGGCATCTTCCTCAGATTGGCCAAGCCAACTTGAGATAGTCTATCCGCCGGAATATGGGGATTATTCTTAAGGTACTCTCGCCAAACATGCAATGCTGTTTTGTTCACTTCAGGGCGCACTAACCGCCCATAGAACATTCTGTCAAGAATACCTTGTTGTTCGGGCGTAAAGCGTTTATCCAATGCATCCTGCCACGGCTTCATGTCATATTGTGGAACTGACGCTGCCACCTTCATACCATGGAAAAGTTGATCAAGGTGTCTTTGCGTAATGAAGTTCTTTCCATTCGGCCAATACTGAAGCCACTCTTCATGTCTATTGCTCAAGTAAGGATAATTAATATCGCCATATCTCTCCACCCCATTGGTTAATTCCCGCGGCGGGGGATCCGACACATTCGCTTCTTTCAAATCTCTCTTTCCTGGGTCTAGGCAGGCATCACCCCATATCGTCCAGCCGTTGCGATTCTCAAGGTTTTCAGGTGGCGGTGCAGGACCAGCAGAAAGATTATACCGATAGGCTACCCACCAACGAACTTTATCCGCACCTGAGGTTTTGTTACCGGCCTCGTCTTTTCCGGTCCAAACTACATAGGGCATTCTCCGTCCCTTTTCTTTCCGTACCTCCAGAGCTACGAATTCTCTTTCCGGATAGTCTGAATCTTTTGCTCCTATTGGCCTGACTTCGGGCCTACCTTTATCCCATGCATTGATAACAGCCGCCCGGGCATCATTAGAAAGCTTAACCCGTATACCGGCTGGGACGGTTTTTTT
>CAYQUQ010000008.1:0-43566 GCA_964420965.1 uncultured Planctomycetia bacterium | reverse complement strand
TCTTTTTGCTTGCATGAATTTGATTCGGCAGTATAATCGGTATTACACAGTTCGTACTCAACCTAGATGAGCAGCCACTAGGATTTTCGGTCAATATAATAAATGTAGAGGCCGAGTTCTCTGATTCCTTTAAGGCGGTGTTTCCAGAGGTATTTAACCCCTAAGGTATCCTCGATTTTTCTGGTGTCGCTGGCGGAAATAGCGTAATGTTCACGGAGCAGGTCTATAGTCGACTCGGCGATCAGAATGTATGAGTTAGCATGGTCTTTGGTGGCCTGCTCCACCCGGGAAGCGTAATTAGGGGCTGTCCCCAGAATGGTGATGTAATTTTTAATCTTTTTATCCATGATATCCTTGTTTTTACGCAGTTTCAGTGAGCCTACAATTTGCGGCACTTCCACATACTTAAATATTCCCGAGCAGATGCCGATTCCGAAATCGAGCTTATCATTCCAGCGCAGGATCCCTAAATTCGACAGTTTGGGATTTATGGTTTTATCCAGCCGTACTCGCATATATTTAGCGATTTCGATTGAGGCCTCAAAGGCAGCCAGGTAATGGAGTTTTCCCTCCAGGGCAATCATTACGCCGTCGCCGGTGGACTGGAATATTACCTGGGTGATGTTTTCTTTTTCGATATATTTTTGCAGTATCTTAAGCCACTGGGAATAAAAATGTTCCATCTGGGCGATCATAAATTTAAACCGGGCTTCATATTGAGTGGTCGAGCCGGTGATAATTTTATCTTCGGCGGGATTATCGGCCATTTTAGAACAGAGAAAAGTAAAATTCCGCATATCCACAAAGAATACCGTGCCTTCAATGGATTCATTTAAATTAACCATCATCTTTCTCCTTTTTATCTAAGGGCCTAAAAGCTGCCGGTTGGCTTTATTCAGCCTCTGGCCCAGGATTTTGGACATATTCAAAAATAACTTGGCCGCGGTTTTAGGGATTTTGCGCCGGATTCGTTCCAGAGTTTGGGAATCGATCAAAAGCAGGTCGCTGTCCTCTAAAGCGCGGACATTAGCCGAACGGATGCCTTCTTTGCTGACTGCACCCATCTCGCCCACGATATCGCCTTGAGCGAGGGTGGCCAGTTCAACTTCGCTACCTTCCCTTTCCAGGGAAACCCTTAACCGGCCCAGCACCACCATGTAGATATCTTTTCCGACATCGCCCTGCTTGATGATCAGACTTTCCTTAGGAAAAGATTTAAGCCCCCCGAGGATTACCACTTTTTTAGCTTCGTGGTTAGTCAGGCCATTAAATAAAGGGCTGATTTCGGTGAGCTCTTTTTTAATTTTAGTGGTTATCATATCCCAGAGTGTAATCAGGCGTACGGAATAGAGCAGAGAAGGGGTGATAAACAAGTCGCTCAATAAAGCCACAATCATCACATGAGCCGATAAAAAGCCGAAGTAAATAGTGGGGTTGAAATTAGACAGGGTCAGGCACCCGAACCCTAAAGCCAAAGCCACGGAAGTGGAAAGAATCGGCCGCCCTTCGCCTTTGGTCGTGTTGCATATGACCTCACTCTGGTCGGATGAGTTTTTAAGCTCCCGGTTATACCGGGTCATAAAGTGAATCGTATCGTCAATGGCGATCCCTAAAGCAATGGCCGCCACCATGCAGGTGCCGGTATTAAGGGGGATTTTCAGCCAGCCCATTAAGCCAAAATTTAGCAGAATCGGTATCATGTTGGGGATCATCGAAAGCAGGCCGATTTTTATGGACAGGAAAAGGAAAGTCATGATTACAAAAATAGCCAGCAAAGCCAAAGAGAGGCTTGCGGCCTGGCCCTTAGCCATGGCATCGGCGGCGGCGTTAATTAAGATATTTTCGCCGGTGAATTTCACTTTCAGGCCTTCCGGAAAATTTTCGGCGATATATTTACGCAAGTCTTTTAATATTTCGTTCAGCTCCCAGGAGCTGGTTATATTGTGCCTTACCGCTAAGTTTACGGTGGAGTAGTCATTGTTTAAGTACCGCGCGATTTCGCGCTCATCCATAAACAAAAGGTACTGGGCCACTAAATTCTGCGAGTCGGGTATGACTTCGTAAGCCTTATTACTGGCGTTCATCTCCCGGTTCATCACTTTTAAATAGTCGGTAACCGACACCGTTTTATCAAAGTAGCCTTTTTTAGCGATATATTCCTGAAGGCCGTCGACGGCTTTAAGTATTTGCGGATTCTTGGCTTTATCGGGCTCGCCGGTTTCGGTAACAATGTAGAAGTTTAAGGCTCCGGAAAGTTCAGCGTGTAGAGAGTTAAAACGCTTGCGGATGAAGGAATCTTCCTTAAAATAGCTGATAAAATCGGTATTTACCCTTACTCTAAGACAGCCGATGATGGCTAAAATAATTATAAGCGGCGTTAAACAATATATCACCGGCCTTCTTTTTGTATTTACCGCGGCTATTTTTTCCAGGATTTTATCCAGAAGGCTCTTCTTAGCCACCGCGGGTTTTTTCTTTAATATCCGGGTCGTACCGAATATTCTTAAAGCCAGCGGGACGGCAAGTATAGTGATCAGAAAATTAATGATCAGCCCAAAGGCGCTGATGATCCCGAATTGCCTTAAAATGGTAATTTTATTGATGGATAAGGTTAAGAATCCCAGGAATGTGGTTAAGCTGGTCAGCAGTATGGGCAGCCCGCACCTTGCTCCCATACCCTTGATAGCGTCTTTTTTCCGGTGTCCTTTCATCAGCTCCGCATAATATTCATTGAGCATATGGACATCTTCGGTTGAGCCGACGGCAATAAGTAGAGCCGGGATTATGGCCGTAATGACATTTATGGGGTAGTTCATCAGGGTCATAAACCCTAAGGTGCAGAGAATGCTTAAGGTCGAAGTCAATAAGGGGATAATCACTCCCACCGTGCTTCTGAAGGTGATAATCAAGATGATTACCAGTATCAGCGCCGCCAGCGGCATCAGGGTGGACATGTCGTTGCGGATATAGGAAGTGTAGGTAATTTTAGTTAAGGGTCCCCCTAATTGGTAGATTTCAACTTGATTTTGGTAGTCAGCGATGATCTCATCTATTTTTTGAGTAATCCGGGCGTTGAAGTCTTTATCGCCCTTGGGGGCTTCGGTATAGATATTAATCGCGGAAATTTTAGCGTCGGGGGAGATGATATTATCGAGAAAAATGTAGTTGGAAAGGGCATCTTCCTTGATTCTATTAATTTCCGCCTTGGAATCGGGGATATAATTAATTAATTTATCGGTATTTAAGAAGTCATCTTCCCCCTTTATCTTGTTTACCGTGGTTAAGCTCTCCACCCGGCTCACCCCGTCGACATTTTTAAAGGTATCGGTTAATTTTTCAATCAGCCTTAGAATCCGAGGGTTAAAAATATTCCGGGCTTTAAGGACCACGACGGTCAAAGCGTCGCTGCCAAAAGTGTCCTTTACTTCTTCGTAATAATCCCGCGCCGGGTCTCCTTCGACCATCAGGCCTTCGGCGGAAGAGTCAATTTCCAGGGAGCCTATTTTTACTGTAAAGGCCAGCACCAGGGCCCCGAGGATAAAGCCGGAGATTAAAGGATGATCGGTTATCCAGTTTATAATTTTAGTCATTTTAGGTCTATCTTTTCAGCATCCGGATAGTAAACAAGCTTTCTTCTAACCCCTGGTTTGCCTTTCTTCCCTTTACCGTAAGGACGGTCTGGTGCTTTTCCTGGAGGTTGTCCATTTTAGTGGTGTCGGCCCGGTAAGTCCCACCCCCGACATTCTTTAGCTCAGAATTACTCTGGATTTTAGCTAAATTGCCGCCCTTGTCGAAATACTCTATTTTGAGGGTAAAGAAAATATCCTTTTTTACCCAGAGCTTGCGCTTAGAGTAACCGCTTTCCCTTTTTTCCTTTTCCGTAGCCGGCAAGGCTTCGACCACAAAGTACTCATCGCCCTCTGAAGTTTCCGTACCCAGCAAATTATATTCATGAACGTCTAATTTTTCCGAACGCAGGTCCTCATAGGCAAAATCCGTACCCATAAACTTGTTTTTCTTCCCGCTGGAGGCAATCCTTTTTTCCTTGCGCAAAGCCGGGGGGTAAAGCCACTGGTCGTCATCCTGATTTTGATGTTCCCAGGTAAGCAGGGCCGTCCCCTTTACGTCCGGAGGGTAGGTAAACTTGATCAGCAGTTTATCCAGGTCTTCTGGAGTTTTCATGGTATAGCGGATTATTTTTCTTTCCTTTGTTCTGCCTTTAGAGTCAATAAGCTGCATATCCAATACTTCTTCCTCGTCCTGCAGGCGCTGCAGCTCCTTCTGCTTTTCCATGATTTGCCGCCCGCTTAAATCCTGGGCCGCAGCCGTAATCTGGCTTAGGCAATAAGAAGCTAAAATGGCGGCAAGCACGATAGACGTTACTTTATGAAATCCCTTCATTTAACCTCTCCTTTTTTAAAAGCTGTAAATGACATGGGTAGAAATGCGGTCATTTTTATTCCATTTCCCCAGAAAACTGTTTTGCCGGCCCCCCAGGATATCCAGGCCGATTTTAAATTTTAGATGGTCGGTGAATTTATAGGTAATCTTGGGGCTAAAGTAATAATCCTCGTCGTCTAAATCGAAAGTCCCCCTAAACATAAGCTCCAAATCCTGGTCAAATTTAAATGCAACTTTGCCGAGCAAAGAATTCTGAAAAGGCCGGACGTACCCCTGAGAGGCGATATAGTTTGCGTCACCCTTGCTGGAAGTTACCGACTCCCCGGCGTATTCCAGGTACAAGGAAACCTTCTCCCAGATAATAAAATCATGCCAGGAGCGGTTGGTGCCGAAGATATACTGGAAATAATCGTCGTCCTTGTTCCCGTCGGTAAAAACCTGGGCGCACTCGCCATGGACTTCCCACTCTTTCAAAATGGTGGAGAAGCCGCCCCCGAAAGACCGGATGGGGTTAAATAGCGGCGCATAGATGGCGGGAGTCCCGGGTTCAAGCTGGACCACGGACACCGGTTCAATCCCGTCATAAGCGCTTAAGGCAAAATCCCAGCCTTTTAAGGTAGTCTGAAATAATAATCCCACCTGGGAATTTTTCAGAGTGCGTGGTCGCCGCCGGCGTTTAAGTATACTCCCTTCTACATCCACATTGTTGATATTAAATTGCGAGCCTTCGGTGATACTGCCTTCGGGATTTCCCGACCAGCGGTTGTGCTGGTTGGGAAGCCGGCTGGGGGTAAAGGTAGGCACATATACCAGGGTCAGGCTCGAAGAATTAAATAATTGACTGGCGGCCACAGAGAAGATGCCGATCTTTTCGTTATCGAGGACATCGAAATAGTCCTTGGGGTTAAGCCGGTCGATGGGATTAAAGGCATCGGCCTTTCCCCAGCTGTAAATTCTTTTACCCACAAAGATATCCGAGGTTTTTCCGTAATAAGCGACATAAGCCTCTCTTAAGTTGACCAGGTAGCGGCGCTCTTCCCGCTTATCTTCAAATTCATCCATGGCCCCGGCAAAAAAGTGGGCGTTATCACACCTTATTTCCGGAGCAATATACCAGCGTAGGTTGTCGCCCATATTTTTAGAGGCTTCCAGATATAATGCTCCCTGGTGGTAGAATTTCCGGGGATCCTGTTTTGTCCGGTAGGCGTAGCCGAATGTTTTATGCTCGAGGGAGCCGGTGATGCTGTAATTTTGTCTAGTTTCTTCGATCACATCGAGGAATGACTTCCGGACCGCCGCCTTGCGCTCTTCCTCGCTGAGCTCGGCCGAAGGGCTTTGCGTATCTGAAGCTTCGCCGGTATCCGCGGCCTCTTTAATAGCCGAATTTATGTCCGGTTCTGGGGCTGATCCGGCGCAGGAAGGGGGCGGGAGAAAGAGGGTAAACACCACCGTCATTATATAAACTACCCTGCTTTTATTTATCCCGGCCATAATTCTCCTATTATAAAATAATTTATATCGCTTAAGCGCCGATGTCAATTAATCTGCCAATTTTATCAGGATATTGGATAGCTCTGAAAGCGTTTACCCCGTTAGATAAAACCACCGCCAGCGCAAACCGTTAGAGAACTTTGTTCTCTAACGGGGTAAACTTTTTAGCCATAGCCAGGATTCATTTTTATTACCAGTCAGAATTCTTTTCGCATATCCGGCCGATATATTACTATAAGTCTTTACTGAAGCTAGTGTTATAAAATGTAATCTTTGCCTTGAAAATATACCAAAAATATGGTATTCTTTAATGAAAGCCTGAACTTGTTGCCTGATGAGCCACGGGTTCGGGCTTTATTTTTAACGGAGGCAGAAAGATGACGATTAAAAACGAAAGAAGAGAAAATCCGCGGATCGGCATATCTTTTCCGGTAGCCTGTAAGACTCTTCCTTCCCGCCGGTACTTCTATACCGTAAGCAAAGATTTAAGCCTGGGCGGAATAAAAATACTCAATCACGAATTCATCCCTAAAGACAGCCTGCTTAAGCTGAACATCAATCTTATTGACCGGGTTTTGATTGTGAAAGGCGAATTGGTCTGGTGCAATAAAGAAAGGTTGTCCGAGCGGTATATTTCCGGCTTAAAGTTTGTCGAAATCAGCAAAAACGACCAGAAACACCTCCTGGAATTTTTAGAAAAGGTTTATTAATCCTTCCTTAGACACTTTCCTAACATATTGGCCGTAAAGGCGAAGGAAGTTTTTTTGTCAATATACTTGACAAGTTTAAGATTAAATGGTATACTTTCAACTGGTTAACTAAATCTAAGGAGGTTTTATGTCACCACAAAAAGACTTACCCCGGATCGGGAAATATAACGATTTTATTGTCTATAATATCGGTCGGCTCTATGTACTGCTTAACCAGTATTTAAGCGCAGCCTATAAGGAATTCGGTCTTAATCCGGCCAAATTCAACCTTTTAATGCATATCAAGCATATCGGTAAAGACCGGGGAATTATCCAGAATGAATTAGGCGGTAAGCTCTATGTCTCCGCGGCTAATATCACTAAACTCATCGACGGCTTGGAACAGAGGGATTGGATAGAGAGGGTTCCTTCTCGTGAGGACCGCCGAGCTAAATTAATCAAGATAACCCTTAAGGGTTTATCCCTTTTGGATAAGGTTTGGCTGCGCCATGTCCAGGCTTTAAATAGTCTGCTGCCGCAATTCAGCGCCGAGGAAAAGAAAAAATTCAATCAATTTCTAGAGCGCTTTAAACAGGAGCGGGAAGTAAATGAGTAATTATAAAATCCTGTTTAAAAATAGAAATTTCTTTACCCTGTGGTTAGGCCAGCTGGTTTCGGCCCTGGGTGACCGCTTTACCCAGATGTCGCTTTTAACCCTGGTCATGGTTATGGCCCAGGACACCGGAGAGAAGATGGCCTGGATTACTTTTTATAGCCTGCTGCCCTTTTTCCTCTTTGGCCAACTCTTCGGGGTAATCGGCGACCGCGCCAACCGGAAAAAGATAATGATTATTGCCGATTTTACCCGGGCCGGTTTAGTAGCCTTAATCCCCCTGCTTAACCGCTATGCCGGATCTATTGTTTACCTTTATATAATAGTCTTCCTGGTGGGCACGCTCTCAGCCCTTTTTTCGCCGGCCAAGATGGCCATTATCCCCAACGTGGTGGCTAAAGAGAGGTTAATCGGGGCCAATTCGCTGATCGCTTCTACCGGGATGATTTCGACTCTGGTCGGTACGTTAATTGCCGGATTATTAATAAAACTGGTCGGTCCTTACCCTATTTTTTTAATCGATGCCCTGACCTTTTTTATTTCCGGAATTATGATTTCCCGGATCGCCATCAGTACAACTTCCGTAAGTAAGCGGCGGATATCCCGGCGGGAAATCTTTCAGGGCATAAGGGAAGGCTTAAGGTTTATCAACCGCCATCAGTTAGTCTTAAGAATAGTGCAGTTAAATGCAGTTTTTGCTTTTCTTTCCAGTTTCTTTTACATCGTCATTCTTAATTACAGCACCACCGTTCTGGGGCTTTCTTCTTTGGGCTACGGAGTGCTCTTGACCTGTTTAGGCTTAGGTCTATGTTCCGGGGCCCTGCTTTTAGGGAAAAAAATCGGTAAACTGAACTTTAACCGCATTCTTCTTGCCGGATTTTTTCTGGTGGCCTTAATGAATTTACTATTCTTTTTAAGGCCTAATTTTTTATTTTCGGTATTACTCCTTATTGCCGGCGGAGCCGGGGCCTCTTTAGTGATGGTTACCCTGGATTCGCTGCTGCAGCGTTCTACGCCCAATTCTTTACGGGCCAATGTCTTCGGCGCCCGGGGCATTGTCAGTAATTTCATATTTTTGGTGAGTTTAATCGCCGTGGGTAAGCTGCTTAAAATTATGGGCGCGGTCTACCTGTTCGGTTTTTTAGGCCTGGTTAGCTTTACCACCGCCGTTATTATCTGGCTTTCGGGGATACCCTTAGGCTATCGAATTACCAAAGGCATTTTAAGGATACTGTTACGTTTGTTGTTCCGGTTGAAAGTGGAAGGTTTGGAAAATCTACCTTCCCACGGAAAAGTAATCTTAGCCGGCAATCACACCAGCCTGCTCGACGGGGTGGTAGTCATGGCCGCTTATCCCCGGCAGGTTTACTTTTTAGTGGCCGAGAGCATATTCGAAAGAAAGTTCTGGGGCTTCATGGCCCGCCAGATGGGGTTTATACCCATCAGCCGGGGCGGCTTTAACAAGGAATCGATCCGCGAGGCGATCAGAATTTTAGAGAGCCGCAGTACAATCGGGATATTTCCGGAAGGGCGGATTTCTCCGAGCGGTGAACTGCTCGAAGGCAGAAAGGGAGTGGCTTTAATTGCCCGCAAAACAAACTCCCTGGTTATTCCTTTTGCTATCGAAGGGGCCTATTATGCCTGGCCGGTTCCAAAAAAATACCCCCGCCGGCACCCGGTACAGATCCGCTTCGGTGAGCCCATCGATGTACGGGAATACGAAGTGTCTCAAGAATTGACCGACGAGGTTATGGATGAGATAAAAGATATAAAGGTAGAGATGGAAACCGAAGGCTTACTGGAGGTAGAACCCAATGTTATCGTCCGCCACCTTATTAACTTCGGATAAACACAAAATTGCCTACTATCACTATAAAAATAAGCATGACCGCCTGGTGATTATCGCCCACGGTTTCTATAACAGCAAGGATTCGATTTTACTGCAGCAGCTGGCCAAAAGCTTATCTGCCGAATACGATATATTCATGTTTGACTTCCGGGGGCACGGAAAGAGCAGCGGGTTATTTAGCTGGTTGAGCAAGGAAGAAGAAGACTTAAAAGCAGTTTTTGACTATCTAAAGGGAAAATATGCCCAGAAAGGCATGGTCGCCTTTTCCTTGGGGGGAAGCGCGACCATAAACTTTCTGGCTGAAAAAAAAGCGGTTGATTCCCTGGTTTGTGTAAGTGTGCCTTCGGAATTCGAAAAGATTGACTATCGCTTTTGGGAGCTGGACTGGCAGGATGACGTCGTATATACCTTATTCAGCAAAAAGGGCAAAATCGGAAAAGGGATCCGTCCGGGGCCGTTCTGGCTTAAGAAAAAAAAGCCGATTAAAAATATCGAAAAAATAAACGTTCCGGTTCTTTATATTCACGGAGAGAAGGACTGGGTGATTAAACCCTGGCACTCTAAAAAGCTATACGCCAAGACAACTTCCCGAAAAAGACTGGTTATAATCAAGGGCGGCCCGCACGCCGAATATTTAATGAAGGATTCTTCTAAGCAGTTTATCGCCGAAGTAAAGCAGTGGTTTAAGGATACCTTAAACGGGGGTGAGTAATGAGGAGTATTTTTATGGCCATAGCCCAGCTGGTATTTTCGCTGTCTATGTACTTTCTGGGGGTTATCTTTTTCGGATTAGCTCTGGTTCCCGGTATCTATATTTTCCTGGGCGTATGGCAGGCGGTTTTAGCTTACCCGCTTATCTGGAAATGCTTAGGTTTAGGCTTAAGCATCGCCCTGGGCTTCTTTTTATTCGGGCTGACCTTAATTATTTTAGCCGGCGGGATAAGAAGTTTATTGCGGTTACGCCTTAAAGAAGGAAAGTACCCTATATTCTCACCTCAAGGCATAAAGTGGGCTTTTGTCAGCGTCCTCTATTCGCTGATTAACTTTACCTTTATCGATTTCATTCTGCTTACCCCCTTTGCCAGTTTACTGCAAAGGTTACTGGGAGCTAAGTTAGGCAAGAACGTTCAGATAAATTCAAAATTTGTATTTGATGCCACCCTCCTTGAAATCGGGGATAATACGGTGGTGGGAGGAGGGGCGATTATTATCGGCCACGTTGTGGAGAGAGGTATTTTAAAGTTAAAGAAGGTTAAGATCGGAAAGAACGTAACCTTAGGTTCTCACTCTACAATTATGCCCGGCTGTGAAATCGGCGACGGAGCCATAATCGGCGCCGGAGCAGTCCTGCTTAAAAACACCAAGGTCGGGCCGAGAGAAGTATGGTATGGAGTTCCGGCCGAAAATATTCGTAAAAGGGAGAGTGCCCGATGAAAAAGCAGATTAATTTAGAAAAGGTGACCATTTTAGATTTACTCTACATTCTTACCCGCAAGTATGCCGGCAAGCCGGCTTTGCAGGTAAAGGAAAGAGAGGGGGTAAGGTCGATCAGCTATGATCAGTTAAGGGAAAGGTCTGTAGGGGTGTCTGCTTTTCTGATTAAAGAAGGGATCGAGCCCGACACCCATATCGCTATCCTGACCGAAAACCGGCCGGAGTGGGCCATTGCTTTCTTTGGCATAATCTCAGCGGCCTGTGTTACGGTTCCGGTTGACGCCAAACTTTCCCTTAAAGAAATAGTGTTTATTCTTAATGACTCCGGGGCCAAGTGCCTTTTTCTCTCCAAAAAGTTCTTAGCCGAGATTTTAGCCCACCAAGCCGAATTACCGCGGGTTAAATACATAATCTGTTTTGACCCACCCGACCAAGAGGGCATTTTATATTTAGAAGACTTAAAATACCGGGAAAACGACGTGCGCAACCGCCCTGAGGCAGTTAAACCCGAACACACTATGCTCATTGTCTATACTTCCGGGACCACCGGCGTGGCTAAGGGGGTAGAGCTGAGTTATAAAAATCTTTTGTTTGAAGTAATGGCTATTTACGAGCTTATTCAATTTACCCCCCAGGATTCCTTTATTTCTATATTACCCCTAAACCACATGTTAGAAATTACCGGGGGCCTCATTGCTCCCTTATACGGGGGTTCAACCGTGACCTACTGCCCGACCTTAAAGCCGGCCCAGATTATTTCATTAATGCGGGAAGTTAAAGCTACGGGGATGATTTGTGTTCCGCTGGTACTTAAGATGTTTTATAACGGTATCATGAAAGAGGTGGATAAACTTTCCGGATTCAAGAAGAGATTATTTAAAATATTGACCGGAATTTCAAAATTATTTCTGCGGCTCAATGTCAATCTGGGAACATTGCTGTTTAAGGGTGTTCACCGTAAATTCGGCAAAAGATTTAAGTATTTTGTTTCCGGGGGAGCCCCTTTAGATATTCAGCTGGAGAAAGATTTTGATGCTTTAGGATTTACTATTTTACAGGGATACGGCTTAACCGAAACTGCGCCGGTAATTGCCCTGAATACCCCTAAATTTAAACGGTATGGCTCGGTGGGAAAGCCTTTAAAAGGGGTAGAAGTCAAAATAGTTAAGAAATCAGAGTCGGAACAAGAAGGTGAAATTATAGCCCGGGGCGCAAATATCATGAAGGGTTATTACCACAATCCCGAGAAGACCGCTGAATCAATCAGGGATGGCTGGTATTACACCGGAGATTTAGGATATCTGGATAAGGACGGGTTTTTATACATTTCCGGCCGGGCCAAAAATCTAATCGTACTGGGAGGAGGAAAAAAGATTTTTCCCGAAGAAGTTGAGCAGGTAGTAGGGGAAAGCCCGTACATAAAAGAGATTTGTGTTTTGGGGAAAAAAGCTACTCAGGGCTTAAAGGCCGGAACCGAAGAGGTGTTTGCAGTGGTCGTTCCTGATTTGGATAGGTTTTCCCCAGAGGATAAGAAAGATGAACATAAAATTCGAACTAAGATATCCCAGGAAATAACTTCCTTAAGCCAGAATTTAGCCGAATATAAAAGAATCTCTGATTTTAAGCTCCATTTTGAGGAATTGCCTAAAACATCGACCCGGAAAATTAAGCGTAAACAAGTGCAGGCCATGCTCGATAAACCGTAAAATTTCAGCCTCAATTACACCCCACTAAATAATTCAATTCATAACTACCTCAGGGTGTTATGGTTATCAATAATCGTTATTATTTAAAAATAATTCTTGACAAGCCGGAAGAAAAATAGTATAGTTGAGTGCCGTGGAGAAGAGTTTAAAAATTTTAAAGGAACACGCTATCCGGCCTACTCCCCAGAGGCTAGAGGTGCATAAGTTGCTTTTAGAAAAGGATAAGCACTTAAGCGCAGAAGAGATACACGATCAGGTTAAGCAAAGAATGCCGGCAGTTTCTTTGGCCACCATATACACCATCTTGGATCTTTTTAAAGAAAAGCACGTTATTAACGAAATCCGTATCCAATTTGATAAGTCCTGTTTTGAAGCCCGGATCGATCCCCATCACCACTTTTTATGTAAAAAATGCGAAAAGATTTTTGATATCAATATGGAGCCCTGTCCGGCAATCGAGAAAAGGGAAATAGAAGGGAATATAATCGAAGAGCTTCAGGGTTATTTTTACGGCACCTGCAAAAATTGTGTCGGTACCAATAATGGGCAATGAATTTGAAGCTACCTTAATTGAGAGAGCAAAACGGACCGCGGACGTAGAGAGTTTTCGTTTTATCCCCGATGAAAAGGTTAATTTTATCCCCGGCCAATTTACCCGGGTTTTGTTCGATGCTAAAAATAAAGCCAACAGAGACCTGAATAAATATCTTTCTTTTTCGGCTTCGCCGACCAAAGAGTATATCGAAGTGACCAAAAGATTAAGCGATAGTGCCTTTTCTCAGCGGCTAAGGAGTCTGGCTTTGGGCGAAATCATAACTTTTAAGGCCCCGACGGGAAACTGCGTATTTAAGGAGGAATATAAAAAAATAGGCTTTTTAATCGGAGGTATAGGGATAACCCCGGTTATCTCAATCATTGAGTATATTGTCGATAAGAATTTAAATACGAACGTTAAGCTATTCTATTCAAACAGGACTGAAGAAAATATCGCTTTTAAAAATGAATTGGACACCTTAAGCGCAGCCAATAAGAATATTGAAATAACTTATTTGATCGTTGAATGCCAGCCGCGGGACAAAAATTGTATTTTTGGCGAGATAAACAGAGATTTTTTGGCGACCAAGATGCAGGATAGTACTGAAAGAATTTTTTATCTGATCGGACCGCCGAAAATGGTGGAGGCCATGAAGGCTGTATGCCTGGGAATAGGCTGCAGTCAGGAGAAGATCAGGACCGAAAATTTTACCGGATATTAAAGGAGGAATAAGCGATGAGTATGTTTTGTTACCAGTGTGAACAGACAGCCGGCGGAACCGGATGCACAAAAGTGGGCGTTTGCGGTAAAAATCCGGATATCCAGAGCCTGCAGGATACTTTGCTTTACGGCTTAAAAGGTATCGCTGCCTATGGTTTTGGCGCCCGGGAATTGGGAGCTTCGGATGCCGGGGTGGACGCCTTCATGCACGAAGCCCTTTTTAAGACAGTTACTAACGTCAGTTTTGATCTTAACGACCATCTCGGTATGGTTTTAAAGTGCGGTGAGATGAATCTAAAAGTGATGGCATTACTTGATCAGGCTCATACGGCGCGTTTTGGCAACCCCGTGCCGGTAGAGGTTGAAACCGGGACCAAACCCGGCCCGGGAATTTTAATTACCGGCCATGACTTGCTGGATCTGCATGAGTTGCTGAAGCAGACCGAGGGGACCGGCGTTAACGTTTACACCCACAGCGAAATGCTGCCGGCTCACGGCTATCCGGAATTAAAAAAGTTTAAACATCTGGCCGGTAATTACGGCGGCGCCTGGCAAGAGCAGAAAAAAGAATTTAAACAATTCTCCGGCGCCCTGCTGGCCACAACTAATTGTGTGTTAATACCGTCCCCGGATACCTATCTGGAGAGGCTGTTTACCATCGGAATCACCGGAGTCTCCGGCGCCACTCACCTTAAATCGCGGGATTTTTTACCGGTCATTGAGAAGGCAAAACAGCTTCCGCCGCTTCCCGATGCTCCGGGTAAAAAAATAACCACCGGATTCCATCACACTGCTATTTTGGGGTTGGCCGATAAAATCGTGGCTGCGGTTAAAAAAGGGAAAATCCGTCATTTTTTCCTTATCGGCGGGTGTGACGGGGCTAAACCGGGCCGAAACTACTACACTGAGTTTGCTCAGAAAATCCCGGATGACTGCCTTATTCTTACCCTGGCCTGCGGCAAATACCGGTTTAACAAGGTTGATTTTGGGGAAATTGAGGGAATCCCCCGGCTTTTGGATGTCGGCCAGTGTAACAATGCTTATTCGGCAATACAGGTTGCCCTGGCTTTGGCCAAAGCCTTTGATTGCGGGATAAACGAATTACCTTTATCTCTGATTTTATCCTGGTTTGAACAGAAGGCCGTGGCCATTCTCTTAACTTTGCTTTATCTGGGTGTTAAGAATATTCGCCTCGGCCCGACCTTGCCGGCATTTATCTCGCCATCAGTGCTTAAGGTTTTGGTGGAGAAGTTCGGGATAAAACCGGTCACGGTTCCGGATGAGGATTTAAAGGTTATATTGGGAGATAAGGTAACTGCATGATAGTAATATATTCCGTCTCGCCTATATACTGGGGAAATTCCCTTCGACAATTTCCCCAGAGCTCGACGGAATCAATTCGACTAAGTATTTTTGCTAAGCAAAAATACAAGTCTCATTGAGGAGGTACGTATGTTAAAAGAAAAGGTTGAAAAAGCTTTGGAAGAAGTAAGACCGGTCCTTCAGGCTGACGGAGGCGATTTAGAATTAGTTGACGTAACCGAGGAAGGAGTGGTTAAGTTGCGGCTTACCGGCGCCTGCGGGTGTTGTCCGATGAGTACTTATACTCTTAAGCTGGGAGTGGAGAAGAAACTAAAAGAGCTGGTGCCGGAAGTTAAAGAAGTCGAGCAGGTAGCATAAAAAGAGAGGTCAATATGGCGAGCATTAAAGAATTATTTCAGAGTGCGGACTGGAAGCAGGAAAAGCATGTCCCGGTAATTGAAGCCCCGGCGGCGGCAAAAAAAGGGGAATGCGTCAAGGTCACCGTAAGCGTGGGTAAGGAAATAGCCCACCCCAATACCAGCGAACATCATATCGCCTGGGCTGAGTTGTATTTCCAGCCTCAGGGTGAGAAGTTTCCCTGTCAAGTCGGTAAATTCGAATTTGCCGCTCACGGGGCATCGGCGCAAGGGCCGAATACCAGCACGGTTTATGCCTGCCCGAATACTTCAGTCTGCTTTAAGACCGAGAAGCCGGGCAGGCTTTTGGCGGTAAGCTACTGTAATATTCACGGGTTGTGGGAAAGTTCTAAAGAAATAAATGTAGAATAGGGGGCGATATGGCAGTAGAGAAAGTGGGAGAGAAATACAGGTGTAATGTCTGCGGTAATGAAGTAGATGTTACTAAAGCAGGCGGAGGAGAACTGGTGTGTTGTGGCCAGCCGATGGAAAAACTGGAGGCATAAATCATGGGTAAGTCGATAAAAGGGACTAAGACCGAGAAGAATTTGTTAGCATCTTTTGCCGGTGAATCTCAGGCCAGGAATCGTTACACCTATTTTGCTTCCGTGGCTAAAAAGTCCGGTTTTGAGCAGATAGCAGCTATCTTTATAGAGACTGCGGATAATGAAAAAGAACACGCTAAGAGGTTCTTTAAGTTTTTAGAGGGTGGCGAGACGGAAATTCAAGCCAGCTATCCGGCCGGGGTGATCGGCGATACCGCAGCTAATCTGGAAGCAGCCGCAGCCGGGGAAAATTTAGAGTGGACCAAGCTTTACAAAGAGGCTGAGGCGGTAGCCCGCGAAGAGGGTTTTGATGAAATCGGCGATCAGTTTAAGGAGATAGCCGAGGTTGAAGAGGAACACGAGAAAAGATACCGGAAATTACTTAAGAATGTGAAAGAAGGCAAGGTGTTTAAAAAGGATACCGCAGTTAAATGGAAGTGCCGTAACTGCGGTTATGTTCATGAGGGAGAAGAGGCACCTGAAAGTTGCCCGGCTTGCGCCCACCCGCAAGCCCATTACGAGATTTTGTGTGAGAATTATTGACGGGAAATAAATTATTACAAGAGGAGGCCGCTGTAATGGAGGCTAAAAAAAACTTCAGCGAAGCCGAAGCAAAAAGCGTCGGCGAACAGCTGGGGATTAAATGGGATGAATTTGATGTCGATCAATTTAGAAGAGGCATGGATGTAGAGTTAGAGCACGGCTGGCGTGATCCGGCCACAAATGTCAGCAATGATGAACCTTTAACTATCGGAAAAATAGCTTTAGCGCATCTTAATGAGTTTCCGGATTATTACGATCGCCTGGAAAAAATGGAAGAGGAGGCTGAAGAGTTTTGGGAAAACAAGGAGAGGGAATAATGGCAAAGCGAAAAACTAATAAGGCAAGAACATATGTTTGTGTGGTCTGCGGTAAAGGCAAAAGAGCAAGCAAAAAAGTAAAATGCTGCGATAAAGATATGGTGGCCAAGAAAAGAGGCACCTGGAACGCTTAAATAACTTTCAACATAAAGGAGTTAATCATGGCTAGAAGCATAACTTTTCAGAGGAATTCTTTAACCTTAGCGGGAAGGGTTCTTAAAGAGAATAAAACAGCGCCTGATTTTAGAGTTGTATCCGGAGACTTAAAAGAGGTTAAACTTTCTGACTTAAGCGGCAAGATAAGAATCATCACCTCTTTTCCTTCAATAGATACCCCGGTTTGTGATCTGCAGGTCAAGGAGTTTAATAAAAAGGCTACCAGTCTTTCGGATGAGGTTATGGTAATCGGTATAAGCAAGGATCTTCCCTTTGCCCAAAAGAGATTTTGCCAGGCTAACAACATTGATAGAGTAAAGGTATTATCTGATTATAAAACTACTTCCTTTGGCATAAATTACGGCCTTTTGATCAAAGAGCTTAATCTTTTGGCCCGGGCAGTGTTAATTGTGGATAAGAATAATACCTTGCGCTACACACAGATAGTCAAGGAACTTACCCATCCGCCCGACTACGCTGAGGTTTTAAAAAATTTAGAGGAAATTTTAAAAAATCCGGCCATAGGGGTCGAACAGGAGTTGCCTGCGAAATGTAGGCCTTGCGAAGGAGGAACCCCGCTCTTGCCTATGGCAACCGTAGATAGGCTGTTGGCTCAACATCGAGGCTGGGAGTTAGTCGAAGATAAAAAGCTTAAAAAGGAGTATAAGTTTAAAGATTTTCCGGCCGCAAAGTATTTTCTAGATCTGATTTCAACTATCGCCGAGGAGCAGGACCATCATCCTACTATGACCTTAGCCTACAACAAGGTGCGCGTTACCCTTACCACTCATATTATCGGCGGTTTGACCGAAAACGATTTTATAATGGCCGGGATTATCGATGAAATCGGGGGCTCGTAATGAAGAATTCTTCTAAAGATAAGTTCATTTGCCATGATTGTTTTGAGCTGAAAGCCTGTAAGGAGCCGATAGTCACTTGGGTATTTTTCTTTATCGCCCTTATCGCCACCATTTCGATCCGGGCGGTGAACATTATGCTTGATTTTAACCCCTTACTGGCCAAGATATTCTGGTATCTGGGGGTGGGCGGATTTACTGTTTTTTTCATCTATAAATTCAAGAATTATAATTTGCTGCATCGCGAACTTAAGAAAGCGCAGCTCACCCGGAAGGTTCTCTCGAAAGAAAGTTTATCCGGCCATGATTATGAACTTCTGGGTACGGTTCTTTGCCAGTTAAGTTCCAAGAAGGATAAGATCAATTATTTCTTTATTTTCTTATTTTCGGGTCTGGCTTTGATTTTAGCTATATACGTAGATTTTTTTAAATAGGAGAAAGTTTATGGTTCAGGATCCGGTATGCGGAATGAAGGTTGACGAAAAGAAGGGGTTAAGGCTTACCCATGCCGGAGAAACTTATTTTTTCTGCAGTGCGCACTGCCGGGATAAGTTTATCCAAAGCCGTGATATTCCCGCTTCTTCGATAGCGGCCTGTACGCTTAAACCGAAAAGGCCTTTTTATCAGAACAAAACTGTTATTGTTACCGCGGTTTTAATTTTTCTCTGCGGATTATCCTATTTTTTGCCCGTTCTCGAGCCTTTTAGAAATTCCTTGCTGATGTATCTGAAAACAATCTGGTGGGCCATCCTCCTCGGCCTTTTTTTAGGCGGCATAATCGAATACTTCGTACCCCGGGAGTATATTTCGCTGCTGCTGGCCCATCCCGGGAAAAGAGCCGTTTTTTACTCAGTGATTTTAGGATTTCTAATGAGTCTTTGTTCTCACGGAATTCTGGCCCTGTCTATCCAGCTGCATAAAAAAGGCGCATCCAACGCAGCGGTAGTAGCCTTTTTACTGGCTTCTCCCTGGGCCAATATGATTTTAACCATAATGCTCATTGGCTTTTTCGGTCTTAAGGCCCTGTACATCATCGGCTCAGCAATCATAATCGCGATAACCACCGGGCTTATTTTTCAAATTCTAGAGAGGAAAAGAATAGTTGAGACTAACACCAATACCTTGAGCGTAGATCGGAGTTTTTCCATCATGGGGGACGTCCGGAAAAGATTCCGGGAATATAAGTTTTCGCGGGAAAGATTGCGCGCCGATATCAAAGGAATATTCGAAGGTATCGTTTCTTTAAGCAATATGGTGCTCTGGTGGATTTTAATCGGTATGGCTCTGGCCAGCTTAGCCGGCGCCTACATTCCCTCGGGAATTTTTACTAATTACATGGGCCCGACATTGCTGGGGCTTTTAATTACCCTGGCTCTGGCCACGGTAATCGAGGTTTGTTCCGAGGGCTCAGCCCCCCTGGCCTTTGAGCTTTTCAAACAAACCGGCGCCCTGGGAAACAGTTTTGTTTTTCTTATGGCCGGGGTGGTAACTGATTATACCGAAATAGGCCTCTTATGGCACAATGTGGGTAAAAGGGTTGCCGTTTTGCTGCCGATTATAACCGTTCCGCAAGTAATTATATTAGGGCTCATTGCTAACAGTATATTTTGACCGACGAAAGCCGCTTTACAAAGGCATTTTGCATGGTAGAATCGGGTGAAATTGCAAGTAGTTTAGAGGGAGGTAAGCGATGAAGAAGTATAAATGCACGGTCTGCGAGTATATTTATGATCCCGCAGCCGGCGATCCGGGGTCCGGCGTCGAAGCCGGAATCCCTTTCGAAAAGGTTCCTGATTCCTGGGTTTGCCCGGATTGCGGGGTAGGCAAAGATCAGTTTGAACCCTTAGAGGAGTAAAATATGTTTAAGAGAGGTAATGATATTCTAGAGACTGAAGGGAAGAGAAAATGGTAGAGACATTCAATCCCCGGGAAATTTTGGAAATCTCCGTTAACGTTGAGAAAAACGGCCAAAGGCTCTACGCCGATTTAGAAAATAAGGCTAAATACGAAAAAATCAAATCTATCTGGCGTTATTTAAAAGAACAGGAAGAAAAACACAGAAAAGCCTTTCAGGATATGTTGAATAATGTGGCGGATTATACCGTTCAGGAATATGCCCCGGGAGATTATACAAACTATTTAAGAGCGATTTCCGGCGAATACATAGTTACCGGCAGGCACATAGAGGATAGGCTTAAGAAAGGTTTTCGTTCAGACTCCGCGGCAGTGGATTTTGGGATCAAAATCGAAAAGGATTCGATTCTTACCTACTCGGCTTTTAAGGAAATCTTAGCGGCAGGCCAGCAGCCGGTTTTGGATGAAATTATCAAGGAAGAATGGATGCATCTGGTCCGGCTTGCGGAGTTGAAAGAAAAAATGGAGGCGTGAATATGGAGGTAAAAGTTTATTCTACCCCGACCTGTCCTTATTGCAAGATGGCCAAAGAGTACCTAACTTCAAAAGAGGTTTCCTTTAAGGAATTTGACGTATCCGCAGATATATCTGCCCGGGAGGAAATGGTAAAGCTTTCCGGCCAGATGGGGGTTCCGGTAATCGTGGTTGGCGGCGAAGTAGTTATCGGCTTTGACCAGGGCAGAATCGATTCGCTTCTTCAACTATAACAGGTCTATTGAAATTTATCTATCCGTAAATAAATGGATAAAGTATACGATTTGATTATTTTAGGTGCCGGCCCCGCCGGGATAACTGCAGCTGTCTATGCCGTAAGAAAACGTTTGGATTTTTTAGTGATCACTCTTGATATTGGCGGCCAGACTACCTTAAGCGGGGATATTGAAAATTATACCGGCTATCAGTTTATCACCGGCCCCGAGCTTACCTTGAAGTTTCAGGAACATATGGAATCCTTTGGCACCAAAGTCAACATTCCGGAAAAAGTAGTGGAAATTAAAAAAGAAAATGATTTAATTACCGTAGTTACTGACCGGGGCAAATATAGAGCTAAAACAGCAATAATTGCTACCGGCAAGAGCCCGCGAAAGCTTAAGGTTGAGGGGGAAGAGGAGTTTAGGAATAAAGGAGTTACCTATTGTGCTACTTGCGATGGGCCGTTATTTCAAAATAAAAAGGTCGCTATAATCGGCGGGGGAAATTCCGGGCTCCAAGCAGCTCTGCAGATGTTAAAGATTTCTCCTAAAGTCTATATTATTGATATTGCTCCTCAGCTGGCTGGAGACCCGATAATGGTGGAGAAGATAAGTAAGTCAGCTAAGGTTGAAGTTTTAAGCAAGGCCGTAATCAGTCGAATATACGGCGACAGCTTTGTTAAAGGCATAGAAGTTGAAACAGAAGGCAAGGTACGCAAGCTGGACGTTGAAGGTATTTTTGTGGAGATAGGCCTTATCCCTAACTCTAGTTTTGCCAAAGTATTAGCCAAGAATGACAAGGGTGAGATAATTGTGGACTGCTACAACCGGACTAACCTGGAAGCTGTTTTTGCCGCCGGCGACGTAACCAATGTGCCTGAAAAACAGATTATTATTGCCTGCGGCGAGGGCTCGAAAGCCTGCCTTTGCGCATTCAAATATTTATCGACGCACACATTTTAACCATGCAGAAGCTGTCAAAAGATGTTGTCCAATTCCTTGCTAACCAGGGGTTTGTGATTGTAGCCACTCTTGATTCAACCGGCAATATCCACTGTGCCGCCAAAGGAATAGTGGGGATTGAGGAAGAAGGAAAAGTTTACCTTATTGATTTATACAAAGCCGGGACCTTCCGCAATCTTTTAGGGAATCCCACCATAAGTATTACTTCTGTGGACGAACATCAATTCAAAGGTTACACTCTTAAGGGCAAGGCTAGAATTGTGGAGAGGGATAAAATCGAAGGCCATATCATAGCCGAATGGGAAAGAAGGGTAGTGGACCGGATTTCCAAGCGGGTAATTAAGAACATTAAACAGGATAAGGGATCTGCGCTGCATCCGGAAGCCAAGTTTCCCCATCCCGAATATCTTATTGAGGTGGATGTGGAGAGCGTGGTTGACCTGAGCCCTTCTCACTTAATAACTCCCGGACCGAAATAAAAACTTCAAAAATTTCAAAAATAGTGTATAATTATTTACGGACGGTAAAATAGTTATAAGTTCAGTTATTGTGTGTGGAAGAGTTTGTTTGTAGTTGTGAAGACCGAATACCGCTTGAGTTTATCTTGCCTGTTCAGAATTTTCTTCTCTACGCCAAACCTTATTTTAACCACGAGCTTTATATGTTAAATGAATTGAAAGAAGGAGGGCCGATGTAGGAGTAAATAATCCAGGAAAGGGTTTTGATTTAGAGGAAATTTTTAACCAAGAGGTGAAAGAAATGAGTCAAGAAAACAAAATTTACGTAGGAAATTTAGAGTACAGCGTAACCGACGAAGAGCTTAAGGGCTTTTTTGAGGAAAAGGGAATTCAAACCATAGAGGTAAAGATAGTTCAGGATAAATACACCGGAAAGTCTAAAGGGTTCGGTTTCGTAAGCGTAGATTCGGAAGATACGCTTAACAAGGCAATCGAGGCTACGAACGGACAGGATTTTAAGGGAAGGCCTTTAAGAGTAAATAAAGCCCGGCCGCCTCGCGAGAGAGGAATGCGGGATAGAAGATATTAAGGGATTATAAATTAATAACCGCTTGACGTAAATTAAGCGCTATGCTAATATCTTAACTTATGTTAGTCGTAGTAGAGATAGGTAAAAAACAGTATTGCGTTAAAAAAGGCGATCTTTTAAAGGTCCAGAGACTAAAAGAAAATAAGGACAAGGTTTCTTTTGACAAGGTATTGCTTTTAGCCGACGGAAAAACCGCTAAAATAGGAACGCCCTATTTGGATAAGGCTAAGGTAGAGGCCCAGGTGCAGGACGAATCCAAGGGCAAAAAGGTAATAGTGTATAAGAGCAAGCGCCGAAAGAAGTATCGCAAGAAAAAAGGACATCGCCAAATTTACACCACGCTTAAAATTACCCGCATTGTCGGAACCTCAACTTCTCATTCTAAATAATGACTGTCAAGAATAGCAGGGAACGGCCGCAGTCACTCCCTGCATTTACCCCGTTAGAAAGGTACACCCTTTTGGAAAGGAAGAACTTTCTAACGGGGTTTACTTGTTTAATAAAGTTGATAAAATAGTAAAGGCATGAGAAAAGTAGTCGTAAAATTAGGCAGCAGTGTAATTGCCCCTAAGGGCAAGCTTAAGGCCCCCTTAATCAACGGGATCGTAAAGGACGTTCTTAAGGTTGAAGCTGAAGGCTTTAAGGTTATTATGGTAAGTTCGGGAGCGATTGCCTGCGGCCTGGATATTTTAGGGCATATTAAAAGGCCTCGCGATATCCACTCCCTTATGGCCATATCATCTTTAGGGCAAATCGTGCTCATGGATATTTTTAACGCTGAATTTAAAAAGTATAAGCGCAAGTGCGCTCAGATCCTTCTTACCTGGGAGGATTTCGATATCCGCAAGCGGTTTATGAATGTGCGTAAAACCATCGAGGCATTACTGCAGATGAATATCACCCCGGTAATCAACGAGAACGATGCGGTGTCGCATGAAGAAATTCGCTTCGGAGATAATGATAGCCTTTCGGCCCGGGTTGCGGTTTTGGTGGGAGCGGAAGAATTGATTATGCTTTCGGACGTAGAGGGTTTACTGGACGATCAGGGTAAGGTAGTTAAGAGGGTGGAACGCCTTGATAAAAGAACCGTGTCTTTAGCCCGGAAAGAGGATAAAACTCACACCAGCGGAGGAATGATTACTAAACTGCAGGCAGCAGAAGTCGCCGCAGCTTCGGGTATAAGAACAGTTATCGCCTCCGGACGCGAAAAGGAGATTATTTGGCGGATCATAAATAAACACGAAACCGGAACTGCGTTTTTACCTTCTCAGAGGAAAGAGAAGGCCAGAAAGAAGTGGATTGCCAGCAAGAAGGTAAAGGGGCGTATTTATATCGACGCCGGAGCCAAAGAGGCTCTCCTGAATAAAGGGAAAAGCCTTTTGAGCGTAGGCATTACTGACGTGGAAGGCGCGTTTAAAAGCGGGGATGCGGTTTTAGTGGTCGATGAGGACGGAGAGGTTTTGGGTTGCGGGTTAACTAATTATGCCTTCGAGGAACTTAAAGGCTTAGGCCAGAAGAGATTGGAGAAAGAAGTAATTCATAGAGATAATCTTACCCCCTTAGAAAACAGAGTTTTTTAGAGGTAAATCATGAGCCGTTATGTGGAACAGATGGTAAGAAAAGCCCGGGCGGCAAGTTTTAAATTAGCCCGGTTAAGCACCGTCCGCAAAAATAAGGCCTTGCAAAATATGGGTAGGGCTTTAACAGCGGAGAAAGATTTTATTTTAAGAGAAAATAAAAAAGATCTTAAGAAAGCTATAAAGAATAAAATGAAGCAGAGTTTCATCGACCGCTTAACCCTTGATACGAAGCGGATCGAAGAAATGAGCCTGTCTTTAAGGGAGGTGGCCGGATTAAAAGACCCTGTGGGCGATATTCTTTCTACCGCCAAAAGGCCTAACGGAATTAAGATTCAAAAAATCAGGGTTCCGGTAGGGGTGGTGCTGATAGTTTACGAAGCCCGGCCTAACGTAACCAGCGACTGCGCGGGGCTGTTATTTAAAACTTCTAACGTGGGAATCTTAAGGGGCGGCAGTGATGCCTTTTATTCTAACAGAGCCGTGGGAAAGGTTTTAGCGCAGGCTCTGCGTAAAAGCGGCATCGATTTTTCTCCCTTCTTCGTGGTCGAAAAGTTAGACCACAAGACCGTAGACGAACTCTTGAAGCAGGAGGCGTATATTGATTTAGTTATTCCCCGGGGCGGCGAAGCTTTGATCCGCAAAGTTGTGGAGAGCTCGCGCATCCCGGTCATAAAACACTATAAGGGAATTTGCCATATTTTTGTCGACAAAACAGCCGATATCCCCAAAGCATTAAAAATATGCATTAATGCGAAAGTGCAGAGGCCTTCGGTGTGTAACGCGGTAGAAACTATTTTAATCCACAAAAGCATCGCCCGGAGATTTCTGCCTCAATTGAAAAAAGCTTTTGACTCTTACGGCGTTGCTATGCGCGGGGACAGAGAGGTTCTTAAGATAATTCCGGATACAGAAAAAGCAAAAGATAAAGACTGGGAAACCGAGTATCTGGATTTAATTATTTCCCTAAAAGTAGTTGAATCAGTCGAAGCGGCAATTACCCATATCAATACTTACGGCTCTCATCACACCGAAAGCATTATTACCAAAGATACCGCTAATGCCCGCAAATTTGTAAAAGAGGTTGATTCTGCCTGTTGCTTCATAAATATTTCCACGCGTTTTAGCGACGGGTATCAGTTCGGCTTAGGAGCCGAAATCGGCATTTCTACCGATAAGCTTCACGCCCGGGGGCCGATGGGGCTTAAAGAGCTTACTACTTATAAGTGGATAGCTCGCGGTAACGGACAAATCCGGCAATAGGTAACGGTTACGGTAACGAAGCCTGTATCGGTTACGTTTAAGGGTTACGTTCTAAAAAATAATACGTTGCCGTAACCGAATAACGATACGGGTATCGTAACCGATTAACGATAGACGAAATTCATATGAAGATCGGCATATTAGGAGGAGCATTTAATCCGCCGCATCTGGGACATATTGCTTTAGCCAGAGATGTTGCCCGGAGCCTTAAACTGGATAAGATTTTTTTCATTCCCACCAGTAAGTCTCCGCACAAAGAGAATGACAGTCTGGGCCCTCTCTTGCGCTATGAAATGGTCAAGCTGGCCATTGCCGGGGAAGACGGCTTTGAGCTAAAAGATGATGAGATAAAAAGGGGAGGTATCTCTTTTACCGTCGATACCGTAAAGGGACTTAAAAAAGATTATCCCCGGGATGAATTTTATCTTATTGTCGGTTCTGACCTTGCCGGTACATTTTCTACGTGGAAGGAATTCGCGCAGTTAAGACGGTTAGCTAAGATAGTCGTCGCCTGCCGCAACAACTATCCCCTTCCGTCAAAGGCGCCTGCCTGCCGGCCAGGCAGGGATCAACCTCTGGCTGAAAGAAAAGAGGATGATTTTATTTTGGTAAATATAACTCAAGTAGATGCATCTTCTTCACAGGTGCGCAAGCTGGTCCGGGAAGGTAAGCCCATCGAATCTTTTGTGGATCGGAAAGTTGCGGACTACATAAAGAAAAATAATCTCTACGGAAGGGAGGCTAAATGATTAAGTTCGGAACCGATGGCTGGCGTGCGGTTATTGCCGAAGATTTTACTTTCGAAAATGTGGCCATTGTTGCCCAGGCGATCGCCGATTACCTGAACAGTAGGGGCCGCAGACCCGCGGCCCGTACAAAAAAAATTGTTATCGGTTACGATCGCCGGTTCTTATCGGCAGAATTTGCCCAGACGGTAGGTTTGGTTTTAGCCGCAAATAATATCAAGGCGGTTTTGTCTGACCGGGATATTCCTACCCCGGCGGTAAGCTTCCATTGCCGCTACGCTAAGTACGATTTAGGGATAATGATTACCGCTTCGCACAATCCGGCTCAATTTAACGGTTTAAAAATCAAGACCCCCGAAGGCGGTTCCGCGGATAAGTCCCTTACCGATAAAGTAGAGCGGCTTTTAAGAAAAAATAAGCCGAAATATACAGGCCGAAAGTCAGCTAAACAAAAGAAGCTGTTTAAAACAGAGGATTTGACCCGGAGCTACATTAAGTTTTTAAAAGGATTTGTTAATTTGAAGAAAATAAAGAAACTTAAGCTTAAAGTTCTGACCGATGTGATGTACGGAACCGGTGATAATTTCGTGGAAAAGATACTGGGGCCGGGCAAGATAAGAATAGATTACCTGCATAACGAATTTAACCCTTCTTTCGGCGGCATCCATCCCGAACCGGTTCCCGGTAACTTAAAAGAGATGGCCGCTAAAGTTAAGCGGGGTAAATATGATTTAGGTATAGTGCTTGACGGCGACGCTGACCGAATCGCCATGTTCGACAGCCGGGGCAATTACATTAACGCCCAGGTTATCCTGCCGCTTTTAGCTATACACATGATTAAGAACCGCGGCTTGAAAGGCGCTATCGGAAAGACCGTGGTCGGAAGTAATGTAATCGATAAAGTGGCCCTTTCTCTGGGGGTTGCCTGCTATGAAACCCCGGTCGGCTTTAAACATATTTCCGGCTTATTTGAAAAAAATCTTATCTGTATCGGCGGGGAAGAAGCCGGAGGAATCGGTTTTAAAGGCTATATACCGGAACGAGACGGCTCAGCCTCTTTCCTGCTTCTTTTGGAGATGCTGGCTTACGAGAATAAAAAGTTCGACACTTTGCTGGCTCAGTTTTATAAACGCTACGGCCGGTATTACTATAGCCGCACCGCCATACCCTTAAAGACGGTCCGTAAAAGTTTATCCGATCTGAAATTGCCGAAGCGAATTTTAGGGAAAAAGATCGAGAGGATAAATAATCTGGACGGGATAAAATTGATCGCTAAAGATGAGTGGCTTATGTTCAGAAAGTCCGGCACCGAGCCGATAGTAAGGGTTTACGCCGAGAGCCGAAGCCGCAAAGTCGCCGAGAGCCTCATTTCCCTGGGCCGAAAAATGATTTATGCTTTATAGGGTATCGACCTCGATAGTATATTGTATTTTCAGGTTATTTTTCAACTTAGAAGTAGAAGGAAGGGGAGCTTTCCCGGCTAATGCCCCTTTTATTTTAGCCGCTAACCATTCCAGTAACTTTGACCCCCCTCTTTTGGCCGTCTCCTGTCCGTATAAAATAACTTTTTTAGCCAAAGAGGAGCTTTTCGATAATAAGCTCTTTGCTTTGTACTTAAAAGACGTGGGCGCTATCCCCTTAAAGAGGGAAAAGTCCGACATAAAGACTCTGCGTTTGGCTTTAAAAACCCTGAAAACAAAAGCGTTGCTTATTTTCCCTCAAGGAACCAGAGGCGCTGGCTTTGATCGGGTTAATTCCGGCGTAGGCTTTCTTTGTAAAAAGGCCGCAGTTCCGGTGATCGCCGCCAGAATTTACGGGACCGATAAGGTATTTCCCAAAGGGGCCAAGTTTCCGCGCCGGGGAAAGATAAAAGTTATTTTTTCTAAAGTGCAGACTATCGACCAGGAGGATACTTACCAAGACATCAGCCGGAAGGTCATGGAGGTGATAAAGAATCTTTAAGCGCAACCGCTGGTTGTTAATCGCAATCTTCTTTTTATCTCTCGCTATCCGGCTTATATACCTCTACCAATTACAAGCGACCCCTTTATTCGGCTTTTTTGCCGCCGATTCCTATCATTACCATAAATTTGCCTTAAGGATGGCTGCGGGAGACTTTGCCTTTAAACAGGTCCTCTATATCAGCCCCCTTTACCCGGTATTTCTATTGCTGACCTATGTATTTTTCGGCCGCAGTTTCCTGGCCGTAGCATTTTTACAGATTATCCTCGATTCCTTAACCGCCGTTTTTATTTACCTTATTTGCTTAAAAGTATTCCGTAAAAAGATTATCGCTGTTTTAGCCTCTCTGATATATGCACTGTATGCTTTAGCTTTCCTTTACACCGGTCTTCTTCTGGATACAACCCTGTTTACTTTTCTTTGTGTCAGCTTAATCCTGGTTCTTCTGCGGGCAAAGGAGGATAAGGCCGGATCCTGGTTTTTCCCCGGGTTTATTTTTGGTTTGGCGGCCCTGCTTAAGGCAAACATAATTTTCTTTTTACCCTTTTTAATTTTCTGGATTATTCTTTACCGGGCAAAAGCCTGTGCGGTGAAGGGAAAAATAAAAATAATCACTGTACTTTTTTCGGGAATTTTATTAGTTTCTTTCCCTTTTTCGCTCCGCAATTACATGCTGGAGAAAAGGGTTTTACCGCTGTCCGTACACGGCGGAATAAACTTTTATATCGGAAATAACCCCGAAGCCAGGGGAACTTATATGTCTTTTGAGGGAATTTCCAACGCGCCCATTGAACAGGTTGAGACCGCTATTCTTAAAGCCCAGCGTTCGAGCGGTAAAATTTTAACCCCTCGGGAATCCTCGCGTTACTGGTTTTTAAAAGGGCTTCAATTCATCCGGGAAAACCCTTTTCGTTACTTACGGCTGCTGGCTAGAAAATCCGGTCTTTTTTTGAGCAGCGATGAGATTTCCTTAAACGTTGATTATCATTTCTGCAAAAGGTTTATCCCCTTATTCAAATTACCCTTTTTCGCTTTCGGTTTTATAGCGCCCTTAGCGGTATTAGGTTTGGTCCTTACTTTCCGGCTTAAAAATACGGGTATTTCCCTGGTCAACCTGTTTGTTATTGCCTATATGTTATCGTTAATGGCCTTTTTTGTAGTTTCGCGATATCGTTTTCCCTGTGTTCCTTTTTTGATTATACTGGCAGCGTTCTTCCTGCATCAGTTCGCGCTTTTGATTAAATCCGGGCAAATTAAAAAAGTCGTTTTATTTTCGCTCTGCCTTGGCGCTCTTTTTATTCTGATCAATAAGGATACCGTAAACATTGACCGCGGCTTAAGTTTTGCTGTAGCCCATACCAATCTCGCCGAGGCCTATCGCCGGCAGGGAAGATTCAAGACGGCAATCGCCGAGAATCAGAAAGCCCTTCAACTCAACCCCGGCCTGCCTCATGCCTACTATAATATCGGTGTGATTTATACTCAGCTCGGCCAAAGCCAGGAAGCCATGGCCATGTTTAAAAAGGCCATTGAATTTAACCCCGCTGGCGATGGCGCTTATTACAATATGGGCGTTATTCGTAAACAGGCTGGAGAGCTGAAGGAAGCCGAAAAGTTATTCCAGAAAGCCATAGCAATCAAGCCCGATCCGGACGCTTATTACAACTTAGCCTTGATATATATATCTTTAAACCGGCGTCAACGGGCCGCAGAGAATCTAAAGAAAGCAGCGGAATTGTTTACAATACAGGGCAATCGAGGAGGGCTGGAGGCTGTTCGCAAGGGGTATGAAAAGATTAAAGAATAATCACTTTTATTATTGACAGGGATAGCAATTTAAGCGATAATTGTTCAGTTCCCGGCGGCTATGCCGGGCAACTAAGGAGAATTAAAAAAATGAATGAGATTTCTACGGAATTAGCCAACGCTTATTTCGCATCAATTAAGGAGCTGAGGGAAGGGGAGATCGTAAAGGGTAAAGTCGTCAGCATTAATCCCACGGAGATCATAGTTGACGTGGGATATAAATCCGAGGGAGTTATACTGGCTGAGGAATTTAAGGGAGTTGAAGTAAACAACCTGGATGAAATTGACGTATTCGTAGAGGATGTCGAGGATGAAGAGGGTAAAATAGTCCTTTCCTTTAAAAAAGCCCGGGAGACACAGGGCTGGATTACTTTAGCTAACAGCTACAAGGAAGGCGATCTGGTAGAGGGCGCGGTTTTGCGTAAAGTCAAGGGCGGATATATCGTAAATGTCTTTGGCGTAGACGGATTTCTACCGCAGAGCCTCTCTTCTTTTAAACGTTTCGGAAGTGAAGATGCCGTAGGCAGTACCTTTAAGTTTCAAATTATAAAAATGAATAAACAGAAAGGCAGTTTTATAGTCTCCCGTAAAGATGCCCTGCGGATCGAGAAAGAAGCTTTACGTAAAAAAGTCTGGGGTGAGGTTGAAGAGGGGAAAATGATGAAGGGCAAAGTCAAAAGCATAACGAACTTTGGCGCCTTCGTCGATTTAGGAGGCGTTGACGGCCTTCTGCATATTGCGGATATGAGCTGGAAAAAAATTACCCATCCTTCGGAAATAGTTGCCGTAGGCGATGAGATCCAGATTAAGATTTTGGGGTTCGATCGCGAAAAAGGAAAAATTTCCTTAGGATTAAAGCAGACCACGCCCGACCCCTGGAGGGAAATAGATAAGAAATTCCCGCCCACTTCGGTAATAAAGGGAAGAATTACCAATATTCAGAATTACGGAATATTTGTGGAGCTGGAAAAGGGCATTGAAGGACTGGTCCATATCAGCGAAGTTTCCTGGACAAGAAAGTTTATCAATTTACAGGATACGTTTGCTATCGGTGACCCCCTGGAAGTGAAGGTAATTAACGTAGACCCGGCGGATAAGAAAATATCTCTGAGTATAAAGAGATTAGAAAAAGACCCATGGGAAGATATCGAGAACCTGATTACTATTGACAGCGTAATCAAAGGTAAGGTTACCGGCTACGGGGAAGGCTGTGCGTATGTGGAGTTAGAAAACGGACTGGAAGGGATAATTTACAACGAAGATGTTTCTTGGACAAAAAGGATTGCCCGATCCCAGGAGATTTTGAAAAGAGGCCACAGCTATGATTGGAAAATCTTAGGCATAGACCGGAGCAGTAAGAAGGTTATTTTAGGTATAAAGCAGCTGGAGAAAGACCCCTGGCCCGAAATCTTAGAAAAGTTTCCTCTGGACAGGATCGTGAAGGGGAAGGTAATAAAAATTACCAATTTTGGCGTATTTGTGGAAATAGATAAAAATTTAGAAGGTTTGGTTTTTTCTGGAGAGATAGACAAAGACAGGCTGGAGAGCCTAAAGCCCTTTGACGAAATAGAAGTTAAGATAATAAGGATTGACCCCGGTTCGGCAAAAATTGGCCTTTCGGCGAACGTGGAAAAGGAAGGCGAATAATTTTCATCAAACGTAATATCACCTGCCCGAAAGATTCTTAAGAGTACATATCGAGGAGGCCTAACAGGATGAAGAGAGACCTGTCTCATCACCTTAGCGTTATAAAGGAAAACTCCGTCGATATGATTTCTTCGGAGGAATTAACCGCCAAAGTAAAGAATTCTTTTAAAGAGAGCCGGCCCCTTAAGCTTAAGATCGGCTTTGATCCCACTGCCCGGGACATTCATCTGGGGCATACTGTACTTTTGCGCAAATTGCGTAAGCTTCAGGATTTAGGCCATCAGGTTTATTTTATTATCGGAGATTTTACGGCTAAGATCGGTGACCCTTCGGGAAAAACCACTACCCGTCCGGTTCTAAACAGTCAAGAAATTAAAGCTAACGCTTCCACATATACCCGGCAGGCTTTTAAAATTTTAGACCGTAAAAAAACGGCCATAATTTATAACAGCATTTGGTATAAAAAGATGGGTCTGCCGAAATTCTTATCTTTACTTTCCTTGTATACGGTAGCGAGAATATTAGAGCGTGATGATTTTTCCGGCCGGATAAAAGAAGGACGTCCGCTGACCCTTCTGGAGATAGTCTATCCCTTAATCCAGGGTTATGATTCTTACAAAATGGAAGCCGATATCGAATTCGGGGGCACCGATCAGAAATTTAATTTGATCGTGGGCCGGCACATCCAGCAGGCTCTCGGCCAAGATCCGCAGGCGGTGGTGACCATGCCGATTTTAGTCGGCTTAGACGGTAAAAACAAGATGTCAAAATCGCTGAACAATTATATCGGTATAACCGACGACGCCAAAGCTATGTTCGGCAAAATTATGAGCATTTCGGACGAAGCGATGTGGGAATACATCCGGCTGCTTAGCGATTCCCGGGCCGGAGATTTTAGAAAAATGCACCCTAAGGAGGCAAAAAAGGCTTTGGCTAAGGAGCTAGTCTCTTTTTACCACTCTGCTTTGATCGCCGAGGCCCAAGCGGAGGAGTTCGAACGGGTATTTTCGCGGCGCCAGATTCCCCAGGATATACCTCTATATAAGGCTGAAAAAGCAACCATTGATTTAGTAGAAGTTTTACACCTCCAGGGTCTGGTATCTTCCCGGAATGAGGCCCGCCGGCTTTTATCTCAAGGAGGGATTTCTCTCCTTGACCCCCAAGACCCGGCGGCGGCTTTGACAGCCCGGTCGCCGGAGGTCAAAATACCGGAAGAAGGATTAATCATCAAGGTGGGGAAGAAGAGATTTCTTAAGGTTACGCCTTAATAAATAGCTTGCATTTTGTTTAGTGGTTGTTATAATCGAATGAAAATTTGCTTTTTCTGCGGTCAATCCGCAGAAAAAGCAATTAGTTGAATTCGACCCCCACACCAACTTTTATAACTAGGCTGAGATTTATAGATAAGGCAATGATAATAAAATTTAAGCTTAATTTTAAATCAGGCATAATTTCAAAAGTTGGTGTGGGGGGTTAAGTTCGACCATATGATTTACGCTCCCCTGTGGTCGCGTAAGTCATGGACTTACTAAAGGAGGAGTAAAATGGCAGTAAAAGTAGGCATTAATGGGTTCGGGCGAATCGGAAGACTGGTACTGCGTTGTGCCCTGGAAAACAAAGAGGCCGATATTGATTTTGTCGCCGTAAATGACTTAACCAGCGCGGATGCTTTGGCTTATCTTCTTAAGTACGACTCTAACTTCGGGATTCTTCCCAATGAGGTAAAAGCCGAGGGAGATTCCCTGGTTGTTGACGGTAAAAAGATTAAAGTCTTATCCGAAAAAGACCCGGCTAAGCTTCCCTGGGGTGACTTAGGTATTGAGATCGTAGTGGAGTCAACCGGGATTTTTAGAGATGATCAAAAAGCCGGGATGCACTTATCCGCGGGCGCTAAAAAAGTTATCATTTCTGCCCCGGCAAAAGGCGCGGTGGCTACCTTTGTCCTGGGGGTAAATGAAGAAGCTTACAAATCTGATTCCGACCATGTTATTTCCAATGCCTCTTGTACGACTAACTGTATCGCGCCGGTGGTAAAGGTTGTCAGGGATGCTTTTGGAGTCAAAAAAGGCCTGATGACCACGATTCATTCTTACACTAATGACCAGCGGATACTCGATTTTCCCCATAAGGATTTACGCCGGGCCCGGGCCGCGGCGATTTCGATGATACCGACAACTACCGGAGCGGCCAAAGCGGTCGGGCTGGTTATCCCTGAGTTGAAAGGGAAATTGGACGGGTTAGCCATTCGGGTCCCTACGCCTACTGTTTCGATTGTGGATGTAGTCCTGCAGCTGGATAAAGAAACCACCAAAGACGAAGTCAATAAAGCTTTGGCCGAGGCGGCCAACGGGAAATTAAAGGGTATTCTGGGCCTAAGTAAAGAGCCCCTGGTTTCCGTAGACTTTAAGAAGAACCCTCTTTCTTCAATCGTAGATGCGGATCAGACGTTCTGCATCGGCGACATGGTTAAAATTCTATCCTGGTACGACAATGAGTGGGGTTACAGCTGCCGGGTTATCGACCTGATCAAGTACATGACGAAATGAGCGTAACCCCGCACTTACGTGCGGGGAATAGTTAGATTAGAAAAGGATACCCCACACGTGAGTGTGGGGAGGAAGAAAGGGAAAGATAAGATGCAGAAGAAATCGGTAAGAGATGCCGACTTAAAGGGTAAACGCGTACTCATGCGGGTTGATTTCAATGTCCCTCTGGATAAAGAGCTGAACATCACCGACGATAACCGCATAAAAGCGGCCTTGCCGACTATCCGTTATATCGTGGAAAACGGGGGCAGACTCATTTTGATGAGCCATTTAGGCCGGCCTAAAGGCGAAGCAAAACCTGAATTTAGCTTAAAGCCGGTGGCTAAACGTTTAAGTGAGTTGCTGGGCCAGCCGGTTGAGATATTAGCTGATTGCATCGGCGATAAGGTGGAGACCGAGGTTTCTTCTTTAGCCGAAGGAAGCGTCGTCCTTCTTGAGAATTTAAGATTTCATAAACAAGAGACTAAAAATGACCCGGAATTTGCCCGCAAGCTTGCTTCTTTAGGCGATATATTTGTGAACGATGCTTTCGGGACAGCCCACCGGGCCCATGCTTCCACGGAAGGAGTGACTCATTACCTTGAAGCGGTATCAGGCTTTTTGGTGCAGAAAGAAATAGAGTATTTTGAGAAGGTTTTAACCCAAGCCCCGCGCCCTTTGGTGTTTATTCTCGGCGGAGCCAAAGTGGCCGATAAGATTCCGGTTATTGAAAATATGATGGAGAAAGCCGATTGTATTCTAATCGGCGGGGCCATGGCCTATACGTTCCTGAAAGTTAAAGGGGTAGCTATCGGCTCTTCGCGCTTAGAAACGGAGAGCAGCGAGATCGTGGAGAAGATTTTAAAGAAAGCCGAGGAGCTTAAGGTAGATATTGTTCTTCCCGTTGACCACGTAGTTACGGACAATATCGAAAGCCCAGAAGCCAGGCTTACCGATGCCGAGTCGATAGAAGATGGCTTTATGGGCGTGGATATCGGGCCCAAGACAATAAAGCTGTTTTCTGATAAAATAAGAGAGGCCGAGACTGTGGTCTGGAACGGACCGGTAGGCATCTTTGAAAACGAAAAATTCGCGCAAGGAACGAAAGCGGTAGCCGCGTCGGTTGCTAACTCTAAGGCTATTTCGGTTATTGGCGGAGGAGATACTGCGGCCGCAGTAGCCAAATTCTCCCTGGCCGATAAGATGTCACATATATCCACCGGGGGAGGAGCTTCTTTAGAGTATTTGGAAGGCAAAATCCTTCCGGGAATAGCCGCCTTGACTGACAGATAATTATGTAGGGGCCGGGCAGGCCCGGCCCAATAATAAAACATGAGAAAGCCTTTTATTGCCGGTAACTGGAAGATGTATAAAACGATTAAAGAAGCTATTGAACTGGTAAATAGCTTAAGAAGAGAAGTTATTGACGTTGAGGAGGCGGATATTGTGGTCTGCCCCCCTTATACAGCACTTTCCGAAGTTTCGGATTTACTGGTTGACTCCAATATCGGCTTAGGAGCTCAGGATGTTTACTGGGAAGAGAGCGGTGCTTTTACCGGTGAAATGTCGCCTTTAATGCTCAAAGATGCCGGATGCAGTTTTGTAATTATCGGGCATTCGGAGAGAAGAAAGTATTTTTTTGAGACGGACGAAACGGTGAATAAAAAGATAAAGGCCGCTCTCGGTGTGCAGCTGGTCCCGATTGTTTGTATCGGTGAGACTTTAGAAGAGCGGGAAGCAGGAAAGACAATCGAAGTGGTGAGAGTTCAGCTTGAGGGAGGTTTAGAGGGTATAGATAGCGACACAATCCTAAAGATGGTGATTGCCTATGAGCCGGTTTGGGCCATCGGTACGGGAAAGACCGCGACACCTCAAATTGCCCAGGAGGTGCACAAATTTATTCGCGACTGGCTCGGCGAACGTTTCAGCGCGGATATAGCGGCTAAAGTAAGGATTCTTTACGGAGGGAGCGTTAAGCCATCCAATATAAAGGAGTTAATGCAAGAGGCCGATATCGATGGAGCATTGGTGGGCGGAGCGTCTTTAGATTCCGTTTCTTTTGCCCAAATAATTAAAAATGTATAATACCATACTGATTTTTCATGTTATTATTGCTTTTAGCCTGATCGGGCTTATTCTCATCCAGAGGGGCCGAAGCGGCGGACTGGTAGAGGCTTTAGGGGGTGTGGAGTCGATTTTTGGTACAAAAACCAGCTCTTTCTTCGTTAAGCTGACGGTGGTTTTAGCCATCCTCTTTTTTATTACCTCCATATCTTTAGCTTATATCGCTAAAGAGAAAGGAAAGTCTGTGATGGCCAAGCATAAAGATAAAGCAGTTGAAAGCGCTGAGGATTCCGCTGAAGCCGAAAGCCCGGAGAAGGACTCTCAGCCATAAATGCTTGACACGGCTGTTTATTTGTGATAAAGTTAAAAACGATGAAGGTTATCCTCGCCCTTTTGTTGTGTTTTCTTCCGTTCCTGTCTGCTCTGGCCGAGAAGAATTACACCCCCCCCGATAATATCACTACCGCTCAGGAACTTCTAGCCAGAGATGCCAAGGTTTATCGGGATCAAGGCTACAGACTACAGTCCATGGGGGATTTACAGGGCGCTTTAATGCATTATCAAAAGGCCTACGAAATGGATCCTGATTTCGTGGAAGTGGCCAATGATATCGGAGTAGTTTATGAAGCTTTAGGAGATGAAGAGCGGGCCCTGGAGATGTACAGGCAAGCTGTAGAAATAGACCCCAACTATTTAGGTGCTTATACTAACCTGGCCTTTCTTTACGAAAAAAGAGGGGATGTACAAAATGCCGTTAAATACTGGACAAAACGGTACGAATTAGGACGCAAAGGAGACTATTGGTGGGAGGTTTCCCGTCAGCACCTGCTTAAACTCGGGGCTTATCCCAAAATCAGGAAAGAAATGTTAGAGAAAAAAGCGGCCGTATTATCTCGAGAGCTTATTTACCGGCGGGAACAGGAAAGGTTTGATTTAATCGAAGAAGCCCAGCTGCATTTTGAGGTCGGTAATCAGGCCTTTATCGAGGGCGATTACGAGGTAGCCGTAAATGAATGCAAGACCATACTTTCCTTAAACCCCCCGGATGAGGAATTAAAAAATAAAACCCGAGTGCTCTACCAAGAGGCCCAGAAGCTTTATTTAAAGCAGCAGGCTTTGGTCAACACCAAAGATGCTTTGGACTATATTAATAACGAGGATTACTTGTCCGCAGCAGATAAGCTTAAATCATCTCTTACAGCAGTTTTTCGTATTACCCAAGAATAGCAGTAACCAGCCATCAAACCCCAAAATACTTAATAATGGGGGATTAATCAGCAATTCTAATTCTCAATGCCCAGGAAAAGAATTTATCTAGTTGACGGCACTGCTCTGTGTTACCGTTCTTTTTTTGCCCTGAAGCTCTCGACGTCAAAAGGTTTACCCACCGGGGCGGTATACGGAGTTTATCAGACTTTAAAGAAGATAATCTCTAAATACAACCCCGATTATATGGGGGTTTGCTTCGATGTTTCGCGCAAAACTTTCCGTACCGAAAGATTTAAAGCATACAAGATTCAGAGACCCCCTTTGCCCGACGCTCTCGGCGCGCAAATTCCTCTGGTTAAGAAGCTGATTTCCTGCCTGGGGGTAAAGGCAGTAGAAAAAGAAGGGTTTGAGGCCGATGATGTCATTGCCTCTCTTTGCCAGACTGCCCGTAAAAATGATCTGGCGGTAGTCATTGTGAGTTCGGATAAAGATCTCTTTCAACTCATCGATAACGATGCGGTAGTGGTTTATAACTACCATAAGGATAAATTTATCGACCGGGACAATTTCCGGGAGGAGAACGGTTTTGGGGCTTCGGCGATAATTGATTTTCTTTCTTTAGCCGGAGACAGTACCGATAATATACCGGGAGCAAGAGGGATCGGAAAGGTGGGGGCGGCAAAACTTATAAAGGAGTTTGGAAATATCGAGAATATTTTTGACAATTTGGATAAAATTCCTAAAAAGACGCAGGAGATACTGATAAAAAGCAAAAAAGATGTTTTATTGAGTAAAGAGCTGGTGGAATTATACCCTTGCGATTTAGAACTAAGCCTGAAAGACTTTAAAATAAAGGGCCCCGATTTTGAACGGTTACGCAAGCTGTTTAGCGAATTAGAATTCAGGGGGCTTATTAAGGAATTCCCTTCGGCCCCCTTAAGCTTAGACGTTACGGTCAGGGAAGGGGTTTCCAAAAGCCGGTTAGAAAAGTTAGCCAAAGATTTTTTATTTTATTTTGTCGATAAAGACCGAACTTTTATTTTTGACCCCGAAAAAAATTGTGTTTATAAAGTTGAGGTTTCAGAGATTAAGGAAATACTGACCGACCCCGAAATAAAAAAAATCTCTTACGGCCTTAAAAGTCAACTGGCGCTTTTAGCCGGCATAAATATGAAAAATCTGTGGTTCGATATAAAAATCGCGGCTTATTTGATTGATTCATCCCTGCCGGATTATAGTTTGCCGACGATAGCCTCGCGTTATTTAGGCTTAGGATTGACGGAGATTCCGCCTGACTTAAGCCCTTATTTTATCTACCGGCTTTATGAGCCGCTGCGCAAAGGGCTTGAGAAAGCAAAGTTGGATGAGTTGTTTTTCGAAGTGGAGATGCCGCTTATTGCTGTGTTGCGCCGAATGCAGGACGACGGGGTTAAAATCGATAAAAAGATTTTGCATGATTTATTGAAAAAGGTCGATAAAAGAATCAGCGAAGCCCGGGCCGAGGTCTTTAGCATCTGCGATAAAGAATTCAATCTGAATTCGCCAAAACAACTGTCGGCTATACTTTTTGACCAGTTAAAAATAAAGCCGATCAAGAAGACCAAAACCGGTTTTTCGACTAACGAGGAGGTTTTGGAAAAATTAGCGTTTAATCACCCGATCGCTAAATTTATTCTGGAATATCGACATTTAAATAAGTTAAAAACTACTTATATCGTGCCTCTCATCGAGGAGGTTACGCAGAATAGAGGGATGCTGCACACTCAATTTCATCAGACTTCGACTCAAACCGGAAGGCTGTCCAGTTCTTCTCCTAATTTACAAAGCATTCCTCAAAAAGGAGAATTTTCTTTTTGGCTCCGGAAAGCTTTTGTTCCCACCTTTAAAGGCGGCTATATTCTTTCCGGGGATTATTCCCAGATTGAATTAAGAATTCTGGCCCATTTATCCGGGGATGAAAATTTAGTCAAAGCCTTTGAGCAGAATCTCGATATCCACAATTTTACCGCCGGTTTACTCTTCGGGGTAAGCACCAGCGAGGTAGATAGCGCTCAGCGCGATATAGCCAAGCGGGTGAATTTCAGTATTGCTTACGGGATGAGCGCGTTCGGCCTTTCCAAGGAGTTAAAAATTACCCCCCCGGAGGCTCAGAACTTTATCGATGATTATTTTAACCGTTACTCTAAAGTTAGAAAATATATCGATGATATTTGTGCCAAAGTCGAGAAAGAAGGGGTAGTTAAGACAATTCTTAAAAGGCCTAGGCATCTGCCCGATATCAACAGCGCTAACGTTTCGCTCCGGGAATTTGCCCGGCGTCAGGCCATAAACGCTCCCATTCAAGGCTCTTGTGCCGACCTGATCAAGATCGCCATGGTCAGAATATACAGCCAGTTACAGGAGAAGGCCTTGAAGACAAAATTGATAATCCAGATTCACGACGAGCTTATCTTTGACGTTCCCCCGGAAGAATTAGAGCCGGTTAAAGCCTTGATTCAGAAAAGCATGGAAGGGGCCTTGCAGTTAAACGTCCCGGTCAAGGTCAATATTAAATACGGAAGAAACTGGGGAGAAGCATGCCGGTCTTAGGATTAACGGGAAGCTTAGCCAGCGGGAAAAGCACGGTGCTTAGGCTGCTGGCCAAGAAGGGGGCCCGGACATTTGATGCCGATAAAAGGGTTCATTATTACTATAAACAGAACGGAGGTGCTGTTTACAGGAAAATAGCCAAGACTTTTCCTCGGGCAATAGAGAAGGGGAGGCTCTGCCGGGAGAAACTGGCCCGGATTGTTTTTTCTAATAAATCCGCGTTAAGCAAGCTCGAGTCGATAATCCACCCGGTAGTCATAAAAGATATGGGGCAATGGAAGCTTGCCGCCGGGGATAAACGAAAGATTTACGTTGCCGAAGTCCCGCTTCTTTTTGAGAAGAGGCTTAAGTCTTATTTTGACGCGGTAATTTTGGTAAATGTCGCCCGCAAGGTTCTTATCCGGCGGATAATGAAAAAGTATGGACTCTCTAAGGCTGTAGCTTTAAAGAGGCTGTCTTTGTATATGCCGGTCAGGGAGAAGATAAAAAAGGCCGATTTTGTTATTGATAACAGTGTAAGCCTTAAAAGGCTTAAGAAGGAGGTTGATTTACTGTGGAAAAAGGTAAAACAAAGCCTAAAAGTAAAGAAGTAAAAGTGGATGACAGCGTGGATATCGGGATCCTTAAGGATATGAAAATATCGGAACTTAGCAAGATATCCAGGGATCTTAAAATTAACGGGATAAGCGGCCTTAAGAAGCAAGATCTTATCTTTAAGATTTTACAGGCCCAGGCTGAGCAGAAAGGACTTATGTTTGGCGATGGCGTCCTGGAGGTTCTTTCTGAAGGGTTCGGATTCTTGCGTTCCACCAATTATAATTATTTACCTTCTCCCGATGATATCTATGTTTCACCTTCGCAGATTAGAAAGTTTTCCCTGCGGACGGGAGATACGGTTAGCGGCCAAATAAGGCCGCCTAAGGACAATGAGAAATATTTTGCTCTGCTTAAAGTGGAGGCGGTCAATTTTGAACACCCGGAAGAGTCGCGCAATAGAATTCTTTTTGATAACCTTACACCTATTTACCCCAAAGAGAGATTGATTTTAGAAACCGACCCCAAAGGGATGTCGGCGCGGATTCTGGATTTACTTTGCCCTATCGGCAAGGGCCAGCGCGGGTTAATAGTAGCCGCTCCCTACAGCGGCAAGACAGTTTTGCTCCAGAAGGTGGCTAATGCCATAATGAAAAACTTTCCGGATATCATCCTGATGGTGCTTCTCATTGATGAACGCCCGGAAGAAGTTACCGAAATGAAGAATATCGTTAAAGGGGAGGTGATCAGCTCTACCTTTGACGAACCGGCCCAGAGGCATGTTCAGGTGGCCGAGATGGTCATGGAGAAGGCCAAAAGGCTGGTGGAACATAAAAAAGACGTGGTTATACTTTTAGACAGTATTACCCGTCTGGCCAGGGCTTATAATCTTGTCGAGCCTCATTCGGGAAGGATTCTTTCCGGAGGAATAGATTCCAACGCTCTGCATAAGCCCAAAAGATTTTTTGGCGCGGCCCGGGCTCAGGAGGAAGGAGGGTCGCTTACCATAATCGCTACGGCTTTGGTTGATACCGGTTCGCGGATGGACGATGTAATCTTTGAAGAGTTTAAAGGAACCGGAAATATGGAAATTACCCTTGACCGGAGCATCTTTCAAAGAAGAGTTTATCCGTCTATCGATATAAAGCGCTCCAACACCAGAAGAGAAGAGCTGCTTATCCACCCGGATGAACTGCAGAGAATCTGGATTCTAAGGAAAGCCTTAAATGAGTTAAGCTCTGTCGAGGCTTTAGAGCTTTTGATCGAGAAGTTGCTAAAAACCAAGAACAATGTCGAGTTTCTCCTGACGCTAAACAAGTAAGACGTTGGGGAACTGACGGCACCCCGCACTCACGTGCGAGGAATATTTCGAGTAGAAAAGGATACCCCACACGTGAGTGTGGGGAGGAAAAGGAGGTAATAACATGAAAAAGAAGACGCATCCTAAATATGAATTTGCGACCATTATGTGCGCTTGCGGTAACGTGGTGCATACCCGGTCCACAAAGAAGACAATTAATGTTGAAATCTGTTCCAAATGCCACCCCTTCTTCACGGGGAAGCAGAAATTTGTCGATTCCGAAGGAAGAGTCGATAAATTCGTAAAGAAGTACGGCAAAAAGAAGTAATACCGATTTCGAAGATGATTAATTTTCAGAAACTGCAGGCGGAATACGCCGAACTGTCCCAACGGCTTTCTTCGCCGGAAGTTATAAACGACCGGGATAACTACGCCAAGCTGGCTAAGAGATTTTCTTACCTGGAAAAGATAATTAATCTTTTTAAGGCTAAAGAAAATTACCTTAAAGAAGAAGAGCATTTAAAGGAGATAGTCTCCGACTCCAAAGAAAGCCCGGAGATGAGAAGTCTGGCTCAAGAAGAACTGAGGCAATTGGCCGAGAAGATAAAAGTAATCGCGGAGGAAATCGAAGACAAGATATTCGAAGACGAGGAAGTAGACCGGGATATTATCATCGAGATCCGCTCGGCTGCGGGAGGAGAAGAAGCAGCTTTGTTTGCCGCTTCTCTGTTTAAGATGTATTCCAAATACGCCGAGCTAAAGGCTTGGAAATTAGAGGTTTTAAGTTCGCACCCCACGGAAATCGGCGGATTTAAGGAAATTGATTTTTCCATAAAGGGTAAAGGCGCTTTTGGAAATCTAAAGTTTGAAAGTGGCGTGCACCGCGTGCAGCGCGTACCGGTTACCGAATCCGGAGGAAGAATCCACACCTCTACCGTTACGGTGGCGGTGTTGATCGAACCCAAGGAAGTAGAGCTTAAGCTTAATCCCGAGGATTTAAAGATCGACACATTCCGGGCTTCGGGTGCCGGCGGCCAGCACGTAAATGTTACTGATTCGGCAGTCAGGATGACTCATCTACCCACCGGCATTATTGTTAGCTGTCAGGATGAACGTTCGCAAATTAAAAATAGGGCCAAAGCTTTAAGGGTAATTAAAGCCCGGATTATGGAAAAAATGATGCGAGAGGAAGTCGAAAAACAAAGCCAGAGCCGCCGAATTCAGGTGGGAACCGGAGACCGCAGCGAAAAAATAAGAACCTACAACTTTCCTGAAAGAAGAGTTACCGACCACCGGATCAACCTCGCCCTCTACCGCCTGGAAGAAATCTTAGAAGGCGACCTTGATGAGGTTGTTAAACAATTAATTAAGGAAGAAAGAAAGAAAATCTATGAATCCAAAGGCCTGGCCTAAGATGCAAAAACAAGTTTTCTCGGGAACGCAAAAATCTCCAGCGCAGATTTTTGCTGGCGACTCACGCCCAAAAATCCCTCGCTTCGCTCGGGATACCATGCTTTTGGGCCTCAAAGCCTCCCTCAAAAACTGTTTTTGCATCTTTAAAGCATACTAATAAGTAAAGGTAAAGGAAAATAAAATTAGAGGAGTGGCGAAATGATAAGAAAAGTAGCAGGTTTAGGAATTATATTTTTAGTTGCAGGGTTTGTTTTAAATACCTCAGCAGAAGAAGATATTATAATCAAAATTAATAAAAATAATAAACCTGCCGTATCTAAAGAGGCGATCATTGAAGCTATGGAACATAGGGATATCGCTGTACTTAAAAAAGCGATAGAAGAAGGGGCAGATGTTAACGCAAAATATAAATTTGGCAATACACTGTTGATGTTGGCGGCCGAGGCTTATGATGGATTAAATAAGGCGAGGGTACTTCTAGAAAATGGAGCAGAAGTTAATGCTAAGGATAAATTCGGTAATACAGCCTTAATGAAGGCAGCTAGTTCCAATAGATTAGATACAGCGAAACTACTTATAGAAAAAGGGGCAGAGGTTAATGCGAAGAATGACGAGGGCGATACAGCCTTGGTGTTGGCAGCCCGCGAGAAGAATTCTTTAAGTATGGTGAAGTTGTTACTGGAAAATGGAGCAGATGTCAACGCAAAAAATAATTCCGGCCGCACAGCATTGATGTCCGCA
>CAYQUQ010000007.1:0-46681 GCA_964420965.1 uncultured Planctomycetia bacterium | reverse complement strand
TCCCGTAGAGTAAAGGAATTCCAGAATCGCTTTATCGCGTAAATCGCAAACCCGATCGCCTTCGGGTAGATTTAAAATTTTTTCAACCTCGGCTTCGGTCAAAAATTTAGGCAACTGTTTGTCTAATTTAGGATAAATCAAGGATGCGGCCGGGTTGTTCTTTACGATTCCCTCACGAAGGAGAAATTTAAAAAAACTTTTAAGGGTAGAAATTTTCCGAGAAAGACTTCTTTTGTCTAATTTCCTTTCGCTTAAAGTACTTAAAAATTTCCGCAATATGAAATAATCAATATTCCGAACGTCTTTACTGTCCCGGGAGTTTAAAAAACTTTCAAATTCCTTAAGGTCGACTTTGTAATTAGTGACCGTAAGGGCCGAGTAGTTCTTTTCCACGGCTAAATAATTCAGGAATTTATCAGTATAGTGCGAAAAGGGAATCATTTAATATTTTTTACGAATCGCTATTGGCTTCATCTTCGGCATTTTCGGAATTATCAGGTAGATGTCGGGATGTGTAAGTGCACTGAGGAAAACTGCTGCAGCCATAGAAATTCTGTCCCCGCTTATTTCTCCTTTCGATCAACTGGCCGCTTTTACATTCCGGACAGCTGACTCCGGTAGTAATGCTTTCGGCGTAGCGGCATTTCGGAAAGTGCTCGCAACTTAAGAATCGGCCCCTTCGCGACCACTTAACAACCAGGCGGCCTTTACACTGCGGGCAAAATTTATCCGAAAAATCAACCTCCTTTTTCGCGACCCTTAAAGTTTCATCTACTTTTCGCTTAAATCCGGGGTAAAATTCCTCTAGAACTTTATTCCATTTGATTAACCCCTTTTCTACTTCGTCCAGTTCGTCTTCCATAAAGGCCGTAAAATTCTCATCCATAACTTTCGGAAAAAATTTTACCAGTAAGTTCGATACTTTTACTCCCAAATCCGTCGGTATAAAAACTCTTCTTTCCCTTTTGGCGTAATTGCGCTTAAGCAAGGTGTAGATGGTCGGAGCATAAGTCGAGGGCCGACCGATGCCTTTCTCCTCGAGTAACCGCACTATCGAAGCGTCGTTATAGCGCGGTGGCGGCTTAGTGGTATTCTCAACGACCGTCAAATCCTCTAAAGCTAACCTTTCACCCTTTTTTAAATCCGGCAAAGGGTTTTCCGGCGCCGGCTCGTCATACACCTTTAGATACCCGTCGAAAATAATCTTTCTTCCCGTCGCCTCAAACTCGGCCTCCTTAGAGTTTATAAATACTTTAGTGCTTTCGTAAAGGGCATCTTTCATGAAGGTGGCGACAAACCGCTTCCAAATTAAGGTATAAAGTTTTAACTCCTCACCGGATAAATACTTTTCGAGTTCCTGCGGTTTACGGTAAATACTGGTGGGCCGAATGGCTTCGTGGGCTAACTGTGCCCCTTTTTTCTTTTTGTAACGATGCTCTTTCAATGAAAGGTATTTATCGCCAAATACCTCGTGAACAAAATCTTTGGTTTTTCTTTTGGCTTCGGCACTGATATGAAAAGAATCGGTACGCATATAGGTAATCAAACCTACGCTCTTTGCGCCGATTTGAGTCCCCTCGTACAGTTTCTGGGCAATAAGCATCGTCCTTTGCGCCGAAAACCTGAGACGCGTAAATGCATCCTGCTGCAGTAGCGAAGTAATATAGGGCGGAGCGGGCTTGCGGCTGGTTTGCCTTCTCTGCAGTGCTTTTACCAAAAAATCCTGGTTTTGCATCGCTTCGATATGCGCTTCGGCCCGGCGCTTATCTTCAAAAATAATTTTTTTACCCTTATATTTATTGAGTTTTGCCTTAAAGACCTCCTGGCCGGATCTGAACCGGGCTTCAATGGAATAAGTGGTTTTCGGTATAAATTGCTGAATTTCTTTCTCTCTTTCGACAATAAACTTTAAGGCTATCGACTGCACCCTCCCGGCGGAAAGACCACGGACTATTTTTTTCCATAAAAGCGGAGACAGGTTGTAACCGACTACCCGGTCTAAGACCCGGCGGGCAATCTGAGCATTTACCTTCCGCATATCCAGGGTATGCGGATGCTTAAAGGCATGCTCTAAAGCGCTGTCGGTAATCTCGTGAAAAACTACCCGCTTAAAGACCAAGCCTTTACGGGCCAATTTTTCCCTTATATGCCAGCTAATCGCCTCGCCCTCCCGATCGAAGTCAGTAGCCAGATAAACAATTTTCTTATGCTTAGACTTGCTTTTTAACTGCTGGATAGTTTTTTCTTTACCCGGAATTACCCTGTACACCGGCTGAAATCCATTTTCGATATCGATCGCGAAACGACTGGAAGGTAAATCCACAACATGCCCCATTGAAGATACAATTTCATATTCCGTACCTAAAATAGCCTGGATAGTTCTGGCCTTGGTCGGAGATTCAACGATTACTAAATATTTACTCATTTTCCCGCTTTGCTTTCAAAGCTAACGTTAAGCTCCTCAATTATATCCTCTAAGTTATCAACCAGCTTTGCTCCTTCCTTGATGAGCCGGTGAGTACCTTCACTTACCCGGGAACCGGCCTTTCCGGGAAGGGCAAAAACTTCCCGGTTCTGTTCGGCGGCCCGGTGGGCGGTTATAAGCGCTCCGCTTCTGGCGGCGGCTTCCACAACCAGTACGCCTTTAGCTAAACCACTGACGATTCTATTCCGGCGCGGAAAATTCTCTCTTAAGGGCGGGGTAAAAAGCGGAAATTCCGAGACCACCGCCCCCTTGCCATGGATACTTTCGGACAGTTTCTTATTTTCACGGGGGTAGATATTAAGCAACCCGCTGCCCAAAACCGCAACGCTTTCTCCTTTGGCGATCGCTCCCCGGTGAGCGGCAGTATCGATACCCCGGGCTAATCCGGAAATAATAACTATACCCAAACCGGCCATTTTATACGCAAAATCATAGGCCATAGATGTGCCATAAACACTCGGGATACGCGTGCCGACGATGGCGAATAAAAATTTGTGCAGCGCTTCCCTTTGACCCCGGACGTAAAGAACCAAAGGAGGATTGCTTATTTCCGTAAGAAGCGGGGGATAATCGACGTCGAATAAATCCAGGCAAAGAATTTTCTCCTGTTCGATTAAGCTTAATTCCCGGCTGAAGGTTTTTGATTCGCGCCGCTCAAAAATTCTGGCGATATCGTTACGGCTCAAAGAAACTATTTTCTGAAACTCTTTGGCGCCGGCTTTAAGTATTATATCGAGGTCAGGAAAATAAGAAATAATATCCTTAATTTTTCTAGGGTCGAGATCAAGAAGGTTGAGCAAAATCGAACTTTTCTTAGCCATTTTTTAAAAAGGTCATAATTTTTTCGGCAACTTCTTCCGGCGAAACCCCTTCCGTATCAATCTCGCAATCGGCCTGGCCATAATAGGGCTCTCGCTTCGCGAGAAGTTCGGCGATTCTTTCCTGGGGGTTATCCACGTTAAGGAGCGGCCGATGGTTCTGTTTTCGGATACGCCCATAGATGGTCGCTGCCGAAGCCCGCAGCAGAAATACCCGGCCGGTGGCCTTAAGCACCTTTAAGTTAGTGTCATTGCAAATCAACCCTCCGCCGCAACTAACGACCAGGCCTGTCCTTGCAGAAATTGTTTCCAGAAGTTTGCTTTCCAGTTCACGAAAGTACCTTTCCCCTTTTTGGGCAAAGATATCGACTATTTCCTGCCCGGCGTTTTTTTCAATAATTTCATCCATTTCTACAAACTCCCGGTTTAAACTTCGCGCCAGGAGTTTGCCCACTACCGTTTTTCCCGTACCCATAAATCCGGTTATATATATATTTTTCATATTTTATAGGAAGCTACAGATAGATAGTATTATCAACACTTTTCCCGGAATTGTCAAGCTAGAGATTGAAACGAAATTGGAGCAATTTTAAAAAATAAAACCCTAACATCTTGATGCACAAGAGTTAGGGTCAATACACTCCGAAACTTTTTTTGTACCGCTACTTTCCGTACCGCTTTATAAGATTAAGGGCGATGATATTCTTCTGGATCTGATTCGTCCCTTCATAAATCTGAGTAATCTTTGCGTCCCGCATAAATTTCTCCACGGGATAATCCCGCATATAGCCGTACCCGCCGTATATCTGAACCGCGTCCGTAGCAACCTCCATCGCGATATCCGAAGCAAATAACTTGGCCATTGCTGAAACAGTACCCACATCCTTTAAGCCTCTATCGACCATGGAAGCTGCACTGTAAACTAAACCTCTGGCGGCTTCTATCTTTGTAGCCATATCCGCAAGCATCCATTGTATACCCTGAAATGAACTTATCGCTTTGCCGAATTGGGTTCTCTGTTGAGCGTATTCGGTGGCCAATTCCAGAGATCCTTGAGCGATCCCCACCGCCTGAGCCGCAACCCCGGGACGAGACTGATCAAATGTCTTCATGGTCGCGATAAATCCTAAGCCTTCTTTTTTCCCCAGTAAATTCTCCTTGGGAACCCGAACCTCGTTAAAAATAAGCTCACTGGTAGAAGAAGCGCGAATGCCCAGCTTTTCTTCTTTCTTTCCGAAGGCAAACCCCTCCATTCCCTTCTCTAATATAAAACCCGAAATTCCCCGGGGCCCCTTAGCCTTATTGGTCACGGCAATAACGGTATAAATCTGGGCATCGCCGCCATTAGTGATAAAATGTTTTGTTCCGTTCAGAATGTATGCATTGTCTTGCTTTTTGGCCGTCGTTTTTACGGCCGCGGCATCAGAGCCGGCTTCCGGTTCGGTTAAAGCAAAAGCCGCCAGTTTTTTCCCCGAAGCTATATCCGGTAAGTATTTTTGTTTTTGCTCTTCACTGCCAAACAAAAGGATGGGAAACATTCCCAGAAATGAAGCCGCATAAGATGCCGCCACCCCGCCGTCAACTCGTGAGATTTCTTCGGTGGCAATACACAAATCAAGCATATTCGTCCCCATGCCGCCGTATTTTTCGGGTATGCAAAGAGAAAACAGGTCGGACTGAGCCAAAACCGCCATTATATCGGAGGGAAATTCTTCCTTTTCGTCAAGTTCCCGGGACCGCGGCCGGATTTTCTCTTCGGCGATCTGACGACATAAATCCTTAAGCATCTTCTGATCTTCAGTTAAAGCATAATCAACAAAGGACATCTTTACCTCCTGAATCTAGGTTTAATCAAATTTAACTTGCCTTCAGCAGATTTTATCGATAGCGCGCCATTCTGGCAAGAATTTTTTTAAAAAACTTTTGTGGCGATTTTAATCAAAGAAAAACGAAAATCCGACCGTGTACAACTTGGCATCTACTCCCTTATTGGGCCGTTTTATGCTGGCATTGGAAAGATGGCGATGGCGGTATTCACAATCAAACGAGATATTGTCATCGATATAATAATGGAAGCCCAACGCACCCTGAGGCAGAAAGTTATATTGAGTCGCCTGATCCTCAATATGCTGAGTCATATAAACAACTCCCAGGCCGCCTTTCAGGTAGGGTTGAAATCGCTCGGTGAGCGGGAAAGCGTATTCAAAAAGAAAATTCGAACCGATTTCAACATTGGCTTTAGCCTCAAACATGGCATTTATAAAGGGTTCGATAATTAAATCGAATCGGCCCGCCGTATCCAGCCCGATTTTTGAAAGCAGGGGCCGGCCGTCAAACCCTAAGGTAAAAAGAAAGGGTATGCCCTTGTAATCTTCATCATAAGTTACGCGTTCATCCAGAAAACCGGCGAGGATTCCCACACGATCAAAAATCCGGGAAGTGTCTTCCGAGTTCAAAGGAATATCCTGACCTTCAGCCTCGTCCGGATCTTCTTCCCCTTCGGGATCAAGAAGTTTGGCGGCGAGAATGTGCCCTGCTTCCGCCTCAGCTTCCTGCGTGAGCCCTCTCGCTAAGTATACTTTCGCAAAGGCTAAACGGTAACTATCGTCGCTGGCCGAAAACGCCGGACAGGATATAAGTATGCAGAATAACGTGAAAATAAAAATGCGCATTAGACATTTTAGCAAAAAATAATTACAATTACAACTGTTTAATTGTCCAGAAATAGAAGCGGGAGGATTTCCGAAAGGGTCGGATGGACAAAAAGACATTTTTTTAACGCGGGCAATTTTAACTTGTTACGGATACAAAGGGAAAGTATATTTATAAGGTCCCCCGCAGCTTGAGAAATCACTCCGGCACCGATAATCTCCTCCTTTTCGTTAATGGCCACCTTAATAAATCCCTCCGTATCCCTGTATAGGTGGGATGAAGAAAATTTTAAAAAGTTAGTCTTAATAACTTTGCAGTTTATACCTGCCCGCTCTGCCTCTTCCTCAAGCTGGCCGGCCATGGCTGCCGCCGGGAGGGAAAATACGCATTCCGCAAGCCCGGCGTAGTCTTCGGCCGCGGGGTTACCGGCAATATTTTCGATACAAAGGCGACCCTGGTACTCGGCAACATAGGCCAGAAGCTTTTTCCCGGTCACATCGCCACAGGCGTAGACATTTTTAACATTAGTCCTTAAAAACCCGTCGGTTTTAATCCAGCCTTCCCGGGTCAGCGCCAGGCTGGCTTTTTTGATGTTTAAATCTTTAGTTGCGGGTTTTCTCCCTAAGGCCGAAACGATCATGTCGAAATTACCCGGGGCGTAATCGGCCGCTGATTTTGCGGTCTCGATCCGGATTCCTTTACGTTCTAAAATTACCCGCAGACGTTTGGCCAGATATGAGTCGAATCCGGGTAAAATATTATTCTCCTTTTCAATAACCGCCACTTTCTTTCCGAAATTGTTTAACAAGGAGGCGATTTCTATTCCGATATATCCGGCCCCAAGAACTAAAATTCTTTCCGGTATCCGGGAAAGGCTGAATATTTTTTCGGCAAGAATTACCCTTGAATCCTTGACTAACTCTCTGGGTGCAGAGCCACAGGCCACAATGATATTCTTAGCTTCGATTTTTTTTCCGCCGGCGACTAAATACGTGGTGCCGGCAAATTCGGCCTTACCCCAGATTACATCCACCCCCTGCGTTGTTAAAAAAGAAAGCAGTGGTTTCTTTATTTGCTGAACTATTTTTTGACTTTCCCGGCGGATTTCCGGCCAGGGCCGATTAAGTTTAGCGGAATTAATGAAGAACTTAGTGGGGATGCAACCGCGGTTGAGGCAGACTCCGCCGAAGGCGCCTTCGTCTTCCTCGATTAAAACCGCCTTGAGTCGATACTTTAAGGCTGACTTGGCGGCGGCGATACCGGCTGCCCCGGCGCCAACTATAGCAACGTCATACATTCTCTAAACAGTTTCTCGGTCTGTTTGATTTCGTCCATCTCTTCCGGCGTTTTTGTAACTCATTTTATTTTAAATTCCTTGTACTTTTTGAGGTACTCCATTATGCCGCCGCAGTTTATTAACTCTTTGCGGAAATTATCCCAGGGGTTGAATTCAACCACGGTACCGCTGCCTTTACCAATAATACCCCGGCTAAGATCAACGCTGATATTATCGCCCTCTTTTAGATTCGAAGTATCCGCCTCGACCAGAGCCAAACCGATATTAAAAGAATTCCGGTAAAATATCCGGGCGAAACTCTTGGCGACAATGCAGGCCACTCCGGCTTCCTTTATAACCCAGGGGGCCTGTTCCCGGGAAGAACCCATGCCGAAGTTTTCGCCGGCGGCAATTATCGATTTCCCCGGAATCAGTTCGTGGTAAAATTTAGGCCGGATGTCTTCGAAAAGATACTGGGCCAGTTCCTTCATGTCGGTAATGGCAAACTTATACCGTCCGGAAATTATCCAATCGGTATTAATGTTATCCCCGAATTTAAATACCCGTCCCTTCAGAATCATATCGGTGGTGATTATTGCTTTTCCTGCCGGCGCAATCGGCGTTTACAGGCTTTCGAACTCAGTCAGGTTCCTAACCTTGCTCAAAGCGGTTTCGCGGTCAATAATTCCTTTCTTGTAGAGATCTTTTAATGATTTATCCATGGTGCGCATCCCATACTGAGCTCCCATTTGAATCAGCGAAGGAATCTGGGCGATATCGTTTTCGCGGATCAGGTTTCTTATGCCGGGAGTCGAAACCATAACCTCGGTAGCCACGATTCTGCCGTTACCGTCGGTGCGCGGAAGCAGAACCTGCGACAGCACCCCCTGTAAACACTCGGCCAGCTGAACAGTAACCTGTCTCTGCTGATGGGGAGGAAAAACATCGATTATCCTCTGGATGGTTTGAGGGGCATCGGGAGTATGCAGAGTTGCTAAAACCAGATGTCCGGTCTCGGCCGCAGTCAAAGTTGTAGAGATGGTGGCTAAATCACGCATCTCCCCGACTACGATTACATCCGGATCTTGACGCAATATCCGCTTTAAAGCTTCGGGAAAGGAATGAGTATCCGCGTATAATTCCCGCTGTTTTATGATGCTCTGCTTGCTTATGTAAATAAATTCAATAGGATCTTCAATGCACACGATCAATTCCGGTCTATTGACATTGATGAAATCGACCAGTGCCGCCAAAGTCGTACTCTTACCGGTGCCGGTCGGTCCGGTTACCAGAATCAACCCGTTAGGTCTTTTAATAAATTCGTAAACCACGTTCGGAATACCCAGCTCTTTAATCGTGGGGATCTCGATCGGCACTCTTCTTAAGGCCGCTTCAACGTTACCCTTCTGAAGATGAATATTTACCCGGAAGCGGTCTACATTCGGAAGAGAAAAGGAAATATCCAGCTCTTTATCTTTCTCAAAATGCGCCTTTTGCTCATCGCTGAGCATACTGTAAATCAAACTCTTAGCGCTTTCCCGGGTGAAGGCCGGAAACTTATCCACAACCGAAAGCCGGCCGTCGATCCTTATCACCGGCGGATTGCCCGCGGTGATGTGAAGATCGCTGGCTTTCTGGTCCTGTGTCAGCTTAAGAAGCGTATTTATATCCGCCATATTAACCTCCTCTAACCTAATGAATATATTTTCGGGGGTCCGTAATCTTACCCCTGATGGCTGAGGCGACCACTGTCGCCGGAGAAGCCAGATAAATATAACTTCGGGGATTACCCATTCGGCCTTTAAAATTTCTGTTTGCCGTAGAAATCACCACCTCACCATCCGCCGGTACGCCCTGATGAGTTCCCACGCAAGGCCCGCATCCGGGGGGTAACATAATCGCGCCGGCTTCTAAAAATGTTTTCAATACGCCGGACTTAAAAGCTTCCAAAAAAATTTGGCGAGACGCCGGAGCCACCAAGAGCTTAACACCCGGATGAACCTTTCTGCTTTTTAGAATCTCGGCCCCGATTTTCAAATCTTCCAGCCGCCCGTTGGTGCAAGTCCCCAGAAAAGCCTGGTTAATTTTTATATCGTCAGCCTCCTCTACCCTGAGGCCATTATCCACACTGTGCGGTTTTGCCAGGTAAGGTGAAAGCTTAGAGATGTCGAATTCAATAACTTCATCATAAAAGGCTTTCCTGCCCGGGTAAACGGCCTTGTATTTTCTAACCCCGGCCTTTTTAAGGTAGCCGCTGACTTTTTTATCCGGAACCATGAGGCCGCATTTTGCCCCGAATTCTATAGTCATATTGGTAATGGTCAATCGGGCATCCAGCGATAACTTATCAATTACTTCTCCGGAAAATTCAACTGACTTGTAGGTTGCGCCATTAACCCCCAGTTTATGAATAATATACAGCATTACATCCTTGCTGTAAACCCCTTTGGGTATTTGTCCTTTAACCACAATCTTTAAAGTCAGGGGAACCTTGAACCAGTTTTTCCCGGTAGTAAGAGCTACGGCTAAATCCGTTGAGCCTACGCCGAAAGCGGCTGCCCCCAATGCTCCGGCAGTTGAGGTGTGCGAATCGGCTCCCAGGATAAGGGCTCCGGGATAGATGAAACCTTTCTCGATAACTAACTGGTGGGAAATACCGGAACCGACATCAAAAAACAAGTTATTGTTCTGCGCCCGAAAGGTTCTCATGGCCGAATGCACTTTTGACACCCCCATGCTCGGAGAAGGGCTGCTGTGGTCAATAAACATGGCATATTTTTTCGCCGACGCCAAAGTTCTTTTGGCCTTACGGATACTGTCTAAAACTAAAGACGTGGTTCCATCCTGGGAAAAGCAAAAATCGACTTTACAGATCCCGACATCTCCTGCCTTTAAATCGGTACCGGCATGCGAAGAAAGTATTTGTTCAATTATCGTTTTGGTCATAACTTTTTAGTCAGAGAGGTAATTTTTAAGGTGGCCGATTTATTGAGTGCGCTAACGCGAGGATTAATCATTATTAACAATCCCGGTCAGCCGGGGACAGGGACTACGGTGATTAAAGGGCGTCTCTTTCTTTCTTAAAGATCTTCCTGACTCCGGCAATAAGTCCCTTCTTGGGTTTCTTTTCCTTTTTCGGCGCTATCTTTTCTTCTTTCTTCTCGGAAACCTTCTTGGCCTTATCTTTCTCTTTTTTCGCCTTAGGCTCCTTTTTCTCTTTCTTTTGCATCCGCGTCAATTCTAAAACCGAAATCGGGGCGCCGTCCCCCTTGCGATTACCTAATTTCAGTACCCGGGTATAGCCGCCTTCAATTTTATCGAATCGGGGAGCGACGACTTCAAACAACCGCTTAACCAGCCGATGGTCCTCTAAAAGCCTGTAGGCCAAACGGCGATGGTGTAGCGAGCCTTTCTTAGCCAAGGTAATCAAATTATCGACCTCGCCTCTTAGTCCCTTTGCTTTGGAGGCGGTGGTAACTATCCGCTCATTGATAATTACGGCTCGCAATAAAGATTTAACCAGGGCGTTTCTCTGGGCCCGGGAGCGCGAAAATTTTTCACTTTTTTTTCTGTGCCGCATAATTACACCATAGTCAATTTATTTCGGTCTATCTTCACACCGAAAGAAAGACCCATTGTTTTAAGCAGGGCTGAAACTTCATTTAAGGATTTCTTACCGAAATTGCGATAGGAAAGGATTTCGGCCTCTGTCTTCTCCACTAAATCGGCCAAGGTCTTTATATTCGCTTCTCGTAAACAATTACTGCTGCGTACAGAAAGCTCTAGTTCCGAAACCGGAATCTTTAATTTTTCATAAAGTGACGCTTCTTCGGGGGTCAAATCCTCAAATTCCTCTTCGGGAAGCTCGCCCAGGGTAAAGAAAAGCTCCAGATGTTTACTCATCACTTTCGCGGCATAAATCAAAGCTTCTTTCGGCTCGATACTGGCGTTAGTAAATATTTCCAAAATGAGTTTGTCATAATCTGTGCGCTTACCGACACGGGTATTTTCGACCTTAAAAGATACGCGTTTAACGGGGGTAAAGATTGAATCTATAGGTATAACCCCCAAAGACATTCCTTCGTGCTTATTCGCCTCTGCGGGCACAAATCCACGTCCTCTTCCTACTTCCAGTTCGATATTTAGCTTCGAGTTCTTGGAAGTAAGTGTCGCTATATGCAGATCGGGATTTATAACCTCTATAGTTTCGTTAGCCACAATACTCTTGGCGGTTAATTCTTTCTCCCCTTCGGCTTTGATATAAATCTTTTTGGGAGCGCGCGAATAAGAGCGTAAAACTATATTTTTAATGTTCAGGATTATTTCCGGAACATCCTCAAGGACTCCTTCGATAGTCGAAAATTCATGCGCAACACCGTCCATTCTTACCGAAGTTACCGCCGCACCTTCGATCGAAGAAAGCAGGACTCTGCGTAAAGCATTGCCTAAAGTGACTCCGTAGCCACGCTCTAAGGGTTCGGCAATAATTCTTCCGTAATTCGGGCTGTAAGTGTCCTGATCTACGGTTACTCGCTTCGGAAATTGAAAATCCCGCCAAGTTATTCCCATCTTCTTACCCCCTTAAATTATTTCGAATAAAGCTCCACGATCAGCTGTTCATCTACCGGGATAGACAAGTCCTCTTTTTCCGGAAGGCGAACAATGTCGATTTTGAAATTATCCTTATCCACCTTTAACCACGAAGGCACGCTTCTTTCTTTAGAATTTATGGCGATGCTTTCCTTTATGTTTTGTTTAACACTATCCTTGGCTTTTATTTCGAAAGACTGCCCTTCTCTCACGATATAGGAAGGGATATCAATACGCTTTCCGTCTGAAAAGACAAAGCCATGACGTACTATCTGGCGGGCCTGATTGCGTGAGAGAGCAAGCAGGGCGCGATAGATAACATTGTCCACACGCCGCTCTAAAAGCTGAATTAATATCCGACCGGTAGCCTCTTTAGATTTACTGGCCAAGACAAAGAACCTCTTAAACTGCTTCTCGAGCATGCCATACATCCTCTTTACCTTCTGTTTTTCCTGTAACTGCAAGGCATAGTAAGTAGGTTTTGGCCTTCTTCGGGTCTGACGCATTCCCGGAGGCGTCGGTCTTTTAGAAAAAGAACACTTTTCGGTAACGCAGCGGTGGCCTTTTAGAAATAACTTCATTCCCACCCTTCGGCACAATTTACATTTCGACTCTAAATATCTTCCCATGCTACTTCTAAACTCTCCTTTTCTTTTTCGGTCGGCATCCGTTATGTGGCATAGGGGTAATATCCCTTATTTTCTTAACCGATAATCCGGCCGCATGCAGGGCTCTTATCGCTGACTCTCTTCCCGGACCCGGCCCTTTCGTTAATACCTCCAGCTCTCTTAACCCCATTTCCCGGACCTTCTTGGCCACGCTCAAGGAAGCAATCTGGGCTGCGTAAGGTGTAGATTTCTTTGTTCCTTTAAAACCGACGGTGCCGGCCGAAGCCCAGGCTAAAACATTTCCGCTTAAATCGGTAACAGAAATTATCGTATTGTTAAACGTGGCCTTAATATGGGCGACTCCGATATTGGAAGTTAATTGAAGTCTCTTCTTTTTTTCTTTTTTCTTTTTTTTCGCCATTTACTCTCCTTTAATGAGCAGACGACTTACGGAGCGCAGCTAACGTAAGTCGTAGGCCGAAGGCCGTCTGCGAATTAAACCCACACACCAATTGGTTGGCCCTCTTTAATTCCCCACAATTGGTGTGGGGGTAAGTTCGGCCCTGTGACTTATGTTCGCTCGCTATCGCTCGCTCCATAAGTTACGGCCTCACTTACCTTTTAATTCCCCCGACCCTTGGTTTCGGCCCCTTTCGGGTCCGAGAGTTGCAGCGTGTCCGCTGCCCCCGGACCGGCAGGCCTTTTTTATGACGCGAACCTCGATAGGAACCAATCTCGATTAAACGTCTTATGTTTTGTGAAATCTCCCGCCGCAATTCTCCCTCCACCCGGAAATGACTTTGGACGAAAGAAGCGATCTGAGAAACTTCTTCATCGCTTAAGTCCGAAGACCTTTTTTCCGGATCAATATTTACCTGACGCAAGATTTCTAACGCGCGCACCGGACCGATACCGTAAATATATCTTAGCGAAACTTTTATCTTTTTATTTTTCGGAATATCGACACCAAAAATCCTCGGCATAACTATCTCTCCCCCATAACTTACAACTTATAACTTATGACTTTATACCTCTCCTACCCCTGCCTCTGCTTGTGTTTGGGATTTTTGCAGATAACCCGCAAAATCCGCTTGCGTTTTATTATCTTGCACTTGTCACAAATCTTTTTGACTGAAGATCTTACTTTCATTTATGTCTGTAGGTTATTCTTCCCCTCGACAGATCATAAGGGGAAAGCTCCACCTTTACGCGATCGCCCGGTAAAATCCTGATAAAATGCATGCGCATCTTTCCGGAAACGTGGGCTAAAACCATATGGCCGTTATCCAGTTTTACTCTAAACATGGCATTAGGCAGTGCTTCCGATATTTCACCTTCAACTTCAATCAAATCTTCTTTGGCCATTGCGGTTTACCCCGCCCTTTCTTAGCTAAGTTAATCTGCTCACCCAGAAAGGGCGGGGTTTATTGCTGGGTCAACACCCAGGGTCCTCTTTTTGTTATCACTACCGTATGTTCAAAGTGCGCCGCTAAAGAACCGTCGTTAGTTTTAGCCGTCCATCCGTCATCTAGGATATCGACCTCGAAACTTCCCGCCGACACCATGGGTTCTATGGCGATAGCGTACCCTTCCTTGAGTCTAAAACCCTGATTTTTATCGCCGAAATTGGGAATTTCCGGCGGCAAATGCAGATCTTTGCCGATTCCGTGTCCGACGAATCTTTTTATTACCGAAAAACCGTTTTTCTCCACGAAGCTTTGGATCGCCCATCCGATATCACCGATACTCGCACCGACCTTCACCTTGCGTATCCCTTCATGCAATGATCTCAACGAAACCTTTGCCAATTTCCGCGCCAAGCGCGAAGCGCTGCCGACAACATAAGTATAAGCGGTATCGACGAATAAACCTTTATATTTGATTCCTAAATCAATGCTGACCACATCGCCGTCGTTGATCAGCTTTTGAGAAGGAATACCGTGAATCACTTCCTCGTTCACGGAAACACAGCATGCTGCCGGATACCCGGAAAACCCCTTAAAAGCTGCCTCCATACCTTTATGTTTGTGAAGCTCGGCCTCAAAGAAGCCTTCGATATCCTTAGTGGAAACTCCGGTGCGCACGAAAACGCTAAGTTTGCGTATTATTGCCGCAGCGACTTTGCCGGCCTCCCGCATCGTTATCAGCTCGTCCCTGGTTAAAGGCTTGATCATTGCAGCTTCTGTTTTATTTTTTCAAAGATCTTGTCCTTATCCCCCGCACCGTCCACACTAGCCAGTTTTCCTTTGTGCTTATAAAAATCTAAAATATTCTTGCCTTCATCCACAAAAACCTGCCAGCGTTTTTTGATGGTTTCCGGATTATCATCCTTTCGCTGGTTCAGTTCGCCGCTGCAGGAATCACAGCGGCCTTGGCTTTTGGGCGGCATATTGGTTAAATGATAATTGGCTCCGCAAGCCCGGCAAACCCTTCGCTTCGAAAGCCTTTCCACGATCGTCTCTTGATCAGCATCTAAATAAATAAAAATGTCTATATCTAAGTCCTTCGGAGCCAAAATTTCATCCAGGGTTTCGGCCTGAGCTAAATTGCGCGGGTATCCGTCGAGGACAAACCCATTAGCATTAATATTTTCACTGATAACCTCGGAGACAAGGGCATCGGGGACAAGTGCCCCTCTTTCCATATAGCTTTTGACCTTCAATCCCAGCTGACTTTGCTTCTTTACCTCATCTCTTAAAATATCACCCAGCGATATCCGCCGTAATTCAAAATGCTCCGCGAGCAGTTTCGCCTGCGTTCCTTTTCCCGACCCCGGAGCTCCGAATAGAATAATATTCACCCCGTTAGACCTCCCACACACACAATGAAAATATTATTATCTCTATGCGTTTCCTCCATCGGAACAACTCTATTCCTAACTGTTTTTACAAAAGGTCTAACGGGGTTCATCGCTTTTCCTTTACCGCCTCCCTTTGAGGCTGCTTCCCTTTATAAACCCGTCATAATGCCGAATGAGAAGCTGTCCCTCAATCTGCTTCATGGTGTCCAAAACAACACCGACCATGATTAAAAGCGTAGTCCCGCCAAAAAGGGAAGCAATGCCATAGGAGGGGATGCTGAAGGCGCGCATGATAACATTAGGGAAAATTGCAATTACGGCAATATATATCGCGCCGATAAAAACAATTCGCGTGGCTACAAAATCTAAAAACTGGGCGGTCGGTTTTCCGGGTCTAACACCAGGAATAAACCCGCCGTTCTTTTTCAAGGTATTGGACATTTCCAGAGGGTTAAATACCATAGCCGTATAAAAATACATAAAAAATATAATCAGGCCGACATAAATCAGGTTATACCACAAGCCGGTCTGCTGTAAAATACGCTGCAGAAAACCGATAAAACGCACGGATTTAGGCAAGAATGCGGTTATGGTTGCGGGAAAAGCTAAAAACATGCTGGCAAAAATTATGGCAATTACTCCGGACATATCGACCTTTATCGGCAAATATTGAGTGGTGCCGCCATAAACGCGCCGGCCGATAATCCTCCTCCCGTACTGAATCGGGATGCGACGCTGGGCTTGAGTAAACAGCACTACCGCCATAATCATCACAAACCACAAGCCGATAAGGGAAATTGCTTTCACGTGAGAGACTTGCCCTTTGGCCGGATCAAGGGGCGACCAGAGAATCCAAAACTGCCTTAAAGCCGAAGGGATGCGGGAAATAATACTCACGGTAATGATTATCGATATTCCGTTACCGATGCCCCTCTCCTGAATTTGCTCCCCCAGCCACATAATAAAAATTGTTCCGGCCGTAAGGGTAATAATAGTAGTTAGGGTAAACATTACCCCCGGGTTAAGCACGATCTGCCTGCCGCCGAAACTTTCCGGATTCGATAACCAGATTGATAAGAATAAACCCTGTACCGCACACAAAGCAAAAGTTAAATATCGCGTATACTGGTTGATCTTTTCATATCCGGCTTTCCCCTCCTTGGCCAGCCTTTCTAAAGCCGGCACAATTGCCTGCAGGAGCGTCATCATAATCGATGCCGAAATATAAGGCATTATTCCTAAAGCAAAAATACTTAAACGGGTTAAGGCGCCGCCGGTAAAGACGTTAATCATGCCAAAAACCGTCTGTCCCTGGTTTTCAGCCAACTCTTTGAAAAAGGCCATTAAAGCCGAAGTATTTACGCCGGCGGTAGGTATAAAGCATCCGGCGCGATAGACAATCAGGATGGCCAGAGTTATGAAAATCTTTCGCCTTAGCTCTTCAACCTTAAATACATTACTTATCGATCCAAACACTCTATTTTTCCTCCGGAATCTTCGATCAGACTTTTTGCTTTAGCCGAAAACCGATCCGCCTTAAAGGTCAGCTTTTTAGATAACTTTTCTTTTATGTCGCCTAAAATCTTTACCGGCTTTTTAGCGTCTTTAATCAGATTTAATTCTTTTAAAACCTGGGGATTGACTTCGGCGACAGTTTTAATTTTGCTCTCGATGCTTCGCAAATTAACCAGCTGATATTCCTTTTTTCGGGGAGACTTAAATCCCCGCTTGGGGATCACTCGGGAGTAGGGCAGATTACCGCCCCGGAAACCGACATAGGGCAGCTTTTTACCCTTGCGTTGTCCGGCACCCTTGTGACCGCGGCCGGAAGTTTTACCCCAGCCACTACCCGGGCCTCGGCCCAGCCTTTTCGGCTTCTTATTGCGTACCTTCGGCCTTAAAGTAAATAACTCCATATCGCTTTACCCCTTAAGGTTTTGCAAACCGTCAAAAGTAGCCTTGACTACATTTATCTGATTAGTCGAATTGCCCAAATTCTTAGTTAAAATATCCTTTATTCCCGCACATTCGCAAATCGCTCTCACCGGCGAGGAGGCAATAACTCCCGTACCCTTTGCTGCCGGCTTAAGCATAATCTCGACCGCGCCAAATTCGCCGATAATCTGATGGGGTATAGTTGCGCCTTTCTTCTTGATCGTAACCAATTCCTTTCTGGCCTTGCCGATTCCCTTACGTATCGCATCCGCAACTTCATTGGCTTTGCCTAAAGCGTAACCGGCCCGGGATTCCCCGTCACCGACAACTACCAGCGCCGCAAAACCTAAATTCTTCCCCCCTTTAGTAACTTTAGTGGTCCGGTTAATAAAAAGGACTTTTTCAATAAATACCTGTCCCTCTTCGCCTTCGCGGCCGGGCCGAAAATCCGGCCTCCCGCCCCGGGCCCACGAAGCTCCCTTTTTAGGCACTTCTTTATCAGCCGGGGTCTTATTAACGGGATGATCTGGCTTTTTCTCTTGATTTGAATTTAGCATTTAAAACTTTAATCCCCCTTCCCTTGCTCCTTCGGCTAAGCTTTTTACTCTTCCGTGATATTTATATCCACCGCGATCAAAGGATACAATTTTAATTCCTAAACTTAAGGCCTGCTCCGCTAATATCAAACCTACCCTTTTCGCTCCGGCCCGGTTGGTAGTCTTTAGATCTTGTGCGGCATTATCCGCAGGGGGAAGGCTTTTCGCCCCGGCGGAAAAGTTCTTACTCCGAGTTGAATATCCGGTAATAACTTTATCGACGCTGTCGTCCACAAGCTGAGCGCAAATGTGTTTTCGGCTGCGGAATACCACCAGGCGCGGGCGCTGTTTATGCCCCTTTATCTTGTTCGTAATCCTTTTATGCCTGCGGGCTCTACCAATCTTCTTCATCTAATCACCTTGATTATTTCGCTAAAGCTTTCCCTAATTTTTTACGTACTTCCTCTCCCGCATATCTTATGCCTTTACCTTTATACGGCTCGGGAGGATAGACCCGGCGTATTCGCGCCGCAAACTCGCCGACCTTTTGTTTATCTACCCCTTCGATGACGACCCGGGTAGCGGACGGCGCCGATACTTTCAAGCCCTCGGGAATCTCCATCTCCACCGGATGGGAAAAACCGATGTTAAGTATGATGTTTTTATCTTTGATCTGCACCTTATATCCGACGCCAATTATCTCCAGCTCTCTCTTGAAGGTCTCGGTTAAGCCTTTAATCATATTGCTGATCAATGCCTGTATTGTGCCGTGCAGGCTTTTTGACTGCTTGGTATCGTTTTCTCTCTTAACCCGACAAATACTATCGGCAACCTCGACCCTTATCCCCTTAGGGATAACCAGGCTCAGTTTACCTTTAGAGCCTTCGGCCCAAACGGTACCGTTTTCGACCGTAACTTTTACTTCTTTAGGCAGTGTTATGGGTTGTTTACCGATCCGCGACATCGTTAACTCCGCTTACCAGACCATCCCGATGACTTCCCCGCCGACGCTCTTGGCCTGGGCTTCCTTATCGGTTAAAACTCCGGAAGATGTAGAAATTATGGTTACCCCGTACCCCCCTAAAGCGGATGGTACTTTCTTTGCCTCCACATACACTCTGCGTCCCGGAACCGAAATCTTTCTAATCTGGGTAATAATGGCTTTTTTTCCTTCATATTTAAGGTAAATCTTGATTTTCTTAATTTTTTCGAGATCGACCTCCTTAAAATTCTCTAAATACCCTTCTCTTTTTAAAATTTCGCAGATTTTTGTCAATAAGTTCGAATAAGGGATATAGACTTCTTCCTTTTTGGCCCGGGAAGCATTCTTTATTATGGCGAAAGCATCGCTAATTAAGTCGGTTCTGCTCATGTCTCTCCTTAAAAATAACCAGCCCTTTAGTTTACCAGCTGGCCTTTTTTACGCCGGGTATCACCCCTCTCCAGGCCAACTCCCTGAAACATATCCGGCAAAGCTCAAAATCTCTGATATAACCGCGCGGCCGGCCGCAAATCCGGCAACGGTTTTTGCGCCGGGTAGAAAACTTAACCTTCTTTCTTTCTCTCTTCCACTTCTCGATTTTAGAAGTGCTAGCCATCCTACCTCCTGAAAGGAAATCCAAATAAGCTTAAAAGGTCTTTCGCTTCTTCGTCAGCTAAAGCGCTTGTGTGTATGCTGATATTCATACCTTGAGTTTTCGCTATCTTGTCCAGGTCAAGTTCCGCAAAAATACCTTGTTCCGATAAGCCAAAAGTATAGTTGCCTCTGCCGTCAAATGCCTGGGGAGATAACCCCCGGAAGTCACGAATACGCGGTATGGCTACCGTAATCAGACGGTCCAAAAACTCATACATGATCACTTTGCGCAAAGTAACACAGCAACCTATCGCTACGCCTTTCTTTAGTTTGAAATTGGATATAGGCTTGCGGGACCGGCAAATTTTAGGTTTCTGACCCGTAATAAAAGATAACTCTTCTGCGCATTTTTCAATGATTTTGGAATCCGCAGTTGCCGCGCCGACCCCCATATTGACTACCATCTTTACCAAACGCGGCACCGCCAGATCGTTTTTATAGCCGCGTCTTTTCTTAAGCTCAGCGATGATTGTTTCCCGGTATAACTTAAGAAAACGCGGTACATATTTTTCTTTCTCGTCCATAATAGCTAAATTAAATTTGCCCCGTTAGAGAACGGAATTCTCTAACGGGGTTTACAGCGGCTTCCTACACTTTTTACAAATTCTGGCCTTAAGTTTATCGGCCGCGGCCTTAGCCCCGAATCTCACCCCTTTATTGCAATGGCTGCAAAATAAGGCGGCGCTGGAGGCATTAAGCGATAAGGGAATTTCCTTAACCCCGCCGGGCTCATTTTCCGAACGGCGCCTAATGTGTTTTTTAACCAGATTTATGCCCTCGACCACTATCCGGTACTGATTATGGGCCGTTACAACTTTCAGGACTTTGCCGCTTTTGCCTTTATCTTTACCCGCGGTCACAATGACCTTGTCACCCTTGCGAATTCTTAAACTCATCTTAGATTACCTCCGGGGCCAACGACAGGATCTTGCTGAATCTGTCCCTTAACTCTCGGGCTACCGGCCCGAACACCCTGGTCGCCCGGGGATTACCCTGCTTATCAATAACCACGCAAGCGTTTTTATCGAATTTAACCGCTAAGCCGTCTTTGCGCTTAATCGGAAAGTGGGTTCGGACAACTACCGCCCTGACCACTTCCCCCTTTTTTATCGCCGTATTGGGCATGGCCTCCTTAACGCTGGCCACGATTATATCCCCGATGTCGGCATGGTCCTTATTCTTCTTTCCGATAACGCCGATAAAGGCGACCTCCCGGGCTCCGCTGTTATCGGCTACATCTAATCTCGATCTAAGATAAATCATCTCATTTAATAATTTCTACCAAGCGAAAATACTTTTCCTTGGATATCGGGCGGCATTCAACTATGCGCACCTGATCCCCGGTTTTCGCTTCGTTCTTTTCGTCATGCACTTTAAATCTCTTTCGTTTTACTAATGAACGCTTGTATAACTTATGCGGGGAACGCTGCTTGACCAAAACCGTCACGGTTTTATTCATCCGGTCCGAAACAACCTTACCTTCCAGAATTCTAGCTTTTACCACTTTTAATCTCCTTTGGACCGTTAATAACGGTGTAAATCCGGGCAATATCTCTCTTTATCTGTTGGAAAAGATGGGGTTTTTCTACGGCGCTGCGGCGCTTAAACTGCAGTTCCATAAGCTGCTTGTTTAAATCTTCCAGCTTAACCTGCAACTCTTCCTTGGATAATCCCTTTAAATCTTTTATCTTCATCAGCGTCTGGTGGCAAAAACGGTTTTAAAGGGGAGCTTATAAGCAATCAGACGGAAAGACTCCCGGGCATAATCTTCGGGAATACCGCCCAGTTCGAAAAGAACCGTCCCTCTTTTTATAACGGCCACCCAGGTTTCAACTTCGCCCTTGCCCTTGCCCTGTCTGGACTCGGCCGCTTTCTTAGTCACCGGCTTATCGGGGAAAATCCGGATCCAAAGCTTGCCGCCCCGGCGCAACCTGCGGGTAAGAATAATTCTTACTGTTTCAATCTGGGTATTTTTAAGCCATCCGGATTGAACAGCTTTAATGCCGTACTCGCCGAAAGAAACCGTTGAGCCGCTGCTGGCTAAGCCTTTGCGCCTTCCCCTCTGCGCCTTCCTGTATTTTACGCGTTTAGGTATTAGCATTCTATCTTTGCTGCCTTTCTTCCTTGATCAGATAATTCCCCAGGTTTTTTTCACCTTTATAAATCCAGACTTTAACTCCAATCGTCCCGTAAGTAGTCTTGGCCACTGAAAAACCATAATCGATATCGGCACGGAATGTCTGCAAAGGGACTTTGCCGTATTTGTACGATTCCTTTCGCGCTATTTCCACTCCGCCCAATCTGCCCGCACACCTCATTTTTATTCCTTCTCCTCCTAAAGAGATTACCTGCTGCATTGCCCGCTTCATGGCTCGGCGGAAGTTTACCCTCTTGACCAGCTGGAAACCAATCATCTCTGACACCAGCTGCGCCTCTAAAGCCGGCTCGAGGACCTCCTCCACATCAATGATAATCTCTTTTTGGGTCAAATTATTCAAGTTTTGCTTCACCCGTTCGATATCCTGCCCCCTTCTGCCGATAATAACCCCTGGGCGGGAGGTGCGGATACGGATCCGGATAACTTCGGAAGATACCCGATCCACAACAATGGTGGCTACAGAACCCTTAGGATAGACCTCTTTGATATGCTGGCGGATACGCAAATCCTCTTCCAAAAAATCGGCATACTCTCTCTTTCTTGCCGAAAACCAATGCGACAGCCAGTCTTTACCGAATCCGATTCTTAATATGTAGGGGTGAACTTTTTGTCCCATTTACTTACTCCGTTTCGTTGGTTTAGCTTTCTCCACTATTTTCTCGGGAGAATCCAGCTCGATTAATATATGCGCCGTGCGTTTGCGGATCAAACTGGCACTCCCAAACGCCTTCGCCTTGTACCGCTTTAAAGTCGGACCGGAATTAGCGGCGATTTTGGAAATAAATAGCTTGCCTTCGGCATAACCTTTATTTTTGGCATTACTCACCGCTGACTTCAAAACCTGCCTTAAAAAGTATGCGCCTTTCTTATTGAGCAGCTCTAGCTGCGAAAGCGCCTCCTGCGCATATTTACCCTTGATCAGCCCGATGACCTGCCGAACTTTGGCCGGAGAAATCCGGATATACTTTGCTTCTGCTCTGGTAACCATGATATCGTTTTAAGTTTTAAGTCGTAAGTTATAAGTTTAATGATAAATTTTAATTAATTTTTTGCCCAGCTTACAACTTATGACTTATAACTTATGACTTATGACTATCTTTATTTCTTGGCTATTGATTTCTTGGCTTTTATGCCGCCGTGCTGCCGGAAAATTCGCGTCGGCGCAAATTCTCCCAGGCGGTGACCCACCATGCCTTCAGTGACAAAAACCGGAATGTGCTTCTTGCCGTCATGGACAGCGAAAGTAAGGCCGACGAATTCCGGTATAATCATCGACCGGCGCGACCATGTTTTTATCGCCTTGCGATCCCCGGATGATTTAGCGCTGCTTGCCTTTTTAAGTAATTTAGCGTCAACAAGAGGACCCTTTTTAAGCGATCGACCCATTATTTCACTCTCCTCTTCGCTCGCCGCTTAACTATATAGCGATTGCTTTTCTTCTTCGGCTTTCTGGTTTTTGCTCCCTTTGTCGGTTTCCCCCAGGGGGTCACCGGATGAGGATTTCCCTGACCGGCCTTTCCTTCGCCGCCGCCATGCGGATGGTCAACGGGATTCATAGCTACGCCTCTTACCTTAGGACGCCACCCCAGCCAACGCCGGCGGCCCGCCTTTCCGTGCCGGAAAGAGGCGTGCTCGATTAAACCCACCTGTCCGACCGTAGCCCTGCACTCATTTTTTAAAAATCGGATTTCGCCGGAAGGCATACGCAATTGTGCCAACTCCTTTTCCTTAGCCATAAGTTGAGCCCAACTACCGGCGCTTCTTACTAAAATTGCCCCTTTTCCGGGGGTTAACTCCACATTGTGGATTAGCGTTCCTAAGGGTATATGTTTTAATTTCATACAATTTCCCGGCTTTATATCGGCTTGCGAATCTAAGGCGCTAATCACTTTATCGCTGACCCTCAGTTCATTCGGCCAAAGGATATACCTTCTTTCTTTATCCGGATATTCCACAAGCGCGATACGGGAACTGCGGTTGGGATCGTACTCTATGGCTATCACAGCACCTTCGACATCAAATTTATCTCTTTTAAAATCAATAATCCTGTATTTGCGCTTGCTCCCTCCGCCCCGGTGACGCAGGGTCATTCTTCCCGAGTTATTGCGGCCGCCGCTTTTTCTTAAGCTGGTTACCAGAGACCGCTCCGGCTTAAGCTTAGTGACCTCCGCAAAATCGGAAATAACCTTAAACCGCACTGCCGGCGTTACAGGTTTAAATCTCTTTACTCCCATATTAGGTTAACTTGATCTCCTGCCCTTCCTTTAAAGTGACCACGGCCTTCTTCCAGGCCGTAGTTTTTCCGGGCTTATTCACTCTCACCCTTTTAGTCTTACCTTTAACTATCAGCGATGCGACTTTTTTTACCTTGACGCTGTATACAATCTCCACGGCTCTGCGAATCTCAATCTTATTGGCGCCTTTATCGACCCAAAAAGAATACTTTCGATGGATAGCGTCTCTGGTCGATTTCTCGGTAACCAGCGGGGACATGATCACAGAATAAATACTCTTCATGACTTTTCTTCGCTTTTAATTCGCGTTTCCACCTTACGCAGAGAACTCTCAGTTAAAACTATTTTTTTACAGTCAGCCACTTCAATCGAATGTAAATCGCTGGCCTTAGCCAGCGAGGCGCTTTTGATGTTGCGCGCGGACAGTTTAAGATCACGATCGATGTCATCAACTACTAACCGAACCTTCATTCCGGCTAATTTGAGGTTATCAATAATTTTATAAAAGTTCTGCGTTTTATGAGAACTCACCTTAAGCTCTTTAAGGATTAAAATTCCGTCACTTTTAAACTTGGCATTAAGCGCGCTCTTTAAAGCCAGCAACTTCATCTTCCGGGGTAAATTTCTATAATATGAGCGCGGCCTTGATCCGAAAGTTACTCCGCCGCCCCGCCAAATCGGAGAACGAATCGATCCGACTCTGGCGCGACCGGTCCCTTTTTGACGCCAGGGCTTTCTGCCGCCGCCGCGAACTTCGCCCCGGGTTTTAGTTGCGGCTAACCCTTTACGCTGGTTAGATAAATAAGCTACCGTGGCCTGATGCACAAGGGGTTGATTAACTTGCCCGTCAAAAACATCCTTATTTAGGGCGAACTTACCGACCTTCTTCCCCTGCATATCGAAAACATCCAGCTCTAAATTACCAGCCTTGCCGGCGGCGCTTTTTTTGCGGGTTTTGGTCGCTGTGCGGGCCATCATTTATCTTACCTTTTTGATCTTCACAATAGTGCCCCGGCTCCCCGGTACACTCCCCTTTACAAAAAGAATATTTTTATCCTTATCTACTTTTAAAACCGCTAAATTCTTAGTTGTTATCATCCGGTTACCCATGTGTCCGGGCATATGAATACCCTTGATTATCTTTGAAGGGTAAGCCGATGCCCCGGCCGAACCGATCCGGCGGTGCGAAGTCGAACCGTGTGATTTCGGTTGTCCGGACCAGCCGTATCGCTTCATGCCTCCGGCAAAACCTTTGCCCTTCGTTCTGGCCCGCACATCGACGATATCTCCTTCTTTGAAAATATCGACACCAATTTGGCGAGAATCGGCAGAATCCCCGGGCTTATCCGCACACGGACCTTCCTCTAAGTCGACTTCCTTGATGAGCTGGCAGGGGCTTGTCTTTAATTTGGCAAAATATCCCCTTACCGGTTTCTTTACCCGGGCCACTCTCTTTTCGTCGATTTTAAAACACCCGATGCGTACCTTGCGTTTGCCGCGATAATCGACCTGATCTAAAAGGTAAACCGGATCGACCTGAAGAAGGGTTGTGGAAAGCAAATCACCTTCGTCGTTAAAAAGCTGGGTCATCCCAATTTTTTTGCCGTAAATTTCTTTGATCATAATTCAGCTTTCAGTTTTGCTCTTAAGCTACAAAAATAAAATCTGCTTTTTTGGCATAGCGCTTACGGCCATCAAACTTCCTGTTTGATGTTCACGTTTACCCCTGCCGGCAGATTCAACTTCTTTAAGGCATCAATAGTTTTGGCGGTCGGATTGTTCAGATCAATGACTCGCTTATGAATTGCCAGCATGAATTGCTCCCGCGATTTTTTATCGATATTAGTGGCCCGGTTAACCGTGTAAATTTTCTTTTTGGTCGGCATGGGAATCGGGCCCTGAACCTTGGCCCCGCTGCGCAAAGCCACTTCGGCGATATTTTGAGCAGATTGATCTAAAATCCGATGGTCAAATGCCTTTAATATTATCCGTATTTTTAGCGTACCAGTCATATTTAAACTCCCACTCCCGCCTTAAGCGTGAAATTCCCAATCTGGCAATCGTACCCCTAAAGGCGTTATTCAATAATCTCGGTAATCACTCCCGCGCCCACGGTTCGCCCGCCTTCACGGATAGCGAACCTTAATTCTTTTTCGGCCGCTACCGGCTGAATCAGCTGAACCTCTAATTCGACATTATCTCCGGGCATAACCATTTCTACCCCTTGAGGCAGCTTGCAGGTTCCGGTAACGTCAGTGGTGCGGAAATAAAATTGAGGTCGGTATCCTGAAAAAAATGGAGTGTGCCTGCCGCCTTCTTCTTTTTTAAGGGCGTACACCTGGGTCTTAAATTTGGTGTGCGGGGTAATCGAACCGGGCTTAGCGATAACCATGCCTCTCTCCACTGCCTCTTTTTCCACTCCCCTGAGCAGTAAGCCGACATTATCGCCGGCTTGCCCTTCATCAAGGTCTTTCCGAAACATCTCTACACCGGTAACTACGGTCTTTTTGATCTCGGGGTGAATTCCGACCATATCGACCTCTTCGCCGACCTTAACTTTTCCTCTCTCCACTCTTCCGGTCACCACTGTTCCCCGGCCGGAAATAGAGAAAACATCTTCGATAGCCATACTGAACGGCTTATCAATGTCTCTCTTGGGCATAGGAATATAGTCATCTACGGCTTTCATCAGCTCAAGAATTGGTTTGCAGGCTGCGCAATCTTCTTTTCCGCAACCGCACTCCATCGCTTTTAAAGCCGAACCCTTGATGACCGGGATTTCCTTACCCGGGAAATCATACTTGGTAAGCAAGTCTCTTACTTCCTCTTCGACCAGCATAACTAAATCCGGATCGTCCATGGCGTCAACCTTGTTGACGAACACTACGACTGCCGGAACGTTTACCTGACGGGCTAAAAGGATATGCTCTCTTGTCTGCGGCATCGGCCCGTCGGTCGCGGCTACGACCAGAATCGCCCCGTCCATCTGGGCAGCGCCGGTAATCATGTTTTTAATATAGTCAGCGTGCCCGGGGCAGTCGATATGGGCGTAGTGGCGCTTTTCGGTCTCGTATTCAACGTGAGCGATATTAATCGTCACTCCTCTTTCCTTCTCTTCGGGTGCCTTGTCAATGTCCTCAAACTTAAGGGCTTTAGCCTTCCCTTGAGTCGACAAAACTTTGGTCATAGCCGAAGTAAGTGTGGTCTTCCCGTGGTCAACATGGCCGATAGTGCCAATGTTAAGGTGGGGTTTAGTCCTTACAAACTTCTCTTTTGCCATACACACCTCCTAATTCTCTTAAACTCATATTCCTAATATCTTAACCAGTAATTCTTCCGGAACCTTCTCGTAATACAAAGGCTCCATTGTATAAGAGGCCCTACCCTGTGTCAAGTTTCTTAAGGAGTCGGCGTAGTCAAAAACTTCCGCCAGAGGCACATCAGCCCGGATTATCCTTAAATTCTTCCTTTCGCGAATCGCGCAGATTTTTGCCCGGCGTGAGTTAAGGTCACCGATAACCTGACTGACGTAATCGGCAGGCGTAACTACCTCCAGGTTCATCACCGGCTCCAGAAGAACTGATCTCGCTCTTCGTAAACCGTCTTTGATCGCTATTTCTCCGGCAACTTTAAAAGAAAGCTCTGATGAATCGACTTCGTGGTAGGAGCCATCAATCAAAGTCGCTTTTACGTCTACCACCGGATAGCCCCCCAGAACTCCGCTTTGAAAAGCTTCCTCGACCCCTTCTTTAACCGCCGGGATGAAATCTTTGGGTATTACTCCGGACTTTATCTTGCTTTCAAAAACGATCCCCTTACCCTTCGCCAGCGGCTCCATGAGCAGCACAACGTGCCCGTACTGACCCCGGCCGCCGGTCTGCTGGATGAATTTACCAGTCGACTCAATCTTCCGGATTATAGTCTCCTTATAGGCTACCTGCGGATTGCCAATTTTCGCTTCGACGCTGAATTCCCGGATCAATCTATCGACCATAATTTCTAAATGCAGTTGCCCCATGCCGGAAATTATATTCTGCCCGGTCTCGCGATTGTAAGAAACCTTGAACGACGGGTCCTCATCGGAAAGCTTGCCCAGGGCGCTAAAAAGTTTCTCTTGATCGGCCTTTGTCCTCGGCTCTATGGCTAAAGAAACTACGGGTTCGGGAAACTTTATCTCCTCTAAAATTACGGGGTGTTTTTCGCCGCAAAGAGTATCCCCGGTAGCGGTCTGCTTTAATCCGACCAAACAAACGATATCTCCGGCCCGGACCTCTTTAACCGCTTCCTGTCGGTTGGCATGCATTCTTAAGATCTTGGTTACTTTTTCTTTCTCTCCCTTAGTGGCATTATATATATGGGAGGCTGTCGGCAGCTTTCCCGAATAAACCCGCGTGTAAAATAATTTTCCCACGAAGGGATCGGTAAAAACCTTAAAACAGAGAGCGCATAATGCCGATCCGGTAGAAACGTCTATACTTACCTCTTCTCTTTTTTTAGAATCCATTCCTTTCAGCGGGCCGACTTCCGAAGGCGCGGGAAGGTAATTGCAAATAGCGTCGAGCAGCTGCTGAACGCCTTTGTTCTTAAGCGCTGAGCCGCAGAGAACCGGAACGAATTGATTGGCAATTACATATTTTCTGATGGTCGCGATGATCTCTGCGCTGTCCGGATTCTCTCCCTCAATCACTTTATGCATAAAGGCATCGTCAAGTTCGGCCAGCTTCTCGATCAAATAATCCCGGGATTGCAAAGCCGGCGCCTTAAGCTTCTCGGGAATATCCTTTTCAATAACCTCGCCCCCGAAATCTCCCTCATAATAAAATGCGCGATTGTGGACCAAATCCACTACGCCTAAAAAAACATCATCTTCATAGATGGGTATTTGCACCGGGGCAATCTGGGTGTTCAACTTCTCCCGCATCTCGGAAACTACCCCTGAAAAGTTTACCCCGACCCGGTCCATCTTATTAATAAAAGCGATCTTGGGAACATGGTATTTATCGGCCTGATGCCAAACCGTCTCCGATTGCGGCTCCACTCCTCCCACCGCACAAAAAATAACTACGGCCCCGTCTAAAACCTTTAACGAACGCTCTACCTCCACGGTAAAATCGATATGTCCGGGGGTATCGATAATATTTATCTGATAATCATTCCATTGGCAATAAGTGGCGGCGCTGGTAATAGTAATACCTCTTTCTTTCTCCTGAGCCATCCAGTCGGTGACGGTAGTCCCCTCATCCACTTCGCCGACTTTATAGGTTTTCCCGGCATAGAACAACGTCCTTTCGGTAGTCGTAGTCTTTCCGGCATCAATATGGGCAATAAATCCGATATTGCGTATTTTTTCTAAGCTGGTATCGTGTTTTCTAAACATAACTGCCAAACTGCTCACTCTTAATACCTGAAATGGGCAAATGCGCGGTTAGATTCCGCCATTCTATGAGTGTCCTCTCGTTTTTTAATTACCGCACCTTCACGTTTATAGGCGGCGACTATCTCATCGGCCAGCTTGACCTCCATGGGCTTGCCCTTCTTCTTGAGCGCCGAATCTTTAATCCACCTTAAAGCGGTCGTAACCCCCTTTTCCTTGGTAACCTCTAACGGAACCTGATAGGTCGCGCCTCCGATTCTCCGGGGTTTAACCGCCATTCGCGGGCGGGCATTATCTACAGCAGCGAAAAATACCGTCAGGGGATCTTCCTTGGTCCTTTGCGCAACCGCATCCAAAGCATTATATATAATCTTCTGTGCAGTGCTCTTTTTACCGTCCCGCATAATGATATTGATAAAACTTCCTAATACCGGCGAGTTGTATTTTGATTCCGCTTTAATTTCTCTCTTTGGCGCCCTTCTTCTCCTCATCGTTCACTCCCTTATTACACATCTTCTATTTTGGTTTCTTTGCTCCGTATTTTGACCGCGATCTCCTTCTATTCTGCACCCCTTGACAATCAAGAGTACCTCTGACGATATGATATCTGACGCCGGGTAAATCCTTTACCCTTCCGCCCCTTACTAAAGCTATCGAGTGCTCCTGTAAATTATGCCCCTCACCGGGAATGTAAGCCGATACTTCTTCGGAGTTAGTTAATCTGATTCGGGCAATTTTTCGTAAAGCTGAATTAGGCTTCTTCGGTGTCATCGTTCTTACCTGAATACACACCCCCCGACGCTGGGGACAACGCTTAAGCGCCGGAGACTTGCCCTTTTTACGCTTAAGTATACGCGGTTTTCGAATCAACTGTGCTATAGTCGGCATATCTTCTCCTTAATTCACAGACAGTATTGACATTGCAAATGTCAATACCTATGATTTACGGTCGCGTAGGCGGCCGTAAATCATCTGTTCATTAAACTTTTTGCGGCTCAACTTCCCGGTATCTCTTTAATCCTGTTCCGGCCGGGATAAGGTGGCCGACGATTACATTCTCTTTCAACCCCTGCAACCTATCCACTTTTCCCGCTATAGCCGCTTCCGCCAAAACGCGCGTGGTTTCCTGAAAGCTGGCCGCAGAAATAAAGCTCTTTGTATTTAATGACGCTTTGGTAATTCCTAAAAGTAAAGGTGAGGCCGTAGCCGGTTTTTGACCCTTTTTAAAAATCTTTTCGTTTTCTTTACGAAAATCCCACTTATCTACGCCTTCCCCCGGTAAAAAATCACTGTCTCCGGGGTCAACGATGCGTACTTTCTTAAGCATTTCGCGAATAATAACTTCTATATGCTTATCGTTTATCCTTACGCCGCTTAAGCGATAGATCTCCTGTATTTCATTAACTAAATGCTCCTGCAAAACCTTGTCCCCGCAGACCCTTAAAATATCCTGCAAAACTACCGGGCCTTCGATTAATTGCTGGCCGGCGGTCACCTGGTCTCCCCGGTACACTATCGGATGGGTACCGGCCGGTATGGCGTACTCCCGCTTCATGCCGGTGGGACTGCGCACGATAACCTTTCTCTCACCGGCGCTTTCCGCAAACTCCACGAATCCGTCGATTTCACTGATCACCGCCGGACTCTTGGGACGTCTGGCTTCAAATAATTCCGCTACCCGGGGGAGGCCCCCGGTGATATCTCTTGTTTTTGCCACCAAACGGGGAGTTTTGGCAATAACATCTCCGGACTCAACACGAGCCCCCTCTTCATTCATTATGTGTGCCCCGGTGGGTAAGGGGTAAATTCCTAAAACTTCATCCTGGTCGGAAAGAAGCAGAATCTGAGGGTGGTAATCTCCTTTGAACTCTATAACTACCCTTTCCTTCCTTCCGGTAGCCGCATTCATCTCTTCCTGAATGGTAATTTTATTTATAATGTCTTCGTATTTAACCTTCCCGCCGACTTCAGTAAGAATCGGCGATGAGTAAGGGTCCCACCTTACAAAAATCTTATCCTTTTCGATTTGCGCGCCATCGGCGAGCATAATCGCGGCCCCCTGCGGAACCGGATTTCTCTGTAATTCTATCCCCCGGTCGCCATTTATGCTGATCATCCCGTTACGATTAAGGACGACAAAGTGTTTGCCCTTGGCCACAACCCTAAGGTTGTGGTATTTTACGACCCCTTTTTCCCGGGCCTTTATGAAAGCTCTTTCCGTGACCCGGGAAGCTATACCGCCGATGTGAAAGGTTCTCATGGTTAACTGAGTTCCCGGTTCTCCGATCGACTGAGCCGCGATCACACCTACGGCCTCACCGATTTCTACCAGCTTGCGCGCGGCTAAGTTTAAACCGTAACATTTAATACAAACGCCTCTTTCTGACTCGCAGGTTAAAACGCTTCTTATTCTTATTTTTTCTAACCCCAAACGCTCTATTCTCGCGGCTACCTCTTCGGTAATCTCCTCACCGGCTTTAACTATCTTATCATCACTCACCACATCTACGATATTATCCAGGGCTACCCGGCCCACTATTCTTTCTTTCAAAGAGACCACTACTTCTTCCCCTTCGACAATCTCGGATACGGTTATTCCGTTTACCGTTCCGCAATCATCCTCAACTATAATAACCTCCTGAGCGACATCGACCAGACGCCGGGTTAAATATCCGGCATCGGCAGTCTTTAAAGCGGTGTCGGCTAAACCTTTTCGGGCCCCGTGTGTGGAGATGAAAAACTCTAAAACCGTTAAGCCTTCTTTAAAATTAGAAGTGATCGGTATTTCAATGGTCTCGCCTGACGGCTTCTGCATCAACCCTCTCATTCCGGCTAATTGCCTGATCTGGGGCTTAGAACCTCTGGCTCCCGAATCGGCCATCATAAAAATCGGGTTGTATTGTTCCATGTTCTTAAAAACAAGGTCGGACACCCTTTCCGTAGTCCTGGTCCACACATCAATAACCTTCTGATATCTCTCGCGTTCCGTAATTATACCTTTGCGGTATTGACCCTGGATCTTACCTACTTCATCATTAGCTTCGGCGATAAAGCTCTCCCTTTCCTCCGGAATCTTTATATCATCGATAGAAACGCTTACCCCGCCTAAAGTAGCATATTCAAATCCTAAATCCTTAATCTTATCTAAAAGGGCGATAACCGCTCCGTGACCGAAATTCTTATAGCATTCACTGATAATTGCCGAAACTTTCCGTTTATCCAAAATTTCATTGACAAATCTAAACCCGGGAGGCAAAATCTGGTTAAATATAACCCTTCCTGTAGTGGTAGTAATTATTTTTTTCTCTTTACCTTCTGCGATTCGCAATTTAATTTTGGCGTGAAGCTCCAGCTCCTCATCCTGGTAAGCGGTAAGGACTTCGTCGCTGTTGGAAAAGGTAATACCCTCCCCTTTCTCCCCATCCCGCTCCAAGGTGATATAACGACAGCCGATAATCATATCCTGGCTGGGGGCAATAACCGGGCGGCCGTCGGAAGGAGAAAAAATATTATTCACCGAAAGCATAATTACCCGCGCTTCCGCCTGGGCCTCTAAAGATAAAGGAAGGTGTACTGCCATCTGGTCGCCGTCAAAATCGGCGTTAAAGGCAGCACAAACCAAAGGATGCAATTTGATCGCCTTGCCCTCCACCAGTATCGGATAAAATGCCTGGACACTTAAACGGTGCAGGGTCGGGGCGCGATTAAGCAGCACGGGATGCCCCTTAATCACTCCCTCCAAAATATCCCAAACCTCGACCCGGGCCCGTTCGACCATTTTCCGGGCATGTTTTATGGTATGGACAAATCCTTTCTCTCTTAACTTCTTTATGATAAATGGTTCGACCAGCTCCAGGGCCATTTGCTTGGGGATTCCGCATTGATGGAGCTTTAAATCCGGGCCGACCACGATGACGCTTCTTCCCGAATAATCGACACGCTTACCGAGCAGGTTTTGCCGGAAGCGGCCCTGCTTGCCTTTGAGCATATCGGACAGGCTCTTTAAGGGCCTGTTCTGCGGACCCATAACCGGCCGTCCGTGACGGCCGTTCTCTAAAACCGCATCCACAGCCTCCTGAAGCATTCTCTTTTCATTGCGGATAATTATATCCGGTGCTCCTAAGCTCATTAATTTATTCAGACGGTTGTTTCGGTTTATAACGCGGCGATAAAGGTCATTAAGGTCCGATGAAGCAAACCTTCCTCCCTCCAGAGGAACCAAAGGGCGCAAATCCGGAGGGATAACCGGCATTATATCCAAAACCATCCATTCCGGACTATTGCCGGAACGCCGCATGTCTTCGATTATTTTAAGACGTTTTAAAAGGCGCTTGTTTACCCCAACCTTTCCTTTTTCGATACTTTTCCGTATCGATTTGCTCAACTTGCCTAAATCGATGCCGGAAAGCAATCCTTTTATCGCCTCCGCTCCGATGGCCACCTTAAAATCACCGTTAAATTTATCGATTCCCTTGCGGTACTCGGCTTCGTTAAGAAGCTGCATATGCTTAAAGTTTGAGGAACCGGGATCGATGACGATATGCTCCTCATAGTAAATAACTTTCTCCAGCTGTTTAATGCTTAAATCCAAAACTGCTCCGATGCGCGAAGGTAAAACTTTAAAAAACCAAATGTGCGTTACCGGTGCCGCTAGATCAATATGCCCCATGCGTTGCCGCCGCACTGACGAATGTAAAAGCTCGACGCCACAGCGATCGCACTTACCGCCTTTAAACTTTATGCCTTTCAGCTTACCGCAGTGGCATTCCCAATCCTTGGCCGGACCGAAAATGCGTTCACAAAAAAGGCCGTCTTTTTCCGGCTTTAAAGTCCTGTAGTTTAAAGTTTCGGCCTTTTTTACTTCGCCCGAAGACCAACTTTTAATAACCTGGGGTGAAGCTAATTTTATAGTTATCCGGTCAAAAAAAGCACCTTCCTCAATCATGCTTACTCCTATTTTTCTAACTTATAACTTATAACTATTTTGTTTCCTTTTCTTTTTCTTTTTCCGCTCTTAAATCAAGACATAATCCCTGTAATTCCTTAACCAAAACATTGAAGGATTCCGGAACTGAAGGGTGAAATTTCTGCTCCCCTCTGACGATAGCTTCATAGATACGGGTCCGGCCTTCGACGTCGTCGCTCTTTACGGTAAGCATTTCCTGCAAGGTAAAAGCCGCCCCGTAGGCTTCCAGAGCCCAGACTTCCATTTCGCCAAAACGCTGACCGCCGAATTGAGCTTTTCCGCCTAAAGGCTGCTGGGTTATCAGTGAATAAGGCCCGATGGCCCGGGCGTGGATTTTATCATCCACCATATGCACTAATTTCATTATATACATGTAGCCTACGCCGGCCTTTTGGGCAAAAGGCTTACCGGTAAAGCCATCGTAGAGAGCAACCTTACCGTCATCAGGAAGTACGGCTTCCTTAAGCACTCTTTTAACGTCTTCTTCGCTTGCGCCGTCAAAAACCGGAGAAAAAATCCGCAGCCCCAGTTTTTTTGCCGCCCAGCCCAGATGCATCTCCAGAAGCTGGCCGACATTCATTCGGGAAGGCACCCCCAGAGGATTCAAAACCATGTCTACGGGCCTTCCGTCCTCAAGAAAAGGCATATCCTCCTCGGGCAGGATTTTGGAAATGACGCCTTTGTTTCCATGGCGTCCGGATAGTTTATCGCCGGCGGAAATCTTTCTTTTCATGGCCACAAAAACAACTATCCGCTTTAAAACTCCGGCCGGAAGCTCGTCGCCCTTTCTGATCTTAGCCATCTCCAGCTCCCGCTCAATGGCTAATTCGTTTATGCGCTCCTCATAAATACTTAAAGTTGCCCGCGCCTCCTCGTTTTCTTCGCAATCAGAAGCCGTGATCCGACTCTCGCTCTTTCCTAAAATTCCACTGAGGCGTCTTTTTTTCTCCGCTTCTAAAAGCTCCTTTTCTTCCTCATAATATCTTTCGATTTCCTTTATGCGCCTCAGCTCTTCGGTCTTCTCCTTTTTTGACCGGCGGCCTTTATCTTTACGTTGAAATACTTCCACGTTAGTAACTACTCCGTAAATTCCGGGAGGAACACGCAGGGATGTATCCTTTACGTCGGCGGCTTTTTCGCCAAATATAGCCCGCAGCAGCCGCTCTTCCGGTGAAAGTTCTTTTTCGGTTTTAGGGGTGACTCTCCCGACCAGGATGTCGTCGGGTATAACCTCGGCCCCGATCCGGATTACGCCGCTGTCATCCAAATTACTTAAAGCCTCCTCGCTGACATTGGGTATATCGCGGGTAACATCCTCATTGCCTAAGCGGGTCTCTCTGGCTTCAATTTCAAATTTTTCGATATGCAAAGACGTAAGTATATCATCTTTTACCAACCGTTCGTTAATCACAATCGCGTCTTCAAAATTATAGCCTCTCCAGGGTAAAAAGGCTACCAGGAGATTAGTGCCTAAAGACAACTCCCCTCCTCTGGTGGCCATGCCGTCAGCGATAATCGTTCCTTTCTTTACCTCATCCCCGCTTTTAACCAGAGGCCTCTGGTTAACGCAGGTATCGGCGTTGGAACGGCTGAACTTCTTCAGCTTATAAACAAAATTATTAATCTTAACCATGGCCGAATCAATTTCGGTAACCTTGCCGCCCTCTTTAATCGTAGCCATAACGCCGGTATCTCTGGCCACCTTCTCCTCAATGCCGGTCCCCACCAGGGGCTGTTCCGGAAAAAGCAGGGGTACGGCCTGACGCTGCATATTTGAACCCATCAACGCCCGGTTGGCGTCATCATGCTCCAGAAAAGGAATCAAGGATGCGGAAACTGAGATTATCTGTTGCGGAGAAATATCCATATACTCTATGTCCTTAGGGGTAACTTTGGGAAATTTACCCTTATGGCGTGAGTAAACTTCCTTATCTCGAATCCGGCCGCTATCGTCGATATTCGAGGTTACCTGAGCGATAATCCTGTTCTCCTCTTCATCGCTCATTAAATATTCCACTTTATCGCTGACACTTCCTTTCTCTACCTTCCGGTAGGGGGTAGTCAGAAACCCCAGCGGATTTATCCGCGAATAGGTAGTCAGGGAAGATAAAAGACCGATATTCGCCCCTTCGGGGGTTTCAATAGGGCAGATTTTTCCGTAGTGAGTAGGGTGGACATCCCGAACCTCAAATCCGGCCCGTTCCCGGGAAAGTCCGCCCGGGCCCATCGCCGAAAGGCGGCGTTTATGGGTTATCTCGGCTAAAGGGTTGGTCTGGTCCATGAACTGGGAAAGGGGTGAACGCGCAAAGAAATCTTGAATTTGGGTGGAAAAAGCCCGGGAATTAATAAGGTGCTGAATGGAGAAATCGGTTGAGGAAATAAGTGAATACCGCTCCATGAATGTCCTTTCCACCCGTAACAGGCCAATTCTCACCTGGTGTTGAAGCAATTCGCCGATAAGCTTAACCCTCCGGTTAGCCAAATGGTCAATGTCGTCGATATCGCGCTTTCCGGCTTTTACGCCCAGCAAAGTTTTAACAATCCCGACTATGGTCGGTAAATCCAAAATTCGCTTGTTCAGAGAGGATTCCATATTTAACTTCTTATTCATTAAATACCGGCCCACTTTTCCTAAATCGTAACGGCGGCCGTCCAGAAACATCCTGCGGAATACTTCCTTGGCTGCCTCGAGGGTAATCGGCTCAGTCGGACGCATTTTCTTGTAGAAATCTAAATAAGCATCGTCTTTATTGGTGCTGGAATCCTTTTTAACCGTATTCACCACTTCCGGATAGGGCCGGTCGGAAAACTGCTGGTAAATATCCTCGTTGGCCGAAAGCCCCATGATACGTAAAATCTGGGTAGCCGGAAATGTCTTACGCCGGTCCACGATTGCCGAAATAGTATCATTTATATCGGTCCTAAATTCGAGCCAGTAACCCCGGTAAGGAATAATCCGGGCGAAATAAATACGCTTACCGGTAGGGTGAGTCTCCTCTTCAAAAAATACCCCCGGAGAACGCTGGAGCTGGCTGATAATGGCCCTTTCGTCGCCGTTGATGATAAAAGAAGCAGTTTCGGTCATCAAAGGTACGTCGCCAAGGTAAATTTCCTGCTCCCGGACGCTCTGAGAAGGATCGATTAATCTTAAGCGGACGCGTAAAGGGGCGGCGTAAGTCTGGGCCCGCCGTTTACACTCCTCAACGCTATAGCGAGAGCGGTTTAAAGAATAAGAGACATATTCTAACCGATATTGCTTATCCGGGCTCTCCATGGGAAACACTTCCTGCATGATCTCCTGGAGACCGGTGTTCTTTCTTTTTTCGGGCACAGTATCCGCCTGCAAAAACTCTCTGAAGGAGCGAATTTGATGCTCGAGAAAATGCGGCATGGAATACGCTTTAGTTATTTTCGCAAAAGATAACTTTTTCATCTTTTTCAAGCTATCCCCCTTTTATTTAAAATTCGAAACTCGAAATCCGAATCTCGAAACAAATCCGAATTACCAAAATTCGAATGTTCAAAACTTTTGTTTGCGTCATTTGAAAATTAGAATTTCGAATTTGTTTCGGATTTCGATATTCGATATTCGGATTTTTTTCATCACCTTACTTCAGCTCTACCTGTCCTCCGGCGGCTTCCAGCTTCTTCTTGATTTCCTCGGCTTCCTCTTTGGGAATATTCTCCTTAACCGGCTTGGGGGCCGAATCAACCAATTCCTTGGCTTCCTTTAGTCCCAATTCAGTAACCGCTCTGATCTCCTTAATCACGGCGATCTTATTTGCTCCGGCGCCGGTGAGCACCAGGGTAAAGGAAGTTTTTTCTTCCTCTTCTTCGGCGGCAGCTCCCCCGCCGGCCGCTCCAGGCGCTACTGCCGCTACGGGAGCCGAGGCCGTTACTCCGAACTTCTCCTCACAGGCCTTAACCAGCTCGGAAAGCTCTAAAACCGTCATTCCTTCAACTATCTTTAAAACATCCTCTACCTTTGCCATAACAACCTCCTATTCGCTTCGCTCATACACGGATATCCGTGTCTATCTGTTTTTAATCTGTGTTTATCCGTGTCTTTTTTATCGCTTCTACAGTCCAGACAAATTTTAAAATTATTTGATTCAAACTAGAAACAAAACCGGTTAACGGCGCAGCCAAAGCCGAAACTGCCATACCTAAAACCACATCTTTAGAAGGAAGCTTGGCAATAGCCGTTAGCTCTTTCTTATCCACGCTCTTATCTTGTATCTGGCCGCCCTTTAAATGTAACGCATCGCTTTCTTTAGCAAAATCAACAATAATTTTACAGGCCTTAACTACGTCTTTATCTTTTATGAAGACCAGGCCGGTTTCTTTATCCAGTAATTGGTTAATATCCGCCCAGCCTAATTCTTCCAGGGCTTTTTTGAGCAGCGAATTCTTGGCCACAAAAATATTTGCGCCCGAATCGCGCAGGTTGTTACGCAACTCATTAAAGGGAAAAGCGCCGATCTTATTAAAGCCGATGAAAAGAGTGCCTTGGCTTGCGTTCACCCGCTCTTTAATTTCGGTAACTATCTTCTCGCGTATGAGTAAACCGATTTTTTTCATTGCTCGCTATATTTGTACCCTTACCGAGGGGCTCATCGTGGTACAGAGATAAATATTTTTGATAAAATCCCCTTTTACCGTCTGCGGCCGGCAGGCCAACAAAGCCTCCATAAATGTCCGGGCGTTTTCAACAAGGGCCTCGGCGCTAAAAGAAAGTTTGCCCACTCCGGTATGAATGCAGCCGAATTTATCCATCCGAAAATCAATTTTTCCCCGTTTAGCTTCCTTTACGGCAAAAGACACATCTTCCGTAACTGTGCCGGTTTTAGGCGAGGGCATCAGGCCCCGCGGCCCCAAAACTTTACCCAGCCGGGAGGCCAAGCGCATCATTGACGGGGTAGAAATGCAACAGTCGAAATCCAGCCACCCTTCTTTTACGATCTTATCCACTATATCCTGGGATCCGATATGATCGGCACCGGCTTCTTTGGCCGCGGCTTCTTTTTCGGGCTCGCAAAAAACCAGAACCCGGACTTCCTTTCCGGTTCCGTGCGGAAGCACCACTGAACCGCGCACCATCTGGTCGGACTGCTTGGGGTCAACTCCTAACTTACCGCTCACTTCAATACTGGCGTCGAACTTGGTCCCGGGAAAAGATTTTAAAAGCGTGATTGCCTCATCAAGGGAATAAGCCTGGTCTTTAACCGCCTTTTTCGCCTGCGCATATCTTTTACTGCACTTCTTCATTGCCAACCTTAATTCCGCAACTCCGGGCGGTACCCTCCACAATCTTGACGGCCCGCTCTAAATCCCGGGTGTTTAAATCCGGCATCTTCTCTCTGGCGATTTCCAGAACCTGTTGTTTAGTTACTGCGCCGATAATTTCCTTGCCGGCCTGGGGACTGGCTTTAGCCAAATTGGCGGCCCGCTTCAGGAGAAAAGAAACCGGAGGATTTTTAACAATAAAATCAAAAGTTTTATCTTCGTAAACATCGATTACTACCGGAAGGATTATCCCTTCTTTCTGCTTAGTGGCGTCATTGAAGGATTTGCAGAATTTCATGATGTTTACACCGTGCTGCCCTAATGCCGGACCGACCGGTGGCGCCGGGTTGGCCGCGCCGGCGGGTATCTGCAGCTTTATCTGGTTGATTACTTTTTTCTTCTTTTTTTTCTTTTTAACCATACTCTCTCTGCCCGCTAAATCTTCTCCACCTGCCAAAACTCAAGTTCAACGGGTGTGGTCCGGCCAAAAATCGAGGCGCTAACCTTTAGCTTTCCCTTATCCGGATATACTTCCTCGACTACACCCGTAAAATTAACAAAAGGACCCTCTACCACCCTGACGCTTTCTCCTTTTTCGAAAGCCACCTTCGGCGCCGGCTTAGCTTTACTCTCCTCGGCTTTGGCCAAAATTCGGTCTACTTCTTCCTGAGATATCGGGGAGGGTTTTCGGCGCGGACCGATAAAAGCCGTAATCCCCGGGGTCTTACGTACAAAAAGCCAGGAATTATCATCCATATCCATGTGAATCAAAATATAGCCCGGGAAGAACTTTCGCTCCAGAACTCTTTTTTTCCCCAGCTTGACCTCGGTAATCTGCTCTTTAGGAATAATGATTTTATCGATCGCCTCTTGGTAATTGTGGGCTTTTATTCGCGCCTCTAAATTAGTCCGGGCCTGCTCTTCAGCCCCGCTTAAGGTGTGTAGGATATACCACTGCTTCATTTGCTTATCCAATACGTTAAACTAACTCTGGTAGTCACCGATTATCGACTGCACTAAATAGGACAGCCCCCCGTCCACGGCAAAGATATAAAGCGTGAGCAGCGCCGAAACAATAATAACGATGACCGCTGCCGCCACCAACTCCTGGCGCGTGGACCAATTAACCTTCTTTAATTCTTCGCCGACCTCTTTAAAAAACTGAGGGATTTTTTGAATCTTCTTAATCACCGTTGTCCTTATCCTTTAACAGGCGAGGCAGGAGTTGAACCTGCAACCCCCGGTTTTGGAGACCGATGCTCTAGCCAATTGAGCTACTCGCCTAGGGTTTTGACTCCTTATGTTCAGTGTGCTTACGGTCAAAACGACAATACTTTTTTGTCGATAACTTCTCGGTATGCGTACGCTTATTCTTGGTAGTATAGTAATTTTTCCGCTTGCAGAGCGTACAGGTTAAAGCAATTAGCTCTCGCATAATTAGTTATCTTTTTATATTATTAAAATATTAAAGAGACTAAAATTCCCCCGTCCCACATTTGTGGTTTGGAAAAACAGCCATAATTATTTTTGGCGATCAGTCCACGGCCAGGTCAAAGTGACAAGTCCCCGCCCTCTATCCAGCCTGGAATGGGAATTGAACCCATGGCCTCGTCCTTACCAAGGACGTGCTCTACCGACTGAGCTATCCAGGCAAAAGTGCGGGATACTCTATCGACTTAGCTGCATGGACAACCCCCTTATTCAAAACCACTTATGACAACCTGATTGCGGAGGGGGCCTTAAAAACCTTAAAAAAATAGACTTATAGATATTACTATAAAAGCGATTTTTGTCAAGCAAAAAATAAAAAAAATGGGGAAATCAGATTTGGGTCAGTTTTTTAAATGCGGCTTCATTGATTATAGTGACGCCTAAATCCTTGGCCTGGGTATATTTTGCGCCGGGATTCTTGCCGGCCACCACAAAATCCGTAACTTTACTCACCGCTCCAGACCATTTGCCGCCTAAATCCACCACCAGCTCCCGGGCTTCGGCGCGGCTGAAGTTTTTCAGCTCTCCGGTAAAAACAAAGGTTTTTCCGGATAGCTTACTCTGTTTAACGGCTCCCTCTCCCTGGACAAAATCCAGGCCCGCCGCCTTGAATTCCTTAATGAGCGTCTGCACCTTTGATGCCGAGAAAAATTTTACGATCGAAGCTGCCATAACCGGGCCGATTTCGCAAATACACTCTAACTCGGCTATCTTGAGCTGAAAAAAACGGTCGATAGTCTTAAACTTCTCGGCCAGAACCAAAGCCGCCTTTTCTCCCACGTGCCGAATCCCTAAGCCGAAAAGAAAACGGGAAAGCGGCCTATTTTTGCTACCCTCTATAGCTCGAATAAGATTATCGGCCTTTTTCTCCTGGAACAAAGGGAGCTTAAGAAAATCTTCCTTGCGCAGCTTGTAAATGCCGGTAATATTCTTGACCATTTTTTGCCGGACCAGCTCCTCGACCACACTCACCCCCATCCCCTCGATATCCATGGCACCCCGGGAGGCAAAATGAAGCAAAGAACGCTTAAGCTGTGCCGGGCAAACCGGGCTTACGCAATACCAGTACACCCCGTTAGAAGCTTTCCCTTTAGAAGTTTTGCTTCTAACGGGGCACACCTCTTCGGTCTTCTCTTTTTCGACACTGCCCCCGCAGACCGGACAACGCGAAGGCACTTTGACCTTCCTTGTACCGGCCGGACGCCGGGAAGCAATAACCTTGACAATTTTGGGAATGACCTCCCCGGCCCGCTCGATTAACACAGTATCGCCTTGCCGGACATCCAGCCTCTTGATCTCATCAAAATTATGCAGCGTGGCCCGGGAGATAGTTACCCCTCCGCACTTAACCGGGCGTAGAATTGCTATCGGCGTGATAATCCCGGTCCTTCCCACTCCTAATTCGACTCGCGCTATTCTGGTCGTAGCTTGATGGGCCGGGAATTTATAAGCTACCGCCCATCGGGGCGACTTTAAAGTTGCCCCCAGCTCTTGCTGGAGAGTCAAATTATTTACCTTTATAACCATACCGTCTACTTCGTACTCCAAGCTATCGCGCTTCTGTTCCCACTCCCGGCAATAATCGATTACCGCCTTTAAGTCAGGGCATCTTTTCCGGTGGACATCAACCGGTAAACCCCAGGAGGCGGTTTTATCCACAAATTCTTTCTGGGTTCCAAAACCATACCCCTTGACCCAGCCTAAGGAATGCACCAGACATTTGAGCCGGCGCCGGGAAACTAAAACAGTATCCAGCAATTTAAGTGACCCACTGGTAGCATTCCGGGGATTGGCGAATGGCGGTTCTTTTTCTTTAAGCCGTCTTTTGTTCATGGTTTCGAAATCCGTTTTGGCCATGTATATTTCGCCTCTTAGCTCGATGCGGGTCGGAAAGTCTCCCTGCAGTTTTAAAGGGATCGATTTGATAGTCCTTGTGTTAAGGGTAACATCTTCGCCGCGGTCGCCATCACCCCGCGTGGCCCCCAAAATAAAAACTCCCTTTTCGTAAGTTAACGCACAGCTGACCCCGTCAATCTTCGGCTCCACCATATAATCAATATCAACTCCCCGCTTAAGCAGCCTTTTAACCCTGGCTTCCCATTCTGTTAGCTCCTCTATGGAATAGGTATTATCCAAAGAAAGCATTTTGACTTTATGTTTTACGGAAGCGAACCCCGCGAGCAATCCGCCTGATACGCGCTGGGTGGGAGAATCCGGCATAATCAGCCGGGGATGCCTTTCTTCCAGGTATTTAAGCCGGTCTAGTAACAAATCGTATTCTTTGTCGGAAATCTCCGGGTCGCTTAAAACGTAGTAACGGTGATCGGCTTTTCTGATTTCCTGGCGCAGCTTCTCGATCTCTCTCTTTATCTCATCCAGTGGCGTACTCATCTGACTACCTACATCCCCGTATAGAGCCTCTCCGCCAATACCGGGGGCAAACTGTTTTGGATAATTTTTCCGGCGGCTTTTTTTATATCGTACTCCAGGCGCTTAAACCTCACCGTCCCTTCATTACTGTCGTAGATACAAAGCGAAGCCCGGCGGTCGCGATCCCGGGGCTGGCCCACGCTACCCACATTAATTATGTATTGCGCACCCGGTTTAAGCTTGATTTCCTGACCTCCAAGGCGCGCGATACGATCATTTTCAAGGATATAAACTTCGCTCCGGTGAGTATGCCCCACAAAACACAAATGTTTATCCATGAGCGGAAAATTCAAAGCGGCATCGTTTATATCCAGGATATAATAAAACTGGCCGGGATCGCTTAAGCTGCCGTGGACACAGATAAAATCTTCTTCCCAGTGAGTGAGTAAAAACCGGCCCAAACAGGAAATTTCTTCCGGCGATAAATTTTTCCGGGTCCAAAAAAGCGCCTCGCGGGCATAGGTATTAAAGTAGTCGGGATCAAATTTATCGGCTACGCCCCAATCGTGATTACCGGCAATAGCTACGGGGTTTAAAAGCACTAAGCGCTTGAGGCATTCACCGGGATCGGCTCCGTAGCCAACTATATCGCCTAAAAAAATAAATCGATCGATCTTTTGATCGCGATAAAACTCTTCTGCAGCCGCGAAAGCCTCCAAATTACCGTGGACATCGGAAAAGATGGCGTACCGCATGGGATCAAAAGGCGATCTGAAAGTTCTTATATTTACCGGAAAACGCCTCCTCTTTTACCTCGACCTCCCTGATCTGCATTTTAAATTCGGACTTTAAATCGTCAAGGAAACCGCTGAGGATCTGGGGTTCTCCCTCGGCTACCAGCTCCACCCTTCCGTCGGCTAAATTCCGGACCCAGCCCCGCACTCTGTATCGGTCACCCAGACATTTAGCCGTGAATCTAAAACCGATGCCCTGAACCACTCCCGAAAAATACACATGGTATAATTTCTCCATAGGGGTAAACCGTTTTAAAAAAGCTTAAAATCGGGGTTCCGGACAATCTCCAGAAAGCTATCGGTCAGGGAAGGGTCGAGTTTATTGCCCCGGAATTTATTCATTTGCGCCAGGGTTTTTTCCAGCGAAAAAGCCTTTTTATAATCCCGGCCGGTAATCAAGGCGTCGAAAGCATCGGCTACCGCCACAATTCTGGCCCCCAGGGGAATAAGGTTTCCCGATAATCCGTGGGGATAGCCGCTGCCGTCGTAATTTTCGTGATGATACAAAATATAGGGGATGATCTCTTTAAACTCCCCGATCGGCTCTAAGATCTTCGCACTGAAAAGCTCGTGATCTTTTATCACCGAAAATTCTTCGTCGGTTAAGCGCGTGCGTTTATGCAGGATCTTATCCGGTATGCCGATTTTCCCTAAATCATGCAAAAGAGCGGCCTGTTTTATCCGGGCCTTCTCCATCGTATCCAAATTCAGCTTATCCGCCAAAAGCAGGGCATATTGGCACACTCTTTGCGAATGCCCTTCGGTATAAGGGTCTTTGGATTCCAGGGCAAAGACCAGTGAAGATATGGCCTGAAAATATACCTCCTTATTCTTCTCTTCTTCCTCCTTTAATCTTTCGATAGTCAGCAACAGCTCTTTGCTCTTCTCTTCAGCGTCACGGTATAGCGCAGGAAGTAATTCTCCCATCTTTTGCCGCTTAGGCAAAGGCGAAGGCAAATCTTCCCGTTTAAAAAACACCCGGTCCCGAGAACTTCTTTCCAAGTTTTTGATTAACAAGGGTAAAAGCGCTTCGATGTCCATATCGGAAGCAACCTTTAACTCCCCCATTTTAATCCCGGTATTAATCTTCGCGCTTACAAGGGCCCGGCCTAAACCGACCATCAAAGTCGAATCGTGTTTTACCCCGCGTAAGCCGACAATGGCGTTCGGGCCGCAGCGGGACCAAAGAGGGGAAACTTTATAAAGAAAAGCGGAGATTGCAAGCCATGTCTCCTGGGTCCGCTTAAACCCCTCACCCTTTAAAACCGCCTCAATCTCCCCTAAGGTAAAGACGACTAAAAACTTAGGCCGGTAGGGTATCTTTTTAAGCTCGAGGTGGACGCGTTCGCAAAAAAAGCGCAAATTAAATAAATCCGTTAAGGGATCTTTAGTAACCTTGTTCTTTAACTGAAAAAGGTAAGATAAAAAGTAAAGATAATTATAAATGCTTCCGGAAACAAAAAAGAAAAAAGCCGTGGCGATTATCTGTCCGGAAGGAAAATACCAGCCGTAAAATTTTAAAAATATATTTTCCCAGATTAAAAACGCGACTGCCCCGATAAGGAATAATAAACCGATAAAGAAGGGAAACTTAACCAGAATTATTGCCGTGAAAAGAAGGGTTAAAATGCAGATAATAAACGTCAGCGTCTGGGGCAGGGAACGATAAAAATTCTCCCGCAAAATATTTAAGACGATATTGGCGTTAATTAAAATTCCCGGCAGCGGGCCAAAGGGGGTAGGATGGATATCGTGGCGTATTTTGGCGGTAGTGCCGACTAAGACAAGCTTATTTTTAAAAATACCGTGCCGGAAGTTTTCGCTGATTACATCATAAAAGGAAACGGTGGTAAAATCCTGAGGCTTCGCGAGGTAATTTATATCCACGGTGCCGTCGATATTACGGGGGATATCCTTTCTGACGCGGATTTGTAGCTTGTGTTGAAAAGCGCGGGCTAATTTTAAACTCCAGGAACTATCCGCGATGTCTTTAGCCTTAAAATCGAGCGCTGCCCTTCTGACTTTTCCGTCCCGGTCAGCCGGAACATTGACAAAGCCGATCAGGGCATTATCCCGAAATTCCCGGAGCGGATGCAGGGGCCGGTTCTGATTGCTGATATAATAAGCCAGCACGACTTCTCCGGAAAAATTCTTAATGGCCTGGGAAAATTCCGCATCGCCGCCTTCGGGCTCCCTACCGATAAAAGCGATATCAAACCCCACGACCCTGGCTTTCTGGGAATCAAGTATTTCTAAAAACCGGGCATAAAGCGCACGTGACCAAGGCCAGCGTTCTTCGATCTTCCCCAGAGAATAGTCGTCTATCCCCACGATTACCAGATCATCGGTGGAAAGATTCTTGCGGTTTAAATCATAAAAAAGGTAGGTTTCAAAATCCTGCACGCCGCGAGAAAGGGGGGCTAAAGCCCGCGGGTAGATAAAGGATAAGAAAGAAAGTAATCCTAAAAGGACAAAGACTAAATAGTTTTTATGCACGCTTAAACTATAAAAGTATTATCGCCCGGTAACTTTTTTATGTTCGCGGCTAAAGGCGGTAATCATTGTCTATTTACCGGCCCATCATCATCGTCGTCAGCGTCGTCATCATCGCCATCGTCGTCATCATCATCGCCATCGTCATCATCGTCGCCATCGTCGTCATCATCATCGTC
>CAYQUQ010000006.1:0-50846 GCA_964420965.1 uncultured Planctomycetia bacterium | reverse complement strand
GATTAAGTTAGCGGTCCTGAAAATAAGTTCGAACTTTGTTTAATACGGACCGCCAATTATTTTTTTTTCGATTTTTTTCGCTTTCTGCGACCAAAGAATAGGGATTTTGGCTGGAAAAATAAAGCAAGAACACGACCAATCTTTTTGTCTTTTTATTTTGAGTAATTAAAGCTCAAAATAAAATGACTGATTCGTAATTTGCCTCACCAAAGCATGAGATACTTCCTATATGCCCGTAAGTCCACCGATGACGAAGACAGGCAAGTCCTATCTATCGAAGCTCAACTAACCGAACTGCGCGAATTTGCCAAGAAAGAAGGTCTTTTTATCTCTAAGGAGTTAGTGGAAGCTAAGACTGCCAAAGAGCCTGGCCGACCTATATTCAACGCTATGATCGTAAGCATTGAAAAGGGTGAAGCTGAAGCTATTCTTGCATGGCACCCTGACCGTTTAGCTAGAAATAGTGTTGATGGTGGTAGAATAATTTACCTCATCGATAAAGGTATCATCCAAGATCTAAAGTTTCCCACCTATCGCTTTGATAACAACGCCCAAGGCAAGTTTATGCTTTCAATAGCCTTTGGCCAGAGCAAATACTACATTGACGCTTTGTCTGAAAACATCAAGCGCGGTATTCGCTTGAAGCTACGCAAGGGCATCTGGCCGCAGTGGGCGCCTATGGGTTACCTCAACGACCGCACAACCCGAACAATAGTGGTTGATAAAGACAGAGCTCATCTTATCAAGAAAACTTTTGAGCTCTACTCGACAGGCGAATACTCTCTTTCCCGGCTGCGTGAGACCATGAACGATTGTGGACTTACGGGCAAGAAAGGAAAAACCTTAGCCATAGGCAATTACCAGTATCTACTAAAGAACCCGATCTACTATGGCCTTATTCGCTTCAATAGCGAGACTTACGAAGGAACCCATGAACCAATTATTACCAAGAAACTTTTTGACAAGTGTCAAGAGGTCCTAAAGCAACGAAGCAAACCCCACAAGAAACAACCTAAATATTTCACCTTCCGAGGCTTTATTAAATGCGGTGAGTGCGGAGCAATGATAACCGCTGAGAACCAGAAAGGCCATAATTATTACCGCTGCACCAAAAGGCTTGGGCCTTGCAAACAAAAGTATATTCGCGAGGAAGTCTTAGCCGAGCAAGTGAAGCGGGCAATTCAAAAAGTTTCTTTAAGCGATGATTGGACAAACAATATCTTAAGAGAGTTAAACAACGATAAACAAGGCTTTATCCAATCATCACTTACTCAGCGGCAAAATCTTCAAAAGGAAATATACAAGATAGACGCCAAAATAAGTAAACTTATAGATATTTATCTGGAAGGGGTTATTAGCCTTGAGGAATACCAGGCGAAAAAGGAAAGACTTATCAACAAAAAGAAGGGCTTGCAAGAGAAGCTACGAGATTTTGCCGCTGAGGGTAATAATTGGTTCGAACGGGCTAAAGACTTTGTAACTTCTTTAAACCACGCTAGTTACCTATGCTGGGAGGCAAATTACGAATCAGTCATTTTATTTTGAGCTTTAATTACTCAAAATAAAAAGACAAAAAGATTGGTCGTGTTCTTGCTTTATTTTTCCAGCCAAAATCCCTATTCTTTGGTCGCAGAAAGCGAAAAAAATCGAAAAAAAAATAATTGGCGGAGGGGAGAGGATTCGAACCCCCGGTGAGTTTCCCCACAATGGTTTTCAAGACCACCGCAATCAGCCAGACTCTGCCACCCCTCCGAAAAAATACGAAGTATTTTTTCGGATCTCGAGGCCATCGAAGATGGCCGAGAGATCTTAGATCCGGTAAAAGATTTGTAAGTATTATACCAAACATTCCCAATACATCAAGAAAATGAGGCATATTGTCGCGATTCCCTATTGGTGAGCTGGCTTCCGCGTCCCCTCTTCAGCCTTCTTACCCCCGTAATTAGGGTAATTTGAAAAATTCCCAGTCATAACTTGCTTATTATCAATCGGTTATGAATTGACATTGAAAAAATGGGCGTTTATATGGTATATTATATTTGTTGTTGCTTAAAAGGAGGTGGAATATGGTCAAAAGAATAGCCTTGATCGGTATGTTGGGTTTATTTCTGGGGGCATCACTGCCGGGATATGCGGATTCGGGATACAGGTTTATCGACGATTTGTATAGCCCGGAGAAGCGGCTGTCTGTTTTTGACCGGGGAGCACATTTTCCCGAAGAATTCAAGCCGTATGTTATCCGGGTATGCAGCGAGCATCCCGGATACTCCCGGGACGAAGTGGCTAAGTTCATGATCGCTGCTTATCAGGAAGTCCAGAAAGATAAACCGGAAATTACCATGTATCAGGTAGCGGATGACGTAAGAAGGTTTACTCGCGATGAGCTCGGCATCGAGTTGATGACTTATCTTAAGAGTTACGTCCGCTCGCAGATCCGTTAAAAGATAAAAACCCCGTTAGAAAATTATTTCTAACGGGGTTTTTTTATTCTTCAGCAAACCCAGCAGTCTTAAGCCGCCCGCGTTTCTTTTCCGAACGCAGCCGTTTTTGACGCAATATTTTCTCTTTTGCAGCCGGGGAGCGTTTTCGCTTCGCGCGGCGTAATCGTTCTTGCCCTTGCCGGTCTCTAAGCTTTTTATCCGCAGCCATCCTCTCGATTTTTTTAAGGAGGATGCAGCGGGCCATAAAGCGGTTTGCCGCCTGCGAGCGTTCCCGCTGGCATTTTACTTCGATGCCGCTGGGCAGGTGTTTTAAATATACACAGCTTGAGGTTTTGTTCACTTTTTGCCCTCCCGGCCCCCGGGCGCGTACAAACCGCTCCCGAATATCCGACTCCTTTATTTTCAATCGCTTCATTTCATTGATGAGAAGTCTTTCTTTCTGCGGGCTTAAGTTGTATTTTGAAGGCATGGCTTCACTCCTTTTTCTATTTATAATATCATTGGGGTGAAAAAATGTAAATGCGATTATTTTCTTGCAAAAGTGCAATTACGCGCTAAAATTTTTATAGATGATAAATGCCAGTCCGGGGGAATCGCTCAAGTGCAAGCCCGGACAAGAAGCAGTAGAAACGGGAGGTTTGTTCGACATGAAAAAGATATTTTTAGTTTTTATGATCGGGTTTGTTTTAAATATGCTGATTTTAGACCATAACGCCACCAGTCAACCTTCACAGAAATATCTTTTGGAGGTTTTAGAACTATTGGCTGATTCGGCTCTGAAAGGGTACAATTTTCAGGATTATGTTAAGTTTTATGAGTATTTTGCCCAACAGATGGATCCGGTAACCGCCAAGCAACACTTTAAGACTCTTTACACCGCTGAATGCTGGCAGAACTTAGGATATTTAGATTCAAAAAAACTCCTCCGGCATAAAAGCTCTTTGGACTCGGATTTCCCCCTTTTGGTTTACGAGGCTAAATTTGAGAAGCATGATCGGGTGCTGGTAAGGGTAAATTTTATCAAGGAATACGATAATTACCGCATAACCCGGATAAGGTTCGATAAGATTCATAAACAGAATGAGTGCCAGGTGCAGTAACCCGGCCGCAGGAGGGTTGCCGCCGATAAAGATACTCCGAAAGAAATGATTTTTATGCCTTTAGCCATATTCGTGATTATTAATATTTGCAGCGTAATCATCGGCCTTTTTTTACTGTTTCGGCCGAAGCCGGCCATAAAGATCCAGATAAATTTTTATAAGTTAATAAATTGGCGCATAACACCGATATCCTGGGATAAAGAAATACGCAATACCCGGATTATGGGGTTAATTCTGATCGGGGTTGTTTTTGCAGCCATAGTCGTTAATATCCGCTTTTAAGCCCACCGGCTCTTCTTTTTGCCGTATACCCCAAAGATATCTTTACTTCCTTTTGATTGAAAATATTGGAGTGATGTGATATATTTATTTAAGGGAAAAATGAAAAGAACTTACGCGGCGACATTTACTTTGATATTTTGTTTATTGAGCTTCGCGGTTTATGGCGAAGATCCGTTTAGAACTCTGGTCGCGGCCCTGGAGAAAAAGGCGCCTCAGATTGAGATCGAGAACCTGGTCGAGAAGTATCGCGATAAGAGGATGGGGGGCCGGGCCTACGTCGTAAGTTTCACCAGAGACATTTCCGATAGTCTTATCGTAACTTTATCCACCACGAAAGATCCGGGTTCGTCCGAGGCAGTTAATGTAATCGTATTTTTACGGAAGTATTTTTCCAAGAAAAAACTGAAGTTTGAAAGGGGGCAACGGGTCCGTTTTTTCGGCAGCTTTAAAGGAATACAGATGAAAACAATAATCATCGAAAAGGGGATGGTCAGGCTGTCTTTCTAGGATTGACTTATCTTGGTTGTGATAGTATTATTTTATAGAGTAAGTTTAAGATGAAAACTTTCTGCCTGTCGGTAACGCTGCTCTTTCTTTCCTCTTTCCTTGGGGCTGAAAATGCGCCCCAGAAAAAGAGACCGCAGAGTTCAGACGGCATAATTTATGAGGGTATGCCCAGGAGCGATTTAGCTAAACTGGGGTTCAGCGAAGATTTACTGGTAACTTCCGATACAGAAGGAGAGGAGGAGTACTTAACTTTTCCGGACATCACAACTCTTAAGGAAGGGGACCTGATTACCTTTTATCTATTCCGGGAAAAAGTTGTGGATTGGTTTAGAGGCGAAAGCATGGGGACGTTTGAAAAAGGCTTTCAGTAATTATTTGCTATTATGAGGGGCATAAAATTTTTTCTTCCTTTGGCTGCGGTTTCCGGGTTAGCCTTTTTAAGCGTATTTTCTCAAAATTACCCCGGATCTTTAGAGATAAAAGTACAATCATTTAAGGTTAGTCAAAAACAGCCTATTTCTCCCGGCAGCGTGCTGGCTACCTGCGTTACCGAGAATAAGTCCGAATCTACCCCGCACAAGAGGCACACCCTTATATATATGAGCTTTAGCGACAACTCGCTTAAAGCCGTGCTGGAACATACGGTGGTCCGCTGGGAAGGCTGGAAGTGGGTCGAGGCCAACTTTTTTAGCTCGACTACTGAAGATAAACACTGCTGGTTTTCTTCTTCCGGCAGTCAGGATTGCGTTATTTCTTTGGCCCCGGCAACAGCAGTGAAAATAAGCGTTGTCGATGAGAAGGGTAATGTTACCGTAGAAAAAGTGCAGCCATAATCTAAAATGTGCTCGTTCAGGAAAGGAAATATATGGATTGGTTTAGCGCTGGCGGCAATTTTCTTTGGCCTTCTTTATTTGATTTTTGGCCAAAATCGCTCTTCTTTGGACCGGCGGTATTCTAAAAAGAAAGTCGATGATATGTTGGAAGTAATGCATGACCGGCTGTCGGAAAGCGAAGTGGTCGAACTGAACGGATTAATTGCAAAAGGAGTTAACATGCTCCCTTCTTACGACAGGGAGGAACTCCTGAAACTTCAGGAGAAGTTTGTTTACGGCAGCTATAAGACGTTAAGCGAAGAAGAGGTAACCCGCATGAAGCATTTAAATTACAAAGGAATAGGTTACTTAACCCAGGCCGAGAAGGACCGGTTTAAATATCTGATGCATAAAGGCGGGGTCAGGTAGGTCATGAGGAAGGCTTTTTTGATTTTTGCCTTCCTGAATGCGGCTTTTTTATTTGCCGGTTATGCCGAGAAGGTCAGCCTTAAGTCCGGATCCCAGATACAGGGCAAGATTGTTGAGCAGACCGGCCGATATATAAGAATCGAGGTCGGAGGCGTACCCATAAAGTACTATCTTGAAGATATTGAAAGCATCGACGGAGTAAAACCAGAACATTCTGCCTCCCCGGATAAAAAGGCTACCCATTCCCAGGAAGCCAGAAAACACTATCTTAAAGGGGAAGAGTATGTTAGCACGGCCAAATTCAAGGAGGCGCTTACCGAATTTAAGGCTGCTATAAAAATCGATCCCAATTTTTCCGATGCCTATACGGCCACGGGTTTCGTTTACATTATGCTCCAGAATTTTCGCGAGGCCGCAACCCATTTGGAAAAAGCATTGACGATCAATCCCGCTGACATTAAGGCCTGCGAGAATCTGGGGGTGATCCACTTTTATTCCGGCAACTACGATAAAGCTATTCATTATTACGAGAAGGCGATAAAGATAGACCCTCGGCTTGTATCCGCCCACAACAGCCTCGGCAGCGTCTATATTCTTCTCGGCAAATCCAAAGAGTCTATAGAGCATTACCAGAAAGCGCTAGATGCCGATCCTTATAATGCCGCCACTTATTTTAATCTCGGCGATGTCTATTATCGCATCGGTCAGTCCGATAAGGCCCGGGAGTATATTCTGAAATCAAAACGGCTGTATGAGCTGGATCAGAATTTCGAAGGCCTCCAACAGGCAGAGGAAGCTTTAAAGGCATTAAACCAATAATTCATGATTTTGCGCCCGTGGCCCAATTGGATAGGGCATCTGGCTTCGGACCAGAGGGTTGCAGGTTCGAGTCCTGCTGGGCGCATTCTGCTTAGCAGGAATAAACAAAGGGTTATGAAAAAACTAATTTTACTTATTTCTTTAGCGGCGCTTATTGGCTGTCAGGGGCCTGAGCAGTACGGAACAGGCCTGGAATCGGCCGATAAAATTAAGCGCGGTTCCGCGCAGAAGTTTGACCTTTTGATCATGGATTCGCAGACCGGAGAGCCCTACGAAGTTGCCCGGATGGCTATGCTGAATACGCTTAAGAGCTGGGGTTATGTCGAAGGCGTAAATTTACGCACAACATACTTTTCGATCGAAAACGACTTAAAGAGAGGAGAAGAAATTCTAAAAGCGGAGATGAAGAAGGATTACGATGTAATATTCACCAACGGAACGGTCATGACTTTAGCCGCAACGAATGTGGGTTTGGACCACCCGAAGCACAGGTTTGTTTTTGCCTGTGTTACCGATCCGGTAGGAATGCACGCCATTGATGATTTTATTAATCCCCCCAAAAGCAACTTTACCGGCGTATCCTGGCCGGTCAAGGTAAAATCAAGGTTTCAGTTTATTAAGGAGCTTATACCCGGGGTAAAGACAATCGGTTTAATCTATGCCGACATGCCCCAGTCGCACAGTTATAAAGGGTGGGTTGACGACCTGCTGGAAAACGACCTTGATTTTAAGAATATCGAAGTTATTTTTCGTAAAGTACCTTTAATAACCGGAAAGAAAGGCACCCAGGAAATGGCCGCGCTCTCTAAAAAGCATGTTTTGGAACTCGATTCCCGGGTGGATGTTTTTTTAAGCCCCAACGACCAGATGGGGGTGCAGGAGTATTTTCCTCGGATGGTTTACGCCAATGCCACCAAACCTCTCATCGGCCTGGGGCGAAAGGACGTTATGCTCGGCTGGGGAGCGACAATGGTCATCTATCCTTCTCCCGTAAGCATGGGCCGGCAGGCCGCGAGAATGATTAAAGAACTGTTTACCGGCAGAGATATCAAAAAAATCATCCCCGAGTGGCCCAAGGAGTACGGCCTGGCTTTTGACCTGGATAAAACCGCGGAGTTCGGAATTAAAGTTTCCATAGAATATCTGGAAATGGCCGGCGAAGATGTCATCAAAAGAGATGAAGAATAGATCTTTGAGTATTAAAGCCAGGCTGACCGCCGTTATATTTTCGGTCCTCATTATTACCGTATCCGTCAACTCGCTGATCAATACTTTTTATTTCCGGTCGGCATACAAAAAGGCCCTCGAAGAGAAGTCTTATGCCGTAGGGCAGGCTTTACGCAGAACAGTCAATAACAGCTTAAGGTATTTTCCTTTAGACAGCTTTGCCGAGATGAATCCCTATCTTGTGGGTCTGGTGCAGTCCAACGAAGGTATCAGCTACTGCTTTATTGCTGACCGGGAAGGAAAGGTGTTGTATCATAGCGAGTATCGGCACCGTAAATCTTCTTTGAACCGGGAGGCTTACGGTGAACTTTACTCCGCGAGAAGGATTCCGAAAACGACTCTGGCCATCGGCGAATACTATGAATCCCTTATCCCCATCATTCACCATAAGGAGGCAGTGGGGACTATCCATATCGGTATAAAGCAGGAGATTATAAACAGCAAGATAAGGGACAATTTAATTCAGACCCTGGTGGTTTTAATGCTGGCCTTAGGTGTCTGCATGTTTTTATTTTATCACAGCATTTCCCGCATCATCATTGTCCCCATCTCGCAATTACGCACCGCCATCGCGGAGATTATTTCCCGCAAAAAGTTTGAGCGGCATATTGAGGTCAAGAACCGGGATGAGATCGGAGACTTGGGGATTCTTTTTAACCAGATGACCGATGAGTTAAAGCGATACCTGGCCCAGTTACTTAATCGCACCGAAGAACTGAAGCGGGAAATTGCCCATCGTGAAGACGTAGAAATTGCCTTGCGGGAAAATGAAGAGAAATTCCGCAGCTTAGTGGAAACTACCAGTGATTGGGTCTGGGAGGTTGACCATAACGTCAAATACACCTATGTCAGCCCCCAGGTGAGGGATATTTTAGGTTATGAGCCCGCTGAAGTTTTAGGCAGAACCCCTTTCGATCTTATGCCTTCCGGCGAAGCCGGAAGGTTAAAAGATACGGTCAGGGAGATCTTTGACCAGCGCGGTCCGATTGACTATTTGGAAAATACCAACGTCCACAAAGACGGCCGATTAGTCGTTTTAGAGACCAACGGGGTACCGATTTTCTCTTCCCAGGGCAAATTTTTGGGCTATCGGGGGATCGATCGCGACATCACCGGGCGTAAGCACGCGCAGGAGGAGCTGGATAAGCACCGCCATCATCTGGAAGATTTAGTGAAAGAGCGCACTGAGGAACTCCGGGAGTCCCGGGATTATTTTCAGAAAATAATTAATTCCATCGCCGACCCCATTTTCGTTAAAGACCGGCAGCACCACTGGGTTCTGCTTAACCAGGCTCATGCTGAGATGTTCGGGATCCCCACCGAAGAGATGCTCGGTAAGTCCGACCGTGACTATTTTTCCAAGAAAGAGGCGGATGTTTTCTGGGAAAGGGACGAATTAGTTTTTAAAACCGGCAAAGAAGATATCAACGAGGAGCAGTGGACGGATACCAAAGAGGTTACATATACTATCGTTACCAAAAAAACTTTATATACCGATAAACATGGAAGAAAGTTTATCGTCGGTATTATCCGGGATATTACGGAACTTAAGAAAGCCGAAAAAGAGCTGAGAGAAGCCATGGCCATCAAGTCCAAATTTACCTCGATGGTTTCTCATGAGCTGCGTACCCCTTTAGCGGCCATCAAAACCGGGATTGCCCTTGTTTTAGACGGTATGGCCGGCCAAATCAACAAGGATCAAGAGGAATTTCTGGCTATAGTCAGGAGAAATGTCGACCGGTTGGGCCGGCTGATTAACGATGTTTTGGATTTTCAAAAGTTAGATTCCGGGAGAATGGAATTCAAGATGGAAGCTAACGATATCAACGGAGTTATTAAAGAGACCCATGAAACCATGAAGTCTCTGGCCACCGGTAAAGGTTTAAAGCTGAATTTAAAACTTAACCGTATGCCCTGGGTTAAATTTGACAAGGACAGGATACAGCAGGTTTTAGGAAACCTGGTCAATAATGCCATTAAATTTACCGATAAGGGTGAAGTCACTATTGCCACCCGCAAAGAGGGGGGTAATATTCAGGTGAGAGTTATTGATACCGGAATCGGGATTGAAAAAGAGGATGTCGGCAGGATTTTTCATTCTTTTGAACAGGTAAAGCGAACCAAGGGGAGAAAAATAATCGGTACCGGATTAGGATTAGCGATCTGTAAAGAGATTATCGAAAGGCATAAGGGCCGAATCTGGGTAGAGTCTAAAATCGGTAAAGGTTCTACTTTCCATTTTACGTTACCGATCACCGGAGGCAAAGAGGCTTAAGATGGTAAAGAAAATTTTAGTAGTTGACGACGAAGAAGATGTCCTTAAAATGGTTGCATTCATACTGCGCAAGAAAGGATATACTGTTTTATGCGCTTTAAACGGCCGGGAAGGGTTGGATTTAACCCAAAAAGAAACCCCCGATTTAATAATCCTGGATTTATTAATGCCGGTTATGGATGGAACTGAAGTGGCTAAGCGGCTTAAATCCGACAGCAAGTTAAAGAATATACCCATTATTATATTAACGGCCAGCTCGGACAGAATCGACGAAAAAGTAAAAGAGTGCAAAGCCCAGGGTTATATTTTAAAGCCGTTCGACTACCAGGAGTTGCTGAAGAAAGCGGAAGAATTTTAAAGTTGCAATAATTGACGGAGGTAGGGCAATGGATAAAAAAGTACTGCTAGTAGATGACGAGACAGATTTTTTAACGCTGATGAGCCGGGTAGTCGAATCCTGGGGGTACGAGGTGGAAACTGCCGCCTCGGCCGATGAAGCCATGGAGTGCGTAAGAAACGGGGATGTCAATGCTTTGGTTCTGGATTATTTAATGCCGGATATCGACGGGGTAGAGCTGCTCAGAAAAATTAGGAAAATAGACGCCAACGTACCCGCGGTAATGTTTACCGCCCACCCCAGCATTAAAGCGGTAGAAGGGGGTAAGGGGTTAGGGATTGCGGCTTTTATCCCTAAAATGAGCCCCTATGTCGATACCCAGGCCGATTTAAAAATAGCTTTGGATTTGATTTGCCGATAAAATAAGCGCCCGTAGCTCAATTGGACAGAGCGTCTGGCTACGGACCAGAAGGTTGGGTGTTCGACTCACCCCGGGCGCATTCTTCTTCGCCCTTGGAATAAGACTTAATCGGTCTGGCGGGCTACGAAGGAATCAGCGCCCAAGCTCCTACGAAGCCCATCAAAGCTTATAGAGACAGATTCAAAGGGCGAAGTAGAGTCGGGCGCATTCTTCCAGTCACAATGAGAAAGACTGGCCAGTTAGACCTGCCTCTGCATACCGGCAAGGCCCCGCGTTGGTTATTTGAAAAGATGGTTTCTCTGGGGCGATGTATAGCCGAAGCCATCATCATTGAATCCGGCCGGGAGTATTTTTTAAAACAGCTTTCTTCTCCCCTGTGGTTTCAGTCTTTGGGGTGCGTTCTGGGTTTCGACTGGCACTCATCGGGCTTGACTACAACTGTCTGCGGTGCCCTCAAAGAAGCGTTTAGCGGCTTGCCCGGATACGGAATCTATTTTTGCGGCGGAAAAGGAAAGACTTCCCGCAAAACTCCTTCCGAAATCGAGCAGGTAGCCGATATTTTATCTTTTGACCCTCAAGATTTAATTTACGCTTCCCGCCTCACCGCAAAGGTAGACAGCAACGCCCTTCAGGATGGCTTTACTTTGTACCATCACACCTTTATTTTTACCTCAGATTTAAACTGGACGGTCATCCAGCAGGGGATGAGCAGCGGCGATTCCGGCTGGTCTAGACGGTACCACTGGCATTCCCAGGAGTTAGCTTCATTCGTTACCGATCCGCATAAAGCCATAGCTTCCGATAAGAGCCTTTTAACTTTGAATCTGGTGGATAAAGAAATCGGGCCCTTGAGAGACTTAATCGCTGTTTTAGCCGGCCGCAAAGCCGAGGCTAATTTACGGGAAATCACTTCTTTGACCGGTAGTGTGCGTAAATTACCCCGCCGGCATCAGGTGCTTATCCGGGATGTTAATCCCCGGTATCTGGAGAGAATTTTCTTAAAAACCTACGCGCGAAAACCTAAGAGTTTCGAGTCTCTGCTGGCCTCGGAAGGGGTGGGGGCTAAGACTTTAAGGGCCCTGGCTTTGATCGGTGACCTTATTTACGGTAAGCCCCTTTCTTTCCGCGATCCGGCCCGGTTCAGCTTCGCTCACGGTGGAAAAGACGGCTACCCCTATAAGATTAACTTAGATCACTACCAGGTTTCAATAAATATACTTGAGAAAATGATTAATAAAGCTAAAATAGAACGTACGGATAAGGTAAAGGCATTGAGAAGGCTGCATGATTTTTATCAAATGAGGACGTAATTTTGCAAGCGGCAGCGCAGCAAAATTACCTGTCCGAATTTGACCCCCACACCAATTGGGGGTAACTAAAGAAAACCAACCAATTGGTGTGGGGGTTCAGTTCGCAGACGCCTCAAGCATAATCGCCGGGCTATACGTTATGAAAATCAAAGATTTTCATAACGTATCTGCTCACTGAAGGAGGTCTGAATGAAAGTAGTAGTTATTTACTATTCCCGGGGCGGGACGACTAAAAAAATGGCCGAGGTCATTGCCGGAGAAGTTAAAACTCAAGGGGCGGATTGCGATTTGTTTTCGGTAGGCGAGGTAAAGCCGAAGCAGTTGCTGGAATATGACGGCATCGTTATCGGTTCGCCCACTTATTACGGAACTCTGGCCGCCGAAGTAAAGCAATTGTTGGATGAGAGCGTGGCTTTTCACGGCGAACTCGACGGTAAAGCCGGGGCCGCTTTTTCTTCCGCCGCCAACGTAGCCGGAGGGAACGAAACCACCGTCTTGAGTATTTTAGAAGCCATGCTTATCCACGGCATGGTTATTCAGGGTGATCCCCAAGGTGACCACTACGGCCCGGTAGCCGTAGGAAAAGTGGATTCGCGTTGCGAGGATAATTGCCGGCGTCTGTCCCAACGCTTAGTTAAGCTACTGAAGAGGATTAAATAGAACATTAAGGACAGGAGGAAGAAAATGGCAATTGTAGTCCTGGTTACAATCCCTCAAGATAAAGCGGAAAAGTTGGCCAAGGTAATCCTCAAAGCCAGAGCCTGCGCCTGCGTTAATATTCTCCCGGCAGTTAAATCCCTCTTCTGGTGGGAGGGCAAAATCGATACCGAAGAGGAATCTCTTATGGTTATTAAAACCAGGCCGGAAGTTTTCTCGAGGTTGGAGGAGCTGATTAAAGACAACCATCCCTATGCGGTTCCGGAAATAATTGCTTTGGAGATTGGTAAAATCAGTAAAGAATATTTACAGTGGCTTAAGAGCGAAGTAGATGTTTGAAAATATCCTGATCGGTTTAGAAAAGGTTTTTAATTCCTCCCCGTTCTTAGGGCTGGGGGCCAGCTTTTTGGCCGGAATTCTGGTTAGTTTTTCCCCCTGTATTTACCCGCTGATTCCGATAACTTTAGGTATTGCCGGGATTGAGAACGCCACCACCAAGCTCAGAGGCTTTACCATCAGCTTGACTTTCGTGCTCGGGGTGGCTTTTATTTATACCTGTTTGGGAATAGCCTCGTCGTTACTGGGGATGCTTTTGGGCAATTTTTTCATTAACCCCGTAACCTATTTAGCTTTGGTCCTGATTTTTTCCTTCCTCGGCGTGGTTTTGCTTTTCGAGATTAAAATCAACATACCTTTTTTCACTTTTAATTACGAGTGCAGCCGGAAAAAAGAGCTTTTTTCTATTTTTATCCTCGGGGCTGTCAGCGGCCTGGCGCTTATACCCTGTAATTTCCCGGTTTTAGGCGCGATTTTAAGCATCATCGCCTTGAAGAAAAATATTCTTTACGGAGGGATTGCCCTTTTTATTTTTTCCCTGGGTTACGGGACAATCTTAATCATTCTGGGGACATTCACTTCTTTAATTAGGCGGTTGCCAAAGCAGGGTTTATGGCTTATAATTGTTAGAAAGGTCATCGGATTAATATTCCTGGCCATGGCCGGATATTTTTTATTTAAATTTATAAACCTGCTATGAAGAAGCTAATTATAATCCTGCTGCTGATTTCCTGCGCGCCGCTGGCCTTGGCGGCGGAAAAAAAGTTCAGCTCCTTAGAGGGCAATACCTTATCATATAAGGAGTTGGTTTCAGCCTCGAAGACGGTATTATTTCTCTGGACAACCTGGTGTCCGTACTGTCGGGAGGAGTTGGAGCGCTTAAGTAAAAAGTGCATATTTTTAGAGGGCGTGGATGTTTATTTTGTAAATGTGGCTCAAAAAGAGTCACTGGTAAAGAAGTTTGCGGAGCTGGAAAATATCAGAAGCTGTGTCCGCGAAAAGATTATCTTAGACAAAGACGCTTATTTAAGCAGAGAGTTTTCGGTAATCGCGATACCTACCTTTCTTTTCTTCAAAGACGGCCAACCGGTCTACCAATCTTTTTTTCTTGACGACGAGGTGTTAAGAACCGTCTACGAAAATGAATAAGGCCCTTCTGGTTGATTTGTACGAATTAACCATGGCCCAGGTTTACTTCAAATACAAGCGGGCCGTCGAGGCTACTTTTGACCTTTTTATCCGTTCCCGGCGCCGTCCTTTTTACATTGCCGGCGGAGTCGGCGAGATTTTAGACTACCTTAGCTCTTTAAGGTTCAATAAGGATGATCTGAATTACTTGAAAAGTTTGAATTTATTCGAAGATGAATTTTTAGAATATCTGAAGAAGTTTAAGTTCGGCGGCGAAGTCTGGGGGGTGGAAGAGCCGGAAATAGTTTTTGCCTCCGAGCCGATTTTAAGAATCAGCGGGAAATTGATCGAGACTCAAATTATCGAAAGCGCGGTGCTGAATAAAATTAATCTGGCCACAACCTTGGCCACCAAGGCTACCCGGGTGGTGCTGGCCGCTAAGGAAAGGGGAGTTTATGATTTTTCTTTACGCCGGACTCAGGGTTTTGACGCCGCCTTGGCCGCGGCTAAATATTCATACCTGTCCGGAGCAAAGGGGACTTCCAATGTCTATGCCGGGTATCTGTATAAAATACCCGTCGCCGGAACCATGGCCCATTCTTTCGTGATGAGTTTTTACCGCGAGATCGATAGCTTTTTAAGTTTCGCCAAAACCTTTCCCCAAAAATCGATACTCCTCGTGGACACTTACGATGTAAAAGAAGGGGTCGGCTCGGCAATAAAGGTAGCCCGTTTTTTACGGAAAAAAGGGATTAATATTTTAGGGATACGCTTAGACAGCGGGAATTTAATTTCCGACGCCAAAAAAGCCCGCAGATTCCTGGATAAGGAAGGGTTAAGGGGTATATCCATTTTTGCCTCCGGAGATCTGGATGAGTACAAGATCCAAGAACTGATTAAAGCCAGGGCCCCGATCGATGCTTTCGGGGTGGGTACGCGTATGGGGTGCTCCGAGGACGCCCCTTATTGCGATACCATATATAAGCTGGTCGAGATAAAGCATAATACCCGGGATTTTATTCCCACTATGAAATTAAGCGAGGCCAAAACTACCCTTCCTTCCCGAAAGCAGGTGTTTCGTACCCGGGGGGCAGAGGGTTTTATGGTCAAGGATTGTATCGGGTTAGATAAAGAGAAAATTTCCGGCAAGAAACTCCTTAAGAAATTAATGCAGGACGGAAGGCGTCTGTATAAGGAGTCCAGCCTTACCCAAAAAAGAGACCGTTTTCTTAAAAAAATAAAACACTTACCCCGGCCATTGCGGAATCCCCAGGTCAGCTGTCGATTCCCGGTGGAGGTGAGCCCGCGTTTACTGGCCCTTACCAGAAAACTTAAGAGCCAAATTAAGCGCCGCACCTCGGAGAAAATTATCTTTATGGATATCGATACGCAGTTTGACTTTGTGGAAGAAAAGGGTGCTCTGTATGTCAGAGGGGCGGAAAAATTAAAGCGAAACTTTAAGAAACTTACCGGTTTTGCTCGCAAGCATAACATTCTTATAGTTTCCTCTCAGGATTCCCACGCTAAAGACGATCCTGAATTTAACGAGTTCGGGTCGCACTGCCTAAAGGGTTCAGAGGGTCATCGAAAAATCGAAGGTACTGTCCTAGACCGGTATAAGATTTTGAGCTTGAATAAGGCCTACTCTCTCCGGGAGCTTAAAAAAATCATCGCCAGCTACCCGCAGGTGATTTTTGAAAAGGATGTGATAAACTTATTTTCCAACCCCAATGCCTACAATCTTTTGGAGGCCATATTCCCGGACCGGATTTACGTTTATGGCCTGGTTACCGAGTACTGCATCAAGGAAGCGGTGGAGAAGCTCATCGCCGAAGAATTCTCGGTGGTGGTGGTTGAAGATGCCATAAAAGAAATCTGGCCGGCAAAGAAGCGCAAGCTTTTCAGCCTCTGGAAAAAGAAAGGGGTAAAGTTTACCACCGCCGCAGAGCTCCTGAAATCTCTCTCCCGCCAATTCGCGAAATGATTGACACCCCTCTTTTTTTGTGATATTTTACCCCGTTAGAAAATACTTTTTCTAACGGGGTTTACCCTCCGCAATGAATAATAAATTAAGTATAAGTATTATTGGATTAGGGAATATGGGGCGGGCTTTAGCCGAACAGCTTAAAGCCGACTATGCTATATGGGCTTTTGATCAGGATGCCAGCAAGACTAAAAGCGTTGAAGGTATAAATGCCGCTCAGGATTCAAAGGAACTCTTAAGCCGGGCCGATGTGGTTTTGCTGGCCGTTAAACCTCAGGATTTTGATTCTGTTCTGGGTCAGATCCGGGGCAGCACCGATAGCAAGTTACTTATCTCCATAGCTGCCGGTATACCCACCACTTATATCGAAAGAAATTTAGGAAAAGCCAGGGTGGTAAGGGTAATGCCTAATATGCCGGCAAAAATCGGCCGGGGCATGTCTTGTTTATGCCGGGGCAGCTTGGCCCGTTCCCGGGATTTAGAGCTGGCCGAAGAGTTATTCCAACGCGTGGGCAAGACGCTTATTTTAGATGAAGCGATGATGGACGCGGCCACGGCCGTATCCGGAAGCGGCCCGGGGTATGTTTATGACTTTATAGAATCCTTAAGTATGGATTATAAAGATGCTTCTTGCGCCAAGCTGAAAAGCTTCGTCAGCGCCTTTAAGGAAGCAGCACTCTCCTTAGGGTTTGAGGAGAGCCAGGCCGAATTACTGGTTGAAACTACCGTGGCCGGTTCGTTAGCCATGTTGGAAGCGCAAAAGTTGTCGCCTTCAGAACTTAAGCGTCAGATCGTTTCTAAGGGCGGAACCACGGAAGCGGCTTTAAAGGTATTGCATCAAGGTGGTTCTCTCATTGAAGCGGTAGGGGCCGCTTTAGAGAGAGGCAGAGAATTAAGCCGGAAGGAGTGAAAAATGCAGAAACCTGAGGTTAAAATCGGTATTATCGGGGGCAGCGGTCTTTATAATTTAGAGGGGATCGAAAAGCTGGAAGAGATTTCGGTGGATACCCCTTTCGGGGCCCCTTCGGGAAAGCTGGTGGTTTGCAAACTGGAAGGCCGGGAAATAGTTTTTCTGCCTCGTCACGGAGCGCACCATCAGATTAACCCCACCAGGGTTAATTATCGGGCCAATATTTTTGGGCTGAAGAAATTAGGCGTAGAGCGGATACTTTCTATTTCGGCCTGCGGCTCTCTAAAAGAAGAGTTTAAGCCGTTAGACTTTGTGATACCGACTCAATTTGTGGATAGAACCCGCGGCCGCGCCAGTACCTTTTTTGAAGAAGGCGTGGTAGTCCATGCCGGTTTTGCCCGTCCGGTTTGCCCGGGTTTAGCCCAGATGGTTCAAAAAGCCGCGGAAGCGGCCGGGGCAAATGTTCATTACGGGGGTACCTACATCAATATGGAGGGGCCTCAGTTTTCCACTCTGGCCGAATCCAATCTCTATCGCAGCTGGGGGATGGACATTATCGGTATGACTAATATGGTGGAGGCAAAACTGGCCCGGGAGGCCGAGATGTGTTATGCCAGTTTAGCCGCGGTTACCGATTATGACTGCTGGCACCCCGAGCACGACAGCGTTACGGTAGAAACGATTTTAAGCAATCTCAATAAAAACGTTGAAAATTCAAGGAAGGTCTTAAGGGAGCTCGTCGGCCTGGCGGACCAGGAGCGGACTTGCGCTTGTAACGAGGCCTTAAAATACGCGATAGTCACGCGTCCGGAATTCATCCCCGAAGAAACCAAAAAGAAGCTGGATATTCTTATCGGAAAATATTTATAGAAGCGGATTTCCGCGGATCGAAACGCGGATAAACGCCCAGGCGTAAATCTGCGTTGATATCCGCGTGTATCCGCGTACGAGCGAAGCGAGTATGAGTATATTAGTAGTGGGTTCGGTAGCTTTTGATACCATAACCACCCCGGCCGGAAAAGTCAACAGGATTTTGGGCGGCTCAGCTTCCTACTTTTCCCTGGGGGCCAGTTTTTTTGGCCCCGTAAATTTAGTGGCGGTAGTCGGAGAGGATTTCCCCGAAGAATACATAAATCTTTTTAAAGAGAAGGCAGTAGATATAAGAGGGTTGGAAATAGTTAAGGGCAAGACTTTTCACTGGGAAGGGGAATACGGAGTTGATTTCGGGGATCCCCAGACCCGGGCTACCGATTTAAATGTTTTTGCCGATTTTAATCCCCAAATACCCCGGGAGTACAGAGGTAGTGAATACGTGTTTTTAGCCAATATTGACCCCGACCTTCAGGATTATGTTTTAAGCCAGGTGGAAAAGCCGAAGTTGATTGCCTGTGACACCATGAATCACTGGATAACCGGAAAGAGACAATCCCTGCTTAAGCTCTTGAAAAAAGTAGATATATTTTTGCTTAACGGGTCAGAAGCAAAACAGCTTACCGGCGAAGCCAACCTGATTGAGGCCGGCCGGCAGATACTTAACCTCGGCCCGAAAGTAGTGGTAGTAAAGAAAGGCGAACACGGAGTTTTACTGTTTTCCGATGAAGGTATTTTTACCGCCCCGGCCTATTCTTTAGAAGCGGTATGCGATCCAACCGGAGCCGGAGATACTTTTGCCGGCGGGTTTTTAGGCTATCTGGCTAAAGCCGATGAATTCAACCCGGCAGTGTTAAGAAAAGCTGTGGTCTGCGGGAGCGTCATGGCTACTTTTGCCGTGGAAGATTTCAGCTTAAGGCGGCTGGCCAGTATAACCTGGGATGATATCCAGGAACGGATCGCAGCCTATGAGCAAATGACCAGATTTTAATTATGAATTACAAGGATACCTTGAATTTACCCCGGACCTCATTCTCGATGAAGGCCAATCTGGCTTCTCTGGAGCCTAAACTCATTTCCTTCTGGCAAGAGTTGAATATTTACCAGAGGCTGAGAGAGGAGCGTAAAGGAAGGGATAAATACATTCTTCATGACGGACCTCCTTACGCTAACGGTTTAATCCATATCGGGCACGCCATAAACAAGATCCTTAAAGATATCGTGGTCAAGTTTAAAATACTCAGCGGTTACGATTGTCCTTTTGTGGTCGGCTGGGATTGCCACGGCCTGCCCGTAGAGCATCAGCTTTTCAAAGAGCTTAATTTAACCAAGCACGACGTTAAAGTTTCGGATTTCCGGAAAAAAGCTAAAGACTATGCCTTGAAATTCGTTAAGCTTCAAGCTGAAGACTTTAAGCGCCTGGGGGTATTCAGCGACTGGGATAACCCTTACCTTACCTTAGATCCCGGCTATGAACATGCGGTGATGAAGCTATTGGAATTTCTGGTTTCGGAAGGTTACGTCTACCGGGGCCGCAAGCCGGTTAACTGGTGCGCTAAATGCGAGACGGCCCTGGCCGAAGCCGAGGTTGAGTATTTAGATAAGGAGTCCGATTCCGTATACGTATTATTTAAAGCGGTAGAGGATAAAGGCATTTTTTCCGGAAAAGAGGCGCACTTTGTGATTTGGACCACTACCCCCTGGACGCTTATTGCCAATACCGCGGTTGCGCTTCATCCCGAATTTAGCTATTGCCTGGTTAAACACCAAGACAAGATGCTTGTCGTCGGTTCAGATCTTCTGCCGCTTTTAAAAGAAAAAATAGACCTTAACGGCCAGAGGATCAAGGAGTTTAAAGGGGCTGAGCTGGAGGGGATAAAACTTAGCCACCCCTTTCTTAAGCGAGAGGTGCCGGTGGTTTTGGCCGACTTCGTTTCTAAAGAAGAAGGCAGTGGCTGCGTTCACATCGCTCCCGGGCACGGAGAGGAAGATTTTGCGCTTACTCGCCAGTACGATTTAGAAGTCATCATGCCCGTAAACGACAAGGGCGTATTTGAAGCACCGCCGGAGTTTAAAGGCCTGGATGTAAAGAAGGCAGCGGCCGCGGTGTTAGAGAAGCTGGCCGAAAGGAATCTTTTAGTTAACCATCGAAAAATAACCCACTCTTATCCCCATTGCTGGCGCTGTAAGGAAGCGATAATTTTCCGGGCTACTTTCCAGTGGTTTTTAAAGATTGATCACCAGGATTTACGGGCCAGACTGCTTAAGGAAGTAGAAGCGGTGCGCTGGGTTCCGGCTTCGGGGAAGGAAAGAATGCGGAGTATGCTTGTCGGCCGCCCGGACTGGTGCCTTTCGCGTCAAAGGCTCTGGGGAGTGCCTATTCCGGCCCTGCGCTGCGCATCCTGCAAAGAGGTCGTGCTGGCTAAGGAAGTAGCGGGAAGGGCCGCCGCTGTTTTTAAGGAGAAGGGTTCAGATTCCTGGTTTAATCTCGATGTGCGGGAGTTTATACCGGAAGGGTTTCAATGCCCCGAATGTGCCGGCAATAAGTTTTTAAAAGAATACGACATTATCGATGTTTGGTTTGAATCCGGCGCCAGCTTTCTGGGGATAGTCAAGGGTAATCCGGACTTGGCTTTTCCGGCTGATCTCTATCTGGAAGGAAGCGATCAGCACCGGGGGTGGTTTCAGGTCTCGCTGATTCCGGCGGTAGCTAAAGAGAAAGCCGCCCCGTTTAAGGCTATATTGACCCACGGGTTTGTGGTGGACGGCGAGGGAAGAAAGATGTCCAAATCGCTGGGTAATGTAATCGCTCCCCAGGAAATTTCCCGGCAGTACGGTGCGGAAATCTTGCGCCTCTGGGCTGCCTATTCCGATTACAGCGAGGACGTAAAAATCTCTAACGAAATCATAAAGCAGCTGGTGGATATGTACCGCAAGATCAGAAATACCATCCGGTTTATCCTGGGGAATATAGCTGATTTTGATATTGGCGATAATGATTTTCAACCGGAAAACCTGCTGGAAGTCGATCGGTTCATGCTGGCCAAAGCCGGGGTATTTTACAAAGAGGTCATATCCTTTTATGAGGATTTTAGTTTTTATAAAGTGTGCCAGAAAGTATTTAACTTTTGCAATCTTGACTTAAGCTCTTTTTATCTTGACATCTTAAAGGATCGGCTATATACTTTTTCTCCTTATTCAAAAGAAAGAAAAAGCGCGCAATTCGTTCTTTATCAAATTCTCAATATTTTGCTTAAGCTGATTTCCCCGATTCTTTCCTTTACCGCCGAAGAGGCTTTCCAGGCCTGGGGCAACTTGAAAGATAAAACGGCTTCGGTTTTTATCTTGGGTCTAGACGGAATCTGCCGGGAGGAGTGGGTCGATAAAGATTTGCTGCTTAAGTGGGAGTGGATTATGGCTTTACGCGACGCGGTCTTACCGCTTCTGGAGAAAAAAAGAGAAGAGGGCTCAATCGGCAGCTCTCTGGAAGCGCGGGTTTTTTTAACCTGCCCGGCCGACGATTATAAGCGGTTAGCCGGTTATCCGGATATCTTAAAAGAAGTCTTTATTGTTTCTGCGGTTGAGGTTGATGAAGGTGATTTTGAAATCCGGGTCGATAAAGCCCGGGGTAAAAAGTGTCCGCGCTGCTGGAATTTTTCCGAAATTACCGGTAAAGACGATAAATACCCGGATCTTTGCCATAAATGTCTGCGCGTTTTAAAGGAGGGCAAGAAATGAAAAAGGCAACTTCCCGGAGCAAAAATAATACAACCGGAAAAAAGAGCAAGAAACGGTTTTCCAAGAAGGAGCTGGAGGAATATAGAGAGAAATTGCTCAACCTTAAAGATGATACTTTAAGACAGATCCGGGAGATTTCCGAAGACACTTTAATGAAGTCGCAGAAAGATATGTCCGGGGACATTTCCGGATACGGCCTGCATATGGCCGATGTGGCCAGCGATAATTACGAGCGGGATTTCAATCTCGATATGGTCTCCAGCGAAAGAAAAATAGTCTTGGAGATTGACGAGGCCATAAAGAGGATTGACGACGGAACCTACGGGATTTGCCAGATGTCCGGAAAACCGATATCCAGAAGCCGCTTAAAAGCCATCCCCTACGCCCGCTATAGTAAAAAGTGTCAGGAAAAAATCGAACAGGAAAATTTATCCCGTTAGCAATATGGGGATAACCCTTTTTTTATCGGCCCTGATATTTCTTTCCGATTTTTTAATCAAGACCTATCTGCGTCATAATTTAGACCCTCTGGAGACAATCCCGGTCATAAAAAATATCCTGCACATAACCCTGGTTTTTAACCGGGGCGCGGCTTTCGGTGTCCTGCAGGGTAAGACTACTTTTCTGATCTACGCCGCCGTAATTTTTGTTTTTATCTTTTTGCTGGTCATGAAAAAAGAAGATAAAAAAAACTTAACTTTCTGGATCGCTTCGGGGTTGATTTTGGGGGGAGCGGCCTCTAATCTCGTCGACCGGATATTCCTGGGTGCGGTTGTCGATTATATCGACCTTAGGATTTGGCCGGTGTTTAATCTTTCCGACTCTGGCATTACTGTAGGGGCAGGACTACTGATTTTAGGTTCATTCAGGAGGGATAGAAGTAAAGAAGCAAAGAAGTAAAGAAGTAGAGATGGAGAAGGTATTGGTGGTTTCTAAGAAGGCAGAAGGGGAGCGATTGGATAAATTTCTGGCCAGGGAGTTAGGTTCTCTTTCCCGGACAAAAATTATCAGTTTGATTAATAAGGGGCAAGTTTACGTTGACGGCAAGTTAAAAAAACCCAGTTTCTGTCTGGATCAAAGTCAAGAGATCAGGGTACTGATCAAGGAAGAAAAAAAAGTATTGAGGCCTTATCAGTTTAAGGTTAAGATTATCTATGAGGATAACGATATAATCGTAGTGGTTAAGCCGGGAGGGCTGACTACCCACCCTCCCCAGGAAAGTTATCACAAGACTCTCATCAACGCTCTTTTATATTTAAAAAAAGATTTAGCCCGGATAAACCCGTTAAGGCCGGGGGTGGTCCACCGCCTGGATAAAGAGACCAGCGGAGTCATGGTTTTAGCCAAAAACAGCTTTAGCCACAGGGCCTTAAGCGCGCAATTTAAAGAGAGAAGAGTTAGAAAAGAATATTACGCTTGTGTTTGGGGAGAGGTTAAGAAGGAGCGGTTTAAAATCGAACTGCCTTTAAGCCGGGATAAGAAAAACCGCCTTAAGATGAAAGTAAGCCTTTTGGGTTCAAAAGCGGCTCTTACCGAAGTCAAGGTGGTTAAGCGGCTTCAAGGCGCCACTCTTCTTTTACTTAAACCCTTAACCGGAAGGATGCACCAGTTAAGAGTCCACCTTAAATTCTTAGGATTCCCGATTGCGGGCGATAAGAAATACGGAGTAAAGGATAAGTGTAAGGGGTTGTTATTGCACGCCCATAAATTAGGCTTTCATCATCCCCGAACCGAAAAGTATGTAGAGTTTACCTCTCCATTGCCGAAAAGATTTAATGATTTTATCTGTGAATAAGTCTAAACCAGTATTTTTCCAGGCCAATGCGATTTTCCTATGCACAAAATAAAACAGCTTAAAAGAATAAGGAAAACAATAAGTATACCGCCGGATAAGTCTATTTCTCACCGGGCGGTGATTATTTCGGCACTTTGCCGGGACAAGACGGTTATTAAACCCTTCTTAAGAAGCGAGGATACATTAGCTACTTTAGAGTGTATCAAAAAGCTGGGGGTTAAAGCTAAGCTCAAAGGAGACTCTCTAATCATCCAAGGCCGCGGAATGCATTTTCCCGGAAAAAGAAAAGTAACCCTTAATGCCGGTGAGTCCGGAACCACTATGCGGATATTAAGCGGTCTACTTTGTGCCCAGAAGTTTCCGGTAGAATTCAAAGGAAAGCCTTCTTTAAATAAACGGCCGATGAAAAGAATCATCGTTCCTTTAAGCAAGATGGGGGCCAGAATTTCCGGACGGGCAAAAAGAGCCGATATCTACCCGCCTTTATCGATTAAGCCGGCGGATAAAATTCGCGGCGGTACGTTCAAGCTGGCGGTAGCCAGTGCTCAGGTAAAATCAGCCCTGATGTTGGCCGGTTTATACGCGGACCGTCCCACGGTTATTAAAGAGCCCCATCCGTCCCGGGATCACACCGAAAGGATGCTTCAGGTTTTTAAGGTAAAGGTGGCGGCTATGGAAAAAAATGTTGTTTGCTGTCCGGCTTCGGAATTGGTGTCTCCGGAAAAGCTGTTTGTTCCCGCTGACTTCTCATCGGCCTCTTTTCTTATGGTTTTGGGGTTGATTTTAAAAAACAGCCGCTTATTAATTAAAGATGTTAATATCAACCCCAGCCGCTGCGGCCTGCTTAAAGTTTTAAGGCGGATGGGGGCTAAAATAAAGGTCAAGAAGCTTAAGAAAGCTTATGAGCCTTACGCGGATATTGAGGTTGAAAGTTCAGAACTTAAGGCGGCCAGGGTTACGGCTCAAGAAATCCCGTCGCTGATCGATGAAATACCCATACTCGGCGTGGCCGCTGCCTTTGCCCGGGGTAAAACCCGGATTTCTGGTTTAAGGGAGTTACGGGTAAAAGAATCCGACCGGATTAAGTCCCTGCGCGTTCTGCTGGGGGCCGCCGGTGTCGAGTCTAAAATTTACGGTAAAGACGGCTTAAGTATAACCGGTGGCGCTAAATTAAGGGCGGCTAGTTTCAACAGTTTCGGCGACCACCGCACGGCCATGAGCGCGGTTATCCTGGGTTCGCTAATCGGCGGCTGTGTGGTCGATAGTGTCCGGTGTATCCGCAAATCTTTCCCCCAATTCATTTCCTTGATAAACCAATTGCCGTAGGGGCGGGGTAACCCCGCCCCTAAATGGGCGCGGAAACCGCGCCCCTACAATGACAGCGATGAAGATTAAACCCAGCAAGATAATTCTTACCGGCCTTAATTATCGAGACCATGCCCGGGAGTTAAAGATGAAGATCCCCAAGGAGCCGATTATCTTTCTTAAGCCGCCCACAACTCTGATCGAATCCGGGGATAAAATTATCTACCCTAAAGGAGTCAAGCGCCTGGATTATGAAGCCGAGCTGGCGGTAGTAATTAAAAAGACGGCCCGCAATATTTCTAAACAAGAAGCCCGGCGTTATATCCGGGGCTATACCTGCCTTAACGACGTAACTGCCCGCGATTTACAGCAGAAAGACGGCCAGTGGACCCGGGCTAAATCCTTTGATACCTTCTGCCCCGTAGGGCCAGGGATTAAATCCAAACTGGATGTATCCGATTTAAGAATTCAAACCTATCTAAACGGAGAAGTAAAGCAGAATTCCACTACCCGGCATTTTATCTTTTCCGTGGAGTATTTAGTTTCCTTTATCTCTAAAATAATGACCCTTTTCCCCGGTGATATAATCTCTACCGGCACCCCTGCCGGCGTCAGCCCGATGCAGCCGGGAGATACGGTAGAGGTGAAAATCGAGGGAATAGGCACGCTAAAAAATGAGGTTGTATGAAAGCCTGTACTGAACACCTCACTTTTAATACCCGGCAAAAGATTGAATTTGTGAACATTACCGATATGGTGGAGAAGATTGTGGCTAAAAGCGGGGTGCAGGAGGGGCTCTGCCTGGTCAATGCCATGCATATTACCGCCTCGGTATTTATCAATGACGAGGAAGGTGGTTTAAAAGCGGATTTTAAGCAATGGCTGGAAGGGTTGGCCCCCGAGGATATCCGCAAGTACCGGCACAATTTAACCGGCGAGGATAACGCCCACGCCCACCTTAAACGGACTGTAATGGGCCGGGAGGTGGTAGTAGCCGTGACTAAGGGGCAGCTTGATTTTGGACCCTGGGAGCAGATTTTCTACGGCGAATTTGACGGCCAGCGTCCCAAGAGGATATTGATTAAGATAATCGGCGAATAATAGGGTTGTATTTTTCCCGCCTATAAGATATAATCTTTCCTGCCGAGAGGAAAGGTTATGGAGATTTCCAGCCGTTATAACCCCAAAGATACCGAACCGCGAATTCTGGCCGAATGGCTGAACCGCTCTTTTTTTAAGGCCAAAATCGATCCTCAGAAAAAGCCCTTTTCCATCGTTATCCCCCCGCCCAATATTACCGGGATCCTGCACATGGGGCACGCTTTAAATAATATTATTCAAGATGTTTTAATCCGCTACCAAAGGATGCAGGGGTATGAAGCCTTATGGATGCCGGGGACTGACCACGCCGGAATTGCCACCCAGAACGTAGTGGAGAAACAGTTAGCCAAAGAGGGGTTGAACAAAGAAGATATCGGCCGGGAGGAATTTATTAAGCGCCTCTGGGCCTGGCGGGATGAGTACGGCTCGACCATCATCGAACAGCTTAAGAAATTAGGGGCCAGCTGTGACTGGGAGCGGACCCGGTTTACCTTAGACCCGGAGTACAGTCAGGCCGTAAAGACAGTGTTTATCCATTTATACCGTAAGGGGCTGATTTACCGGGGAAATTATATTATCAACTGGTGTCCGCACTGTAAAACCGCACTTTCCGACGAAGAAGCGGCCCATAAGGAGATAGACGGCTTCCTTTACTACATTCGCTATCCGGTATTTCGAACCACGAACCACGAACGAGAGCGGAGCGAAGCGGAGCCTCCCCGAAGGGGACGAACGACGGAGTATATCGTGGTGGCTACCACCCGACCGGAAACCATGCTCGGAGATACGGCCGTGGCTATAAACCCTAAAGATAAACGTTACCAGTGGCTTAAAGGGGCTAAAGTGATTTTACCCATAGTGGAAAGAGAGCTGAAAGTGGTTGAAGATGCGGTAGTGGATCCGGAATTTGGCACCGGGGTGGTTAAAGTAACTCCGGCTCATGACCCGGCTGACTTCGTGATGGGAAAGAAATACCACTTGGATTTTGTAAATATCATGAACCAAGACGCTACGCTTAATAAAAATGTCCCCGATGATTTCATCGGGATGGACCGGTTTGAAGCCCGGGCTGCTCTGATCGAGGTTCTGGAGGAGAAAAAGCTTATCCAGAAAAAAGAGCCCTACAAGATAAGCGCCGGCCATTGCTACCGTTGCCACACTATAATCGAACCCCGGGTATCTATGCAGTGGTTTGTGAAGATGAAACCCCTGGCTGAAGAAGCGATTAAGGTGGTGGAGAAAGATCAGGTTAAGTTTTACCCCCGGAGGTGGAAGAAGGTTTACCTTAACTGGATGCATAACATCCAGGATTGGTGCATATCCCGCCAGATCTGGTGGGGACACCAACTGCCGGTTTATTACTGTAAGAGCTGTCAGCCGTCAGCTGTCAGCCTTCAGCAAGAGGAAGCTGATGACCGAAAGCTGAAAGCTGAAAATTTAAAAGGGGTTATTGTGGCTGCAGAGAAACCCCGGCAGTGTCCGGATTGCGGCTCAGAGGATTTGGTTCAGGATCAGGATGTGTTGGATACCTGGTTTTCCAGCTGGCTCTGGCCGTTTGCCACTTTTTACTGGCCGTTTACTGAGCCGTCAGCTGTCAGCCGTCAGCTGTCAGCCGATAAAAATAAGCTGAAAGAAGAGCTGGAGTATTTTTATCCCACGGATTGCTTGATTACCGCTTCGGAAATCCTCTTTTTCTGGGTAGCTCGGATGATTATGGCCGGTTTAGAATTTCAGGGAAAGATTCCCTTCAAGGATGTTATTATCCACGGAACGGTAAGAGACGCTAAGGGAATAAAGATGTCTAAATCCCTGGGTAACATCATCGACCCCTTAGATGTAATCGATAAATTCGGGGTCGATGCTCTGCGGTTTTCGCTGATGCTGCTGGCGGCCAGCGGTTCGGATGTTTACCTTTCCGATGAGAAATTTCTGGTCGGCCGCAACTTTGCTAATAAAATCTGGAACGCCACCCGGTTTATCTTTCTTAACCTAAAAGAGCGGGGTTTAAACATAACCGACCTCGATTTTAAGGAAATTGATGAGGTTGATCAGTGGGTATTAACAAAACTGGACGAAACTAGAGCCGCAGTTGAGGTCGATTTAGATAAGTACTTTTTAAATGAGGCGGCCAAAAAGATTTACGACTTTTTCTGGCATACCTTTTGCGACTGGTATATCGAGATTATTAAACACGATTTTACTCTGGATAAAGCCAAGGTTACCTTAAGCGTGCTTATTGATGCCATGAAATTACTCCATCCATTCATGCCTTTCATCACCGAGGAAATTTTTAAGTTGGTTAAAGACAATACGGCTTTGACTTTAGAAGATAGCCTGGTTTGTGCCCGCTGGCCCCGGAAACATAAGGTGAAGACGGATCCAAAAGACTTGGCCCAGATTGAGGAGCTAATCGAGACCATAAAAAACATCCGGAACCTTAAGTCTGTTTTGGGTATCGGCACCCGGAAAGTAAAACTACAACTGCAGTCAACCGGAGCGCAGTTAGCCTTTTTAAAAATCCATCAGCCCTGGATCGAGCGGTTAACCCTTTCGCAGGAGATTCAGTTTCTGGATAGCCGCCAAAAAGAGAAACTGAAACGGATACTTTATGCCGGCAGATTAGGTAAGTTGAATTTACTGGTCGAAGGGGTTAATGAGGATGATTTCCGCAGTTCCCTGGATAAGAAAATCAAGAAGTTCGAGGAGCTGCTGGCTAAGAATAAAGCCCGGCTGGATAATCCTAAATTTATTGAGCAGGCCCCACCGGAAAAGGTGGAGGAAGAAAGGAATAAGGGTAGAGATTTTTTGACTGAAGTTAATAAACTCAAGGAATTAAGAGATGCCTTTAAGTAGCCGGGTCAAAGCGCTGGTAGATTCGGCCTTGGCCGAAGACAGAGTAAAAAGAGATATCACCACTGCTCTGTCTATTTTCCCGGACCGCAAGGTAACCGCGGTTATTGTGGCTAATGAAAAGGGGGTATTGTGCGGCCGGGAAATAGTCCAGACAGTTTTTAAGCAGGTGGATAAAAAAATAAGGGTTAAATTTTTTAAAAAAGAGGGCCGCCTGTTTAAGAAAAATCAAACAATAGCCAGTATAAAGGGAAACGCTAAAGCCATTCTTTCCGGCGAAAGGACAGCTTTAAATTTTTTATCCCATCTTTCCGGTATCGCTACGGCGACCCGTAAACTTGTGGATGCGGTTAAGGGTACGGGGGTAAGGATCAGGGATACCCGCAAGACCACTCCTAACTTAAGGTATTTAGAGAAGTATGCAGTAAGAGCAGGGGGTGGGTATAATCACCGCAGCTCGTTAGCCACCGGTATTCTCATCAAGGATAACCACCTTAAAGCCGGCCGGTTTATGGTTAAGGGCCGGGTCGATAAACATAAAGTAAGGAAACTGATTAGCCGTCTGCGCCGAAAAACCAGGTTTAAAATTGAAATCGAAGTCGAAAATTTAGCCCAGTTTAAGGAGATAGCCAAATGTAAACCGCAAATAGTCCTGCTCGATAATTTCACCCGGAGTAAAATCAGAACAGCCGCAGCTTGGCGTAACCGATGCTTTCCGCAGATCAAGCTGGAAGCTTCCGGCGGCATAACCTTAGGTAATGTGCGCAACATTGCCCGCGCGGGAGTAGATTTTATCGCTGCCGGCGCGATAACCCATTCTGCCCCGGCCATCAACTTTTCCTTAGACATCAAATAATTCCACACCGCGGCGGTGTGGAAAGGGATGATATGGATAGATTTAAGTTAGTGAGTAAATTTAAGCCTACCGGTGACCAGCCCCAGGCCATACAAAAATTAACCGCAGGCGTAAACAGCGGCAAGGAACATTTGACCCTTCTGGGAGTAACCGGTTCCGGAAAGACCTTTAGCTTAGCCTGCACTATCGAAAAAATCAATCGTCCCACGCTGGTAATCTCACACAATAAAACTTTAGCCAGCCAGTTGTACGCCGAATTTAAACAGTTTTTCCCCCAGAACGCAGTGGAATATTTCGTCAGCTACTACGATTACTACCAGCCGGAGAGCTATATTCCTCAGACTGATACCTATATTGAAAAGGATGCCTCGATCAATGACAAGTTAGACCGCCTGCGGTTATCGGCCACCAGCTCCCTTATGTCCCGCCGGGATGCCCTGATAGTGGCGTCAGTCTCCTGTATTTATAACCTGGGGTCTCCCCAAGACTACCAGAGCCTGCTTCTTTATATAAAACGAAAGGATTCTACCCCCTTGGAAAGTTTCTTAAAGCGGTTGGTCACGCTTCAATATGAGCGGAATGATTTTGATTTTCGCCGGGGCACCTTCCGAGTAAAGGGAGATATCCTGGATATATTCCCGGCTTACAAAGAAAGGCCGGTAAGGGTGGAGTTTCTTGACGATGCAGTGGAAAAGATTTACGAGTTTGACCCGGTAAGCGGGAAGCAAATAACCACTTTAGAAAAAATTGGGATCTATCCGGCCAAGCATTTTATTATCGAGGAGGATAAGATACTAAGGGGTACAGAAACCATCCGCCGGGAGCTGGAGGATAGATTGAATTTTTTAAATAAGCAGGGGAAACTCCTGGAAGCGGAGCGCCTGCGCCAGAGGACCTTGTTTGATTTAGAGATGCTTAAAGAGTGCGGGTATTGCCATGGAATCGAAAATTACTCCCGGCACCTAAGCGGTCGCCCCCCGGGCTCCCGTCCCTATTGCCTGCTCGATTATTTCCCCCTGGATTTTTTGACCGTAATTGACGAAAGCCACGCCACTATCCCCCAATTGCGGGGTATGTATGAGGGGGATAGAGCCCGTAAACAGACATTGGTTGAATACGGATTTCGACTTCCTTCTTGTCTGGATAACCGGCCTTTACAATTTGAGGAGTTCAAGGGACTTACCGGCCAGAAGGTATACGTATCGGCCACGCCTTCTGATTACGAGATAAAGCTATCGGGAGGAGAGACCATTGAGCAAATCATAAGGCCCACGGGCTTGCCTGATCCGGAAATAGTGGTAAAATCCACCCGGAACCAGATTGATGATTTGATTAAGGAGATTAAACAAAGAGAGGCTCGGAAAGAGCGCACTTTGGTGACTACGCTGACCAAGAGAATGAGCGAGCAGTTGGCGCAGTACCTGAAAGAGGAAGGCCTTAAGGTCAATTATATCCATTCCGATATCAACACCATCGAAAGAGCAAAGATTTTAAAAGACCTACGGCTTAAAAAGTTTGACGCGCTTATCGGCATAAATCTGTTGAGGGAAGGGTTGGATTTACCGGAAGTTTCCCTGGTGGCCATCCTCGATGCTGACAAGGAAGGCTTTTTACGTTCGGCTACCTCCCTGGTCCAGGTAGCCGGCCGCTGCGCCCGTAATATTAACGGTAAAGTTATTATGTATGCCGATGAGGTTACCCGATCGATGCAGAAGGCGATTACCGAAAGTAAGCGCCGGAGAAAAATCCAGAGCGAACACAATGCCCGGCACGGGATAACGCCGAAGAGCATCCAGAAGGCGGTCCGGGAAGGGATCGAAATATACTTAAGCGAGGAGGGTAAGCTACGCCAGCGCCTGGATTTAGAAGGCAAGGAAATCGAGTTGCACGAGGCAGTGGCCCAGCTGAAGAAAGAGATGTACCTGGCGGCTAAGAATCTGCAATTTGAACGAGCCGCCCGGTTGCGCGATAAGATCGAGGAGCTGGAAAAGGTTATTAAGCAACGGTAGAAGCAAAAACGAATTTTTCAATATGAAATTATGATTGCAGTTGATGTTGGAAATACTAATGTAAGTTTTGTCTGGTTTCGGGGCGAAAGAATTGTAAAGAAGTACAGCCTCCCGACGGCTAACATTTCCCTGAAAGCGGCCGGAAAAGTTTTGTCCGGATATTCGCGGGAAATTATCCTGGTCTGTTCAGTTGTCCCCAGCGTGAATAAGATATTCAGGAAATTAAAAAACAAAGTATATATCGTCGGAGAAGATTTAAAAGTACCGATCAAAAGCTATTATAATCCGAAGCAAATCGGTATGGACCGGCTAGTCGGCGCCTATGCGGCCAGAGCCCTTGTCCCTAAAGCCAGGTTGATTTTAGATTTCGGTACGGCCATAACTTTAGATTTCTTATCTTCGCGCGGCCAATATTTAGGCGGCCTGATCCTTCCCGGGGTCGGCTCGACCCTAAAGGTGCTGTCGCGGTGCGCGCTTTTACCGCCTAAGATTGAATTCGGAAAACCCCGGACGCGTATACCCCGCACCACCCGCGAAAGTATCAATAAAGGATTAAGCGAAGGCTTCTCGGCGATGGCGAACTCTTTGGTAAAAACATACCAAAAAAAGCTTAAGCTTTCGAGTACAGAAAGAGTTATTATCACCGGAGGAGAAGCGGCAGTGGTTTTACCGGCCTTAAATTTTCCTTATTATTACGAGCCTTTTTTAGTGGCTAAGGGCCTGTTGCGGCTGAGCCGGACAAGAGCTCTTTAAACCCGCCTTTCTTAACCCTTTACTCTGTAGACAGTTGCAGAATACGGCCATATTATATATTATTTAAAAAAATTCTTGACAATATTCTCTACTCAAGTATAATTAGCACTCTTGAGGGTAGATTGCTAACTTAAGAGTGTGATAGGTTAGTAAGATCTCTCGCCCGCCTTCGGCGGGCTCGAGATCATTTTTTTGAGTTAAACACTAGAAAATTGAGGAGGTGTGGGTATGAAGTTTAAACCATTAGCGGATCGGATTTTGGTTAAACCCCTGGAAGCCAAGGAACAGACAAAAGGCGGAATCGTTCTTCCGGATACGGCCAAAGAGAAGCCCCAGGAGGGGGAAATCGTAGCCGTAGGCGAGGGGAAAAAGTCCGATGACGGCAAGGCAATACCATTGTCTTTAAAGGTAGGCGATAAAGTCCTTTACGGTAAGTATTCCGGAACGGAAGTGACTATCGACGGCGATGAGTATTTAATCATCCGGGAAGAGGATGTCTTAGGGATAGTGGAATAAATAAAGGAGGTTTGAACTATGGCAAAACAGTTAATATTTAGCGAGGAGGCCCGCAGAGCAGTCTTAAAAGGCGTGGAAATGCTGGCTAAGGCGGTTAAGGTTACCCTGGGGCCGAAGGGCCGCAATGCGGTCATCGAGAAAAAATTCGGTTCGCCGACCATAACCAAAGACGGGGTTACCGTAGCCAAAGAGGTCGAGCTGGAAGACCCTTACGAGAATATCGGCGCCCAGCTGGTTAAAGAGGTGGCCGAAAAAACATCGGATACTGCCGGTGACGGAACAACTACGGCCACGGTTTTAGCCGAATCGATTTTTAAAGAAGGGATCAAGAATGTCGCGGCCGGAGCAAACCCGATGGCTTTAAAACGAGGGATTGATAAAGCGGTGGAAGTAGTGATCGCCGAGCTTAAAAAAATCTCCAAGCCGGTTAAAGACAAGAAAGAGATCGCCCAGGTAGCCACTATCGCTGCCAATGGTGAGTCCAAGATCGGAGAGCTCATAGCCGACGCCATGGAAAAGGTGGGCAAAGACGGGGTTATCACCGTTGAGGAAGCAAAATCCATGGCTACAACCCTGGATGTGGTGGAAGGGATGCAGTTTGATCAGGGGTATCTTTCCCCTTACTTCGTGACCGATACCGAGAAAATGGAGGTCCTTTTAGAAGACCCCTATATTCTTATCTACGAGAAGAAGATAGCCAACCTTAAAGATATGCTGCCCCTTTTGGAGAAAATCGCCCGGGCCGGTAAACCATTATTGATTATTGCCGAAGACGTGGAAGGCGAGGCTTTAGCCACTTTAGTGGTCAATAAAATAAGAGGCACCTTTACCTGCTGCGCGGTAAAGGCTCCGGGTTACGGCGACCGGCGCAAGGCCATGCTGGATGATATCGCTATTCTTACCGGCGGAAGGTCGATCACCGAAGATTTAGGCATAAAGCTGGAAAGCGTTTCTTTGGATGATTTAGGCCGGGCCAAAAAGGTAAGGGTGGATAAGGAAAATACGACTATCGTGGAAGGCGCCGGCAAAACCAACGCCATCCAGGGCCGGATTAACCAGATTAAGAAGCAGATAGAAGATACCGATTCGGATTACGACCGCGAGAAGTTGCAGGAGAGATTAGCCAAGCTGGCCGGCGGAGTAGCCGTCATTAATGTGGGTGCAGCTACCGAGACCGAGATGAAAGAGAAAAAGGCCAGAGTAGAAGATGCTTTGCACGCTACCCGGGCTGCCGTAGAGGAGGGTATAATCCCCGGCGGCGAAATCGGAATCTTAAGCAGTATTCCGGCCGTGGGCAACGTTGCGGTTGAAGGTGACGAGCAAATCGGTGTAAATATCGTCAAAAGAGCTTTAGAAGAGCCTCTAAGGCAGTTGGTCTCCAATGCCGGTCTGGAAGGTTCGGTACTGGTGGAACAGCTTAAGAAGGAAAAGGCCAACGTGGGGTTTGATGCCGAGCGGAATCAGGTTACGGATATGTTTGAGGCCGGTATTATTGACCCCACCAAGGTGGCCCGGACAGCAATTCAAAATGCCGCTTCTATAGCCTCGCTGCTGATTACTACCGAGGCGGTTGTGGCGGATAAGCCGGAAAAAGAAGAGAAAACCCCGATGCCCGGCGGAATGGGTGGCGGAATGCCCGGCGGGGGCATGGGTTACTAATTAGCTTCTAATTCGATTTTTAATTCGGGACAGACCCCAATTAACGAATGAATATAGGGGGTCTGTCCCGAATTATCCTCATTCTACCCCCTCTCTTACCTTATATAATATACCCTTTTTGAGCCCTCGGCATAGGATTACTTCCCCTATCCCCACCAGGCTATTTTAGCCTTAAAAACATTACCTTTTTTCGATTTTTTGGCCCTAAGACCGCCTTCCTCCGTCCACAAGATGTGGTAGGGATCAAGAAAGGCCCCAAAATATGGAAAAATAAGCTTTTTTTTCAAAAATAGTTCTTGACTTCCCCGGAGGTTTAAGGTAAATTAGGCTATATCAGAACGCACCAGGGTGTATCAAGATATATCAAGCACTATTAGAAGCTTCTTAAGGTATTAGAGCCGTTTAGACAGTCTTGAGGTGTATAAATGGTAAAAAGCCGTTATTTTACGATTGAAGAGGTGGTTAAGGAATTAGGCATTTCCAAACAGACGGTTATCCGTTACGAGAAAAAAGGTATATTTCCTAAATCCCGGCGTAACCCGATTAATAAGTGGCGGGAGTATACGGCCGGCGATATTAAGAAGCTGAGAAAAATACTGGGGAGAGGATAATGAAAATTAACTTAGTGGTTCAGGTTTTAGCTCTGGCTTTAGGTTTAAGCCTTACTTTTATGCCGGCGGCATTGGCTATCGATGAGGCTATCGATACTATCGATACTATCGATACTGTTTCGGATAGTGAGGAGCTGCGTAATCCTTTTTTAAAGGTGGAAGAAGAAGCGGCGCTAAAGATGGCCGGGGTTATCCAGGAAGACGATGAGGGCTTAAGCTTAAATCTTACCGCCATTTTTATATCCGATAAAGGCAAGAAAGCCTTAATCGGAGGGCAGGTATTAAGCGAAGGCCAGACCGTCGGCAGCAGACAGGTTATCGCGATTACGCGGGATCAGGTAGTATTAATGGACAGGGGCGGGCAAGTCATTTTGCACTTGCCGGACTTATTCGAGGGGGATACAGAATGAAAAAAGTAGTTATTTATTTTGTGCTGATGGCGTTGGGTTTCTGGTTTACTCCAATATGTTTTGCGCAAGCCGACGAGGATTTTGCCGGCGGGGAAATTCCCGGCGGGGGGGGCGAGTTTGAGTCTCCCAGCGGCGGAGAAACAGCTGTCCAGCAGGAGCCGCCGTTAATGCGGGTGGAGCAGCAGGCCGGCGACAGTTTTTCCATGGAGTTTCGTGATGTCGAAGTCGGAGATCTCCTGCGGGTATTTGCCCATGATTACGGCTTAAACATCCTGGTGGATAAGGATGTGAAAGGTGAGGTTACCGCCAGTTTTTCCAATATCTCTTTAGAAGAGGCCTTGAAGGTAATCCTTAAGAATAATAACCTGGCCCTGGAAAAGGACGGGAATATCATCCGGGTTTTCCCGCATTTAATCGCTAAAACCTTTGTTTTAAGGTCCGCAGAGGCTAAAGAGCTACTGGAAGGGGCGCGCAGCAGCAGCGGAAGTGAATCCGGCGAAGGCGGCGAAGGCGGCGAAGGAGTCGGAGGAGCCGGCGGAGAAGGCGATTCGGGCGGAGGGGTTTCCGGAGAGAATACCATATATGACCTTCTTTCCCAAGAGGGGAAGATATTCCTGGGAAAATTGCCTAATTCTCTGTTGGTCATCGATTACCCTCCCAATGTTAAGAATATCGAGAGTTATCTCGAGGCTGTGGACCGCAAAACCACCAGTCGTGTCTTTAAATTAAAGTATATCAGCTCCAAAGAGCTGGTGGGCGTAGAAGAAGAAGGTGAAGTAAGGACTGAAGAATATAGTTTAGATGTAGGTGGCCAAGGTGGCGGCGATTCCGGCGGTGATTCCGGAGGCGGCGGCGGAGAATAAGGATAAGTAGAAGTACGTTCTATTAGCAGGAGGTGGACCATTATTACGGTAAATAAACCTAAACGGGGTGTGGTCAAGCAGGCTTTAAGCTTGATATTGTGTTTATCGTTCGCGCTTTCCGGATTCAGCCAGGGCCTGGAGTCGGCGGCCAGCGCTCTTTCCGGAGCGGGCTCGGATTCGGGTGGGATCGGAGGCGCCGGCAGAAACGTTTCGGCTATCGATCCTCTTCTCTCCGAGCAGGGGGAGGTTCTCTACGGCGATGAAGCCAATTCCATCCTGGTCATCGATTATCCGGAGAATATCAAGCGGGTTGAAGAGTACCTGGGTATGGTCGATGTCCCGCCCCAGCAGGTGCACATCGAAGCCCGGATAGTGGAGGTTAAGCTGGAAGGCGAAAATGCTTTGGGGATAAACTGGACCCTTTTCGCCGATAAGAACGGGTTTACCATGGGCGGGTTTAACGTCTATTCGGCTAATGCCGGCCAGGGCATAACCCAGGCTACCTCTTATAAAAACACCTACTATCCTCCTAACCAGGTCGCGAGTGGCTCGGAGACTCCTTTCAGTCTTACCGTGGCTAATGACAATATATCTTTAGTTATGCAGGCTCTGGCCAATGAATATGATACTGATATTCTATCCGCTCCCAGCATTACCACGGTTAATAACCGGGAAGCCGAAATCAGGGTGACCGATGTCTATCCCTGGGCTGAGCCGACAGTTTCCACCAGCGAGGGCGGGTCGGAAGTCAGCTGGGAGGTTAATTTTGAACCGGCCGGGATTATTCTTAAAACTACCCCGACCATAAACGAGGACGGGAAAATCAGCATGCTCCTTCAGCCGGAAGTAAGCGAAAAAACCGATGATTACGAGATTACTTTAACTACCGCCAATAATCAGGAGGTAGAATATACAGTGCCGATTATCGAGAGCCGCCAGGCCCAGACCAAAGTAGTCGTGGCCAGCGGGGAGACTTTGATTATCGGCGGAATGATCAAGAATAAGGTTATCGATGGCGAATCAAAGATACCCCTCTTAGGAGATATACCTTATCTGGGTTATCTGTTCAAGAGCGCAAAGACGCGAACGGAAAAAACCGAATTGGTAATATTCGTCTCACCGACCATTATCACCCGGCCGGAATTTGAGTACAGCGCCGCAGTCGAGGAAAGGATCAGGCCCCGGGTGGAAGGAAGAAGGTCAGTGCTGAAGATGGTACCGCTTAAAGAAGTAGCCCGCACTGATGCTTTGGAAAAAGAGCTTAAGGGCCTTACCGAAGAGGAAGAGGAGGCCGAGAGATTAGCGCAGGCCGAGCAGCTTTACAGTTCAGCCCGTTCCCTCTATCGGCAGAGAAGGTACGAGGAAGCTTATGAAACATTTAACGCGGTTCACGAATTGCGTCCCGGTTATGCCAAAACTGACTATTACTTAAGAATTCTGCCCAAGCTTATCCGAAAGGAGCGAAAAAAGCGGGAAAAACAGGAGCAGAGTGCGGAAAAAAAAGCCGAGCAAGAAAGGCTCCGGGCCGAAAAGGAGCAGCTGAGAGCAGAGCAGGAGCAGATTGCCGAAGAGACTCGGCAACAGGCTGAGGCCGAAAAGCAGGCCAAAACCGCAAGAAAGCGAGAAGTCCGAGAGCTTTATAAGGAAGCATTGACCTTGTACGGGCAGAAAGATTATCCCCGGGCCGAGGAGAAATTCAAACAGCTGCAGACTTTAAGCCCGGGTTACGGAAAGACCGAATATTACCTGCGAAAAATAGACAAAATTTTCCAGCGCGAGGTCAAGCAAGAGGAAAAGAGATTGCAGAAAATAACCCGCGATAAGGTCAGTGACAAGGCTGATGCCCTTTACCGCCAGGCCGTCTCCCTGTATAAAGAAGGGGAATACCTTAAGGCCTTTGATTATTTTAGTGAGGTGGAGAGAATCAGCCCGGGGTATGCCAACAGCGCCACTTACTTAAGAATAATCCCTAAGCTTATTGAAGAAGAGAAGGAAGCCCGGGAGGTTCAACTGCAACGGGAGCGTACTTCCTGGACCGATCGGGAGATGAAAAGGAAGGAAGAGATCGAGAGAGCCCTGGACGCCTATAACTAATAAGTAAAAAATATATTGAAAGTAAAGGGAAAAAGGGTGAGGGAGGCGGGGTTTCTGTAAGCGCTTCCATTTAGATATTTCCCCTTTAAAAATTAATTAGAATGTGGTATGGTTTAATTGTGGGTAGAGGCGTGTATCCTAACCGTCCGTGAACGCGGATAAGCGAAAGGATATTAATGGCGGAGAGCGACCCCAAAAACACATCCAGACCTTCCGTACGAAAAAAGTTAGGCGAGCTTTTAATTGCCGAATCCGTAATTACCGAAAGCGTCCTCAGGCAGGCTTTAGCCGAGCAGAAAGTTACCGGCCAGCGCCTGGGTGACCTGCTGGTCGAGCGCGGCTGGGCTGCGTCGGAACAGATAAATCTGGCCTTAGCTTCCCAGATGGAGACCGAGGTAGCTAATCTCGGGGATTACATCGTGGAAAAGGATGTTCTTTCTCTGGTCAACGAGCACGATGCCCGGGAATTCAAAGTGGTGCCTTTATTTCTCTCCGAAAATATCCTCTACCTGGCTACGCCCAACCCTAACGATATTGTGGCTATTGATTACATCCGCGACCGCAGTGGGTGTAAGGTCAAGACTCTTTTAGCCAGTGAGGCCGATGTTTCCTGGGCTATTGAACAGCATTACCGTTCTTCGGGGACAGTGGAAGAGGTGCTTTCGGCTATTGACCATAAGAAGCTTTTAGCCGGGGACCGGGAGCAGGAAGCCAACGTAATCCGGCTGGTTAACCTGATGATCAGTAAAGCCGTCCACGATAAAGCTTCGGATATCCATATCGAGCCCGAAGAAAAAGTGGTCAATATCCGCTACCGCATTGACGGTGTTTTGCATAAACGCCACGTTGCCCCTAAACTCCTCCAGGCCCCGATTATCTCCCGGACCAAGATTTTATCGGCCTTGGATATATCCGAGAAGCGCCTGCCCCAAGACGGCCGGCTGCGGATGAAGATCGAGGCCAAAGAGATCGATTTTCGCGTTTCCACCTGTCCCAGCGTGCACGGCGAGAATATCGTGTTAAGGGTGCTGGATAAATCCGGGCTGGTGGTCGGTTTAAAATCGCTGGGGTTTTCGGATAATGATTTAACCCGGTTTAAAGAAATGATTGAGCTGCCTTACGGGATAATCCTGGTCACCGGGCCCACCGGTTCGGGAAAGACCACTACCCTTTATTCGGCCCTGCAGCTGCTCAATAAAGAAGATGTAAACATCATGACTGTGGAGGACCCGGTGGAATACCAGTTTCACGGGATGCGCCAGGTGCAGGTACACTCGAAAATCGGGCTTAATTTTTCTGGCACTTTACGCAGCTTTTTACGGCAGGATCCGGATATCATCATGGTCGGTGAAATCCGGGATTTAGAGACCGCCGAGATTGCCATCCAGGCCGCGCTGACCGGGCATCTGGTTTTTTCCACCCTGCACACCAATGATGCGCCTACTGCTTTTAACCGCTTGATCGATATGGGGGTGGAGCCGTTTTTAGTCTCTTCGTCTTTATTGGGGGTTTTAGCCCAGCGCCTGGTGCGTAAAATCTGCTCCAAGTGCAAGGAGGCTTACACCCCTACTCCGGAGGTAATCGCCTCTCTGAAGTTAAAGGAGAAACTACCCGAGGGAGCAAAATTTTACCGGGGAAAAGGGTGCACTATTTGCGGTAATACCGGCTATAAAGGGAGATTGGGGATTTACGAGCTTTTGCGTACTTCCTCCACGCTTCAGGCGGCTATTTTGCGCAAGGAGTCGGCCGAGAATATGCGCAAAATTGCCATCGAGGGAGGCATGTCTGTTTTGCGTAATGAAGCTTTAAATAAGCTTTTTTCCGGTATCACTACCGTGGATGAAGTGTTTCGGGTTACTTAAAGAAGCAGGACAATAGAGGTCAAAGTTAGTAAGGGGGTTAAGAGATGGCGGGTTGGAAAAATAACAAGATGATCGGAATTTTAGCCGCACTGGTAGTTATCGTGGCCATCGGGTTGATGGTGACCATGTTGACCAAGGGCCAGGGCGGCCCTCGCGTAGACAAGGAGAAGATAGAACAAGAGCTGCGGGCATTGAATGAGGCTACGCTATAATAATAACCAGTAAATCGGGGGTAGTTAGCCAAGGAGGCAAGATGAAGATGAAAAGCGGTTTTACTTTGATTGAATTGATGGTAGTTATTGCCATCATCGCTATTCTGGGGGTGATGATTACTCCCCAGATTACCCGGGCTATGGATAAAGCCAAGGCGGCCAAGATTGTGGCTTTAGCCGATACTTTCCGCACGGCCGGGGAGATGTACCGTCATGACCTGGGCGGATTCGGTTTAGAGTATGCTGCTCCGGGTTATACCGGACCCGCTAACCATCAGCTGTCAATGAATCCCGGCGGCGCTACTGCCTGGAATGGCCCTTATTTGCGGACACCCTTGACCACCGGCCAAAACCCTTTTGGCAACCATTTTTTAGGGGTTTACCGCAGCTTAAGCGTTTGGCCGTCAGGTGCCGGCGGAATCGGGTTTGACCTGGACATGAATGGTACCGTGGATACTACCGGCAACGGTAATCAAGCGCTGTTCGGCGGGGTGAGTCAATGGGTGCGACAACTGGTAAACGGTATCATCGACGGCGTTGAGGGTGGTTGGCAGACTCGCGGCCAGGTAGAAGATTTCGGGAACAACTACTGGTTGACTATTTTTCTGATTCGGGAGTAGGTTAATAGGGGGGAGAGTAAGATTGGGGATCCCCGCCTTGAGCGGGAAAGTTAAGGAGGTGAAGTGATGGCGAACTGGAAGAACAACAAGATGGTGGGAATTATAGCCTTTCTCATCTTTGTTCTTTGTATCGGGCTGGTGGTCACCCAGGTGATCAAGGCCAATGCCAACAGGGCTGTAGAAGAAGATGTCCAGCCGGATGAAGTTTAAAAACAGAGTGGAGAACAAGAAGATTACAGAAAGGAGGGAAAATGGTGAGAAAAGGGTTTACCTTAATCGAATTGATGGTGGTTTTGGCCATCATCGCGATTCTGGCCACGATTATGCTGCCCCAGATCATGCACATGGTGGAGAGGGCCCGGATTGCCAAGGCCCAAGCAGAAGTCAAAAACACATCCACGGCGATGTTCTCTCTGCTGGCTGATACCGGCAGAACTCCCGGCGAAAGAGACGGCGGATGGATGGGTGATGCTACTACTTCCGCAGCCTTGAATGACTGCCGTTATGGTTTGCTTTGCAATAATGGCTACCCTGCTAACACCTGGCAAGGGCCTTATTTGCAGAAGGCCGTAGCTCTGGATCCCTGGGGAAGAAACTACTATTATGACGGACACCCTAATGAATGGAGATGTCCTGTGGGTCAACCTGGGCACCCTGGCGCCTGCGCTAGCTTTCTTTGCCGTGGGCCAGATGGAAACAGAGTTTGTTGGAACCGCGCAGATTTGATTTGCGGTATAAATACCGGCGATGCTGATACCGGTCGGGATGACATTATAGTTTACCTGCATCGTTAATTGCGATTAGATTAATATCCCTGTACCCGGCAATGCCGGGTGCGGGGTGCTTTCAAGGAGGGGTTTTATCAAAGGTAGAATGCTATTTAAGCGCAGGGGGTTTACCCTTATCGAGATTATGGTGGTGTTAGCCATAATCGGGGTGCTTACCGGGGTAATCGGGGTTTCTTTTTCCAGCCTCAGCCCCAAGCAACTCGATGCCCAGGCCCGGGAGCTGGCCAGCGATTTAGCCGCAGTGCGGGATCTGGCTGTGGCCCGGCACCACGACCATACTGTCGCTTTCGATACGGTCAACCTCCGGTACGAGGTATACCGGGGAGACCCGCTCACCGGCACTTTGCTGGATACCGAGCAGATGGATATCGGGGGGGTGGCCTTAAACCCGGCAGCTTTAACCACTCTTACCTTTGAGGCCCTTTACGGAACCACCCAGGATCTGGTGATAACCTTAACCCACAGAGGAAGAACCCGGCAGGTAACCGTATTCGGACAGACCGGTTATATCCGATGGGATTAAAACGAACTTTCAGTCTTATTGAGCTGGCGGTAGCGGTAATGGTGCTGATGCTGGTCTCTTACGGCATCGCCGTTATCTTTCGCCAGGGCTATATGGCCCTGGGCCGCTCCCGCGTGGATAGTGTAGCCGTAAGTTTAGCCCGGGAAAGGATGGAAGAGCTAAGCTATCCCGCGGCTTTACCAGCGGTAGCTACCACTATCGAAGGCTACGGGAGCATTGCCGATTTTCCCCAGTACCGCCGGGAGACGGTAGTTACTTCCCACTTAACCTATCCCCATACCGGACACCCGGCCGGACAGCTGGAATTACGAAGAATTGACATAACCGTACTCTGGCAGATCGGGGCCCGGACCGGATCCCGGACTGTCTCTACCTTTCGAGGAAACTGGTAGTTTATGAAGCTTAAAGGGTTTACCCTTATCGAGGTGATGGTAGTCATCGCCGTTTTTGCCATTATCTCCGTAGCCGCCGGAGGGTTATTTTTCTCCCTCCAGCGTTCCTGGGAACGGCAGAGGATGGATTTAGACGTAATTCAGAATTGCCGCTGGGCTCTGGAAGCCATAATCAGTGAAGCCCGGGAAGGCACCAACTTAAGCCAGGCCGATATCCCGGCCGGGGTAGACGGGTTTCACTTTGAGCTCACCGGGGGTGTCCGGGTCTGGTATTGGCGCGGGGGAGCCAACAACGACCGTATTTTTCGCGGCCAAGGCCCGGATGTGGCTACGGCCGTGGCTACCCGCCAGGAGTTAGCCGACTTTGTGGTGGATAACGCTAACGGCAATGCTTTTGCTACTATCGACACCGGCGGAGCCGCGGGAACCTGCGCCGGGGACGAGGTGGCCTGCTGGCTGTTTGACGACGGCACAGCCAATGACCCTCAAAACGGCATTAACGGGACATTTATGCGGGGGGCTCATATTGTCAGTGATCCGGTAAAGGGTAACGTAGTAAGCTTCAGCCACGGCACCGGAGGGCCGGGTAGCGGCGACTATGTTCATTTACCGGTTACCCCCTTATTGGAAATTCCGGTAAACATTACTATTTCGGCCTGGGTGAGATACTCGGGGACATTCAGTGGTGCCTGGGGCGCCCGGTTTATTTATAAGCGGTGCCGAGATGTCGGGCCGGACATTCACGTTCCTGCCGGCAGCGGCATTTTAAGATTCGCCTTTACCAGAGGTTTTCCCCAACGCTATAATGTAGATTCAACTCAGGATTACAACGACGACCAATGGCACCATGTGGCCGCTACTTATGACGGTAGCACGGCTTCGCTTTACGTTGACGGTAATTTAGAGAATTCAATCCCGGCTACCGGCAACATTGTTTATACCCACCCCCATAATCCGCCCCATCGGGGGACCTCTATCGGCAGAAACGGCGACGAAGACAACCGGTTCTGGGGCGGCTTTATCGACGAAGTCAAAGTCTGGAATCGACCCTTAGACGCCGGCGAGATCCAGGCTTTATCCAATGCCGGGAGTGCATCCTTTATAACCATCGAATTAACCACCCAGAGAAGAGGCCGAACCCATCATTTGCGTTCGGGAGTGAGGACGAGGAACTGATGCCTAAAAAAACCCAGATCGTTTTATCGGTAGTGATTTTCATGGGAATAGTGGTAATCTTGGCGGCCAGCCTGGGCAGCTCCCTTAAAAACGAAGCCCGAATCCAGAGCAATGAGCGCAATACCTCTATCGCCTACTACCTGGCCCAGGCGGCAGCAGAAAGGGGTATAATCGAAGTTATTAATGACGTTAATTATGCCGGAGTGGTGGATCAAACTGATTTAGACTTGGCCGGGGATCATTTTCTCTATGTCTATGAAATTGCGGTGGTTAATGTGGGCGCAGTGGCTACCCAGCGGGATATTACCGGTATCGGCCGGGTGTTAGCCGGCACCAACCTGGTTTCGGCTCAGGAGATTGCCCGCCGGGAAATTACCATCCGGGTTGATGGTGTTGTGGCTGCCCCTCCCCAAGCCGCATGTGCGGCTTACACCAGGACATTTCGTTACTGGGAAATCTACGACTTGGCCCGTGATGACGGAGCCGGAATACCCGACCCCAATCAAGGCCACAGTACCCGGTGCGATGATGTAACTGCGCAGCGGGTATGCACGCTCGGCGGTTATAATAACATGGACGGCTATTCTCAAACTCAGTGGAGTTCTCCGGGTGATAACTGGGTTTGGTGGTGGAATACAGCTTCATCTTCCTGGCACATGGCTAATGGCAATAGCAGCCCTTACTGGATGGATAACTTAATCTGTTCGGATCCTACCTGTGACGACGAATGCCATGATGGTATCGATAATGACGGTGACGGAGGGATTGACTGGTTACAAACCGGTACCCTTCCTCCTCCTCCTTCCACCCTTCCCGGGCTTTATGTAGATGCTCTCTGGGGTGTTTGCGGTGTGCACGGCAATGAAGGCCCGGCCGCCCCGGGAATGCCGGGGATGGTGGCGGCCGTAGCCGGGGATTTTTCTCCCGGAGATACCATGAGCGCAATTAATATTACCGGTATTTACAGCGATCCCGGCGAAAGGGATAATGAAGTTTGCGCCACGGCCACCGGGGTTATCGGGGGGATGTCCGCGCCCTTACTGCGTTTTTTTAACGCCGCCGGTAACGGAATCGGAAGCGTCTATGAATTTGTAGGTTTTCAAAATGTAGTTGTTCCCGCCGGTGCCGCCAGTTTAAACGCTTATTTTACGGACAGCCGGATGGATGATAATACCGGGGGCTGCACTTTCGATTTAGAAATTGACCCCTTTACCGATGTGGACTGTGCGGACGGAAGTGATAACGACGGCGACGGGAGAATTGATTTTTGCCTGGCCGATGGCTCTAATGCCGCTACCTGTGATGATGGCTGTGCCGTGCCCGAAGATATGAGCGAAATCCCCCACGATGAAACTTGTACCGGTCCTGATGGCCTGGAAGGCTGTGATGAACAGGCGGATCAGATTGATATCCCCCCCACGCGCTGTCTGGGTACGGGCAGCGGCGGCCCCAGCTGCCCTAGCTGCGGCAGTTGCAGTAAAGGAAGTTGTGGCGGGAGTATGTATGGAGCGGTAGCCGCTGATGGTTCCACACCAGTTGTCGATGAGATGCGCCAGGACATACCCAATTTTGACGCTATTTTCGGTAAAGGTACCGGCTATGATGATGCCACATCATTACGTACATGCAATCTCTTAGGGTATGCTAATTTTTGTTGTAAGTACTGGCATGGTTACTCCCATCCTTTTGACGAAAATGTTATTATGTACGATGCAGTTAATGGAGTTTGGATTTCAAGATCAAACGCCGGCAATGCGGTTGGGGGTTGCAACAAACGCTTAAAATGTTCCCATCCTTTACCCAGATGCAGTAATAACCTTGATGATGACGGAGATTGCCTGGTTGATTTCCCCGATGATGCGGGGTGTGCCGATGCGACTGACGATGATGAACGGGGTGGCTCCAGTGGCGGCGGCGACGGCCAGGATGTTGACGGAGAAATAGCTCCCGTAACTTGGCAGATGCAGTAAGTTTATCTTGATCCCATTAACGAAAATTACGGAAGTATTGCCGGCTTTCCGGATTACCGCCGGGGAACGGTGCTGGTCAGGATGCGGACGGGGCTACCGCGGTAATATCATGGCAGGAGGGATAAATGCCGAAATATAAGTATGTAGCGCGGGACAGGTTTGGTAAGAAAGTGGACGGGTCGATTTTTGCCACCGATGAAAATGAATTAGTGGATAAACTCAATGCGATTAATCAAGTATTGATTTCTTACGAACACAAGACCGCCCATACGAAAAAAGACGTTAAGATCAAGGCCAAGAAGATTTTAGCTTTTACGTTCAATTTAGCCGCCCTGCTTAAAGGCGGGCTTTCCCTTTTGGGAAGTTTGTCGTCATTGGCGGAAGATAACGCGGCCGATGAAGAGATGCACTCGATGATTAACAGCATAAAAGAGTACATCGAGGCCGGAGGTTCGCTGCAGGAGGCTTTAGAATTGCATCCGCGTACCTTTTCTTTTCTTTACCGGGCCATTGTCTCCAGCGGAGAAAAGACCGGAGAGTTGACCGAAGTCTTGGAAGAGGTCGCTAACTATCTGGAGTGGGAGCAGGATTTAAAAGCCAAAATAACGGAGTTAGCCGCTTATCCGATCATAATCTTCGTGGTTATGATTATCGTGGTATGCATTCTGGTCGGATTTGTGCTACCTAAATTTATCCCCATATTTGAAGAGGCCGGAGCGGATCTGCCGCTGATGACTAAGATGGTGATGGGGGTCAGCTACGCTTTCCGAAAATTCTGGTATTTAGTAATTGGGGCTATCATTTTGCTGGTTTTTCTGGTAAAATTACTATTGAAGAACCCGGGGGTAAGGCTTAAGTTCGACGCCCTTAAGATAAACCTACCGGTAGTGGGACAATTAATTTTTAAAATCTGCCTTTCCCGGTTTTCGCGTTCGATGGCGCTCTGTTTGGGCGGCGGCATACCGGCTGTAGAGTGCTTAGCCTTAGGAGAAAATTTGATCGGTAACGCTTATTTGGGGCTCGTGGTTTCCGAAACCAAACGGGTGGTGGTTTCCGGCGGAACTTTATCCATGGGGTTCGGGTATAAAAACATATTCCCGCCGCTGCTGTTAAGGCTGGTTGAAGTCGGGGAGCGCTCCGGTAATTTATCCGAAGGGTTTAAGCGCTTGTGTGAATTTTACGACAAAGAGGTTCCCCGGACCATCCGTAAGATTTTTACCATTTTAGAGCCGCTGTTGATCGTAATCATGGGGGTAGTGGTGGGCGGTATTGCCCTGGCGGTATTCTTACCTTTAATAAAGATGATGCAAATGGTAGGCGGGTGATATGAAAAAAGCAATCGGTATTGATGTCGGGTCGGATTTGACTAAAGTGATAGAGATCGGCACTCAGAAGAAGGTGGAGATTTTAACTCTGGAGTATTTTCAGACTCCGTCGGATAATAGCGGCGTAATTGACCGAAAAGTATTTTTCGAAAGACTTTTCGAGAAGGTTTCGGCCGCAGAGGTTAAGAGCGCGGCTGTGGGTATATCTCTCCCCTTTTCGGCCTTGAATTTCTGCCTCCTGGATTTACCCAAGATGCCGAAGTCGGAACTGGATCCGGTGATTTTACGCGAAGCCCGGCGGAGGATAAAACCGGTCCCGGCAGCCGAAGATATCGTCAAGTATGCCATCCTTTCCACCGTACAGACCGACACCGAAGCCTATAACATTTTCACCGCTTCCGCCAACAAGGAAGAGGTTTCCCAGCGCTTTTCCCTCTTCCGGAGCCAGAGAATCGAGCCGGTTTTTGCCGGAGCATCCCAAGTAAGCTTGATCAATTTATTCCTGGAGAGCTTTTCTCCCTCCGACAAGAATATGGCTTTGATCGATATCGGGTTTAAGAATACGGTTGTGGCTATTTTTATTAAGGATCGGTTGACCCTGATGCGCCAGATTGCCTTCGGCGGGAGTGATTTTATCGACGCGATATCGAAGAAGGAAGGTATGGCGGCGAAAAAAGCCGAGGATTTATTCTTCCGGGGGGAAATTACCGAGAAAGATTTGTTTGAGAGCCAGAGTTACCTTTTATCCGAGATCCGGCGTTCTTTTGCCTACCATAAAGAAATTACCAAGGTGGACCGGATTGACCAGATTACTTTCTGCGGAGGTACGGCCAAGGTGCCTTCGGTTTTTGAATTCCTGACCAAAAACATCAGCGGAGAACTGGGCCTTTTTGATTTAAGTAAGCTTAAAAATGTTTCCGTGGGCAAACTTGCCCCCCAGCAGGTTTCCCTTATCAGCCCCATGTTTTTCACCGCCTTCGGAGTGGCCCTGGGGGCTGCCGGCAAAGGGCCGGGGTTAAACTTCTTGCCTCAGGAAGTTGTCGTCGAAAAGCGGAAAAAGCAAATTACCTTTGTTTCCTTGAATAGTCTGTTTGTGGTTACCTTGATCCTGGGCATAGCCGTTTTTACTTTTTTAACCCGGCTGTTTGTAGGCAAGGCTTCACTGGGGAAGTTAAAGGGCGGGTTCTCGGAAGAAAAGTACCGGGATTTTACCGGTAAAGCCGCAGCCATTAATTCCCGAAAGTCACAACTGGAAAGTCAGCAGGCCTTAATCGCCAGGATCGATGCCATGGGCGTGGCCTGGAAGGAAGTTTTAGTGGCCATTAGTAAGCTGACTCCGCCCAATATATTCTTGGAAGAGATGATGATTGTTCCCGCAAGCGGATCGTCCAGTAGTGAAAGTGAGGGGGGCATGAGCGGTATGATGGGCGGCGGCGAGGGGCGCAGCCGGAGCCAGGAGCCCTTCGGCGGGTCTAAAACCAGTGAAGGGGGAATTTCGCTTAAAATGAAAGGAGCGATTGTAGGCACTTACGAGGAGTCTGAGAAGCAGCTGGCTATTTTCTGTGACAATCTGGAGTCTTCGGGATTATTCGCGGATACCGAATTTACACCCCTTAAGTTAGAGAGCCTTAAGCTGAGTTCGGGGGGTTCCGGGGAAAACTTGACCCCGATTAAAGAGCGTAAGTTTACCATAACGGCAAAAATAACGGGTGGGGAGAAATGAAGAAAAACTGGTTCCAGAATACACTGGTTGTTATTCTTATCGTCGCTGACCTGGTCTTGATTGCGGCCCTGGTGATTCTGATCAAAATGTCGTCGGGTGTCAGCTCTGAAGTGGCCAGCTACAAGAACAAGGAAAAAGAGATGGTTACCGCCGAGTCTACGATTAGAGGCTTCGATGAGAAACAAACAAGCGCTGCCGAAGATGAATTGGAACGCCGGATACCTGCGGTACGGACATCGCACTTTGAAGGGGTCCATGTAGCCAGGAAAATCGCCGCCGCTTCCAACATCAGCACCATGAGCGTAAAAACCCTGGACAATCCCTCGGATGCGCTGGCCAATATTTCCGGGATAAAAGCCGCTCCCTTTGAGTCGGAATTTTTCTGTGAATACAAAGACCTGGTCGGGTTTATGGAAAAGTTGTCGGCCAGCGAGAGGCTGATACTGGTTGAGTCTTTGACTGTGCAGCGCAAATCGGAAAGAATCCCGTTCGTAAGAGTGGAAATGGTTTTTAATGCCTTTACCCTGGCTAATGAAAAGGGGAAATGAGTAATTGTTTTTCGCTTAGTCTTATCGGGGCCGATAATCTGGGGATCGGTTTATTTCGCTACAGTCTTCTTCCTCAGGAGGGTTTCCAGTCGGCCAACGCCGCCCTTTACCGCATGCTGGGGTATAGTTCCCGCCGCGATTTTATCAAGGAAAAAATCGACAGTCTCTTTCTCAACCCCAAGGATCGAAAGATTTTTAATGCCATTTTGCGCCGCAACGAAACAGTCAGGCTTTTTGAGACTACCTTTAAGAAGAGAAACGGTCAGCCCCTCTGGGTAGCCGTCACCGTTTCTTGTATATTTTCTACCGACGGCACCCTTTCCCTGGAAGGAATCATCCAGGATATTTCCGTCCAGAAAGACATTCAAAAACAGTTTTTAATCGAGAGGGACTTTTTAAAAAGCCTTTTAGATAATATTCCCGATGCCGTTTATTTTAAGGACCGCAATAACCGGATTATAAAGGTGAATAAGTTTTACCTGGAAGGTTCCGGCCGGCCGGAGGAGGAAATTATCGGCAAGACCGATTTTGACTTTTTTCCCTACGAGCAGGCGAAAAGGATGTTTGACGATGACAATTATGTGGTAACTACCGGAAAGTCTATCGTCGGCAAGATTGAAAAAACTACCCTCCCCGACGGGAGAAAAAATCAGGTGATTACTACCAAGATCCCCATGTGGAATGGCCAGGGAAAGGTAATCGGAACCATGGGGATAACCCGGGATATGACCGCGCACGCTAACTTTGAAGAGCAGCGCCTTTCCACGATGATCCATGCGCTTGAGGTTTTAGGCCGGGCCCTGGAGATGAGAGACCCGTATACTTTTAGCCACACCCGCCATGTGGCCAGCATCGCCGAGGAGATTGGCAGGGCTTTTGGCTGGGGCCAGGAGCGTCTCCTGGGGATAAAATTAGCCGGAGAGCTCCATGATCTCGGTAAGATCAGTATACCTCTGGATATCTTAAATAAACCCGGAAAATTAAGCGATTTAGAGAGCAGTTTGATTAGAGAGCACGCCCGAAATTGTTACAACCTGATCAAGGGGATTGATTTCCCCTTTCCTTTAGCGGAGATAATCTACCAGCACCACGAGCGTTTAGACGGCTCCGGTTATCCCCGCCGCCTGAAGGGAGAGAAGATTCTTCCCGAAGCCCGCATTCTGGCCGTAAGCGATGTTTTGGAGGCCATGACCCATCATCGTCCCTACCGGGCAGCAGTGGGGTTGGATGAAGCTTGTCAGGAATTAGAGCGCGATAAGGGTATAAAGTATGACCCCCAGGTAGTAGATATTGCTTTGGGAC
>CAYQUQ010000005.1:15242-54798 GCA_964420965.1 uncultured Planctomycetia bacterium | reverse complement strand
TAAAGACGCCTACGGCTACAGTCCGCAAAGCAGGGTGAGTCCGCGAATAGATAAGCAGGGAAACGAATACCGGAATAAGAATAATCCTGATTGACGATACTTTATCCGCAAAACTCATAATACGAACTTAAGGTATCCTATAAAATGACCAAGAAACAATAACCCTGCCTGCCGGCAGGCAGGCAAACAATGACCAATTACCAAATCCCAATGTCGAATAAATGTCTCAAATCCCAATGAGCAAATTTATTGGGTTTTGAATCATTGGGATTTCTTTGGTCATTGGAACTTGGATATTGGACATTCTTCTTATTTCTCGATTGTCGGTTATTTCGCTTGTTCAATTCCCTTTCCCCTCAATCTGCTCTAAGGGAGCTCCGTCATAGGGGCAATATTCCACTGAAGCGGTGAATCTACGGCCGCACTGAGGGCAGAATTTGGTCTCCATCTGTTCGGCGATAAGACCTCCGGCAATGGCCCCGGCTCCGGCTCCAATCAATGCTCCTTCGGTGGTCTCTCCGGACTGATGGCCGATGATTGCTCCCAGCGCTCCGCCCACCGCCGCTCCGGTTCCGGCGCCGCGCTGGACAGTGGTGCATCCGGCCAGGACAATCAAACTCATTGCCAAAATCAAGGCTGAATTCCGCATGTTATTACCTCCTTGCCTTTTATTATAAATCTTCGCCCGCTTACATTCAACCGCTATTCAATCATGGCGATCCTCTTCGGAGGCCACCAGATAAACACCGCTTTACCGATGACATCTCCGGTATCGGCAAAGCCCCAAAAACGACTATCGATAGAATGGATACTATTGTCGCCGAGAAGAAAATATTTTCCTTCCGGAACAACAACTTCTTTCCCTTCCTGGCCGTAATCTCCCTGGTTGTAATAATAATTAGCCATGCGGGGATCGACTGCCTCCTTCCCGTTTATGTAGAGATTGCCCCCTTTGATCACAATCCGGTCTCCGCCTAAACCGATCAGCCGCTTTATATAAGCTTTATTTCTCTCACTGGGGGGTAAAAAAACAACCACATCGCCTCTCTGCGGCTGGCTAAAACCGGGGAGGTGGTGTTTAGTAAAAGGAATTCTCGGCCCATAGGTAAGTTTACTGACAAAAATCCTGTCCTCAGGTATCAGGGTAGGAACCATGGATGAGGTGGGGACGCTGTAAAGCTGGAAAAAGAATATCTGCAGCAATAAATAGCTTAAAATTAAAACTCCCAGAATTATAACGCAGAGCTTAAATAACCTCATTATTCTTAACGCAAAGTTTTGATGCGCGAAGGCGGCCACCAGATGAATATCCCTTTGGCAATAATATCTTTTTCATCGGCAAAGCCCCAGAATCGGCTGTCTTCAGAATTATCGCTATTATCACCCAGGAAAAAACATTTTCCTTCGGGCACGGTGATTTCCTTTCCCTCCCGGGCATAAGGCCCGAAGTTACGGTAGTCTATCCAGTCTATGCGGGGATCGGAAAATAATTCACCGTTTATATAAACGCCGCCGTTTTCAATCCGGATTCGGTCTCCGCCTAAGCCGATCAGCCTTTTTATATATCGCCGCCGTTTAAACCAGAACTTAAGCTTCTCCTCCGGGGGGATAAACACTACGATATCGGCTCGCTGGATTTCCCCAAAGCCGGGGATACGTAAACCGGTAAAAGGAACTTTGGGCCCGTAAACAAGTTTACTGGCAAAAATTCTATCGCCGGCCTTTAAAGTCGGGTCCATGGAAGTGGTGGGAATCTTATAGATCTGGAAAAAGAAAGTCCTTAAGAATATGGCGATTACAGCGGCTATTACCAGCGCCTCACCCCATTCTCCCCAGGCTATTCTTTTTCTCTTTCTTTTAGACATAACTTTGGTACCGTTCACATTTTCAGGATATCCAGAAAAGCCTCCTGGGGGATAGTGACATTGCCCAGCTGCTTCATCTTTTTCTTTCCCTTTTTCTGTTTTTCCCAGAGTTTTCTTTTGCGGGTAACGTCTCCTCCGTAACACTTGGCGGTAACGTTCTTGCGCAACGGCGGCACCCGGCTGGAGGCGATAATCTTCGCACCCACCGCGGCCTGAATATTAACTTCATACATCTGACGGGGAATCAGCTCTTTTAAGCGCTCAACCACGGCCCGGGCCTTGGCTTCACATTTGTCTTTATGCACCAGAAGGGAGAAGGCTTCGGTTTGTTTACGGTTGAGAAAAATATCTACTTTTACAATCTCCGTCTTTCTGTATCCGGTAAATTCATAATCAAAAGAGGCGTACCCCTTGGTTAGAGACTTTATTTTATCATAAAAATCAATAATTATCTCGGCTAAAGGTAAACTAAACACGATGCTCAATCGATCCTTGCTAAGATAATCCATCTTAATAAATTCGCCCCTTCTTAACTTGGATAAATCACAAAGGGGCTCCATCCCGTCAACCGGCGAGACTATAGTCGCCTTAACGAAGGGCTCGTACATCTCTTCGATACTGGAAGGATCGGGAAACTGATGCGGGCTTTCGATGTGGCCGGCTGCAGCTTCTCCCTTAAGCTTCAATTTATACATAACATTAGGCGAGGTAAGGATAAGATCTAAGCCGTGCTCGCGCTCTAACCTCTCCTGAACGATTTCCATATGCAGGAGGCCTAAAAACCCGCACCTGAAACCATAGCCTAAACTCCCTAAGTTATCCGGTTCATAAGTAAACGAGGGATCCGACAATTTCAGCTTCTCGATAGCCTGCCTTAAGGAAGGGTGGTCTTTGGGTGAAGTGGGAAATATCCCGCAAAAAACCATGGGCGAAAGCTTCTGGTAGCCCTCGAAGGGAGTAGGGGTCGGGTTTAAAGCCGAGGTGACCGTATCGCCTACGTCTACCTCTTCGGGATTCTTTATATTACAGCAAATATATCCGACTTCACCGCAAAAAAGCGACTGGCGCCGGGAAAGTTCGGGCAAGAATACTCCGGCTTCCTCCACCCTGTAAGTCTTGTTCTGGTGCATCAAAAGTATAGAGTCGCCCCGGGAGATTTTTCCGTCAAATATACGCAAAAAAAGAATAACTCCTTTATAGGAATCGTAAGCGGAGTCGAAAAGGACGGCCTTAAGCGGCTTATGGGTATCTCCGGAAGGAGAAGGTATCTCGGCAATTATCCGCGCCAGTAGCTCTTCCACACCATTACCGTCCTTAGCCGAAACATAAGAAACTTCTTCCGGTTTAAATCCGAAAATCTCGAGGAGCTGCTCCCGGCTGCGTTCAATATCGGCTCCGGGTAAATCTATTTTATTGAGTACGGGGATGATTTTTAAGTCGCTGTCTAAGGCTAAATGAAAATTGGCCACGGTCTGAGCTTCAACCCCTTGAGAAGAATCCACCAAAAGAAGCGCGCCTTCACACCCTTTCAGGGACTTGGCTACTTCGTAGGTAAAATCAACGTGGCCGGGGGTATCGATAAGATTTAAAATATAATTCTGGCCCTGATGGGGAAAATCCAGCCTCACTGCTTTTGCTTTTATGGTAATGCCCCTTTCTTTCTCCAACTCCATGCTGTCCAAAGCCTGTTCGACTCTTATTTTCTTGCCGGTACCGGCCAATTCTAAAAACCGGTCGGCCAGCGTGGATTTTCCGTGATCAATATGGGCGATAATGCAAAAATTTCTTATGGTTTGCTTGGTGTCCATGGTTAGGGATGTGTCCCCACGTATTTTGCTATTTTTTCTACCGACTCGGCGATGTTCAAATCGCTGGTATCAATATAGACGGCGTCTTTACTTAAAACCAGGGGTCCGGTTTTTCGGCTTTTATCGGCGGAGTCTCTTTTTTCTAAATCCGCTTTTACCTCATTGAAGCTGATATCCACACCCTTTCCCGCCAACTCCTGATAGCGTCTTTTCGCCCGGGTTTCGGGGTTGGCGTCCAGATAAAATTTAAATTCAGCCTGGGGGAAAACCACGGTGGTTGTGTCTCTACCCTCGACAACACAATCTTCTTTAGCGGCCAGCCGTCGCTGAAGATCAACCATGACCTTACGGACCTGGGGGAAAGATACGATTAACGAGATGTTTCTGTCTATTTCGGGGGTGCGTATTTTATGGCTTAAGTTTACCCCGTCCAGGTAAAGAACCCCGTCCTTTATGGTAATGTTAAGGCTCTGCGCTAATTGGCTGAGAACTTTAGGGTTAGATGAGTCCGCTTTCTGTTCTAAAACGGCATAAGTTAACATGCGATAAGTGGCTCCCGTATCCAGATAAAAAATACCCAGCCGCTGAGCAAGCAGTCGCGCAATAGTAGTTTTCCCCGAGCCGGCCGGGCCGTCTATGGCGATAATCATATTTTATACGAATGGTTAAGGTGCGAGGATTTTTTGTTTCCGGTTTACCTTGGCAATGAAATCGATTATTTCTTTCTTTCTCCCCTGCTCCAAAAGGCGCCTGAATTTCCCTAAAATCTTAATAAACCTCTGGGTATCGTTTAAAATATTTTTCCGGTTGGACATAAAAATATCACCCCAGACAGAAGGGGGAGATTTAGAGACGCGCGTTAAATCTTTGAAGCTTTGCGGACAAAACTTCAAATGCCCTTCGGGAACAAGCCGGGTTAGAGCAAAAGAGACTAAATGCGGCAGGTGCGACACTGAAGAAAGAATTTTATCGTGCAGATCGAAATTGACGAACACTACTCTTGAACCTAACTTTTCCCACATTTTCTTTACCGTCTTCGTGGCCGCTTTACGCGGCGAAGATGTGATTAAGCAAAGGGCCCCTTCATAAAGGCTGCGGCGGCCAAATTCTGCTCCGCTCTTCTCGCTCCCGCATAAAGGATGGCAGCCGACAAAGCCAACGTCCCTGGGTAAATATTTATGCGCCGCTTTTTCTACCGATCGCTTGCTGCTGCCCAAGTCAAAAACAACAGCTCCTTTCTTTAAGAAAAAAACTATCCGCTTAAGATGATCGACGATAGCCTCAACCGGAAGCCCCAATATCACCCAATCGGCATCTTTAACCACTTTGCCTAAATCCCGCTCTACTTTATTTACAGCTCTTAAACGTTTGAGTTTCAAATAAGATTTCCGGCTGCGGGCATAACCCCAGACAGACACTTTGGGAAATTCACGCTTAAGGGCTAAACTTAAAGAGCCGCCCATCAACCCAACACCAATTATGGCTATTTTCTTAACTGACTTCATAACTCTCTGCCCACGGCCTGGGTTACTTTACGCAATTCTTTCATCAGGGCCGAAAAATTCTCCGGCAAGAGCTGCTGCGAACCGTCGCTTAAGGCCTCCTGCGGGTTAGAGTGAACCTCAACCAAAAGACCGTCACAGCCACAGGCAACCGCGCCCTTGCTTAAAGGATTAACCAAACCCCACTTCCCGGCAGCATGGGAAGGGTCCACTATAACCGGTAAGTGCGAAAGCATTTTTATGGCCGGAACCGCACTCAAATCTAAAGTATTGCGGGTAAAATCTTCGAAAGTCCTTATCCCCCGCTCGCATAAAATAACGTTGAAATTCCCTTCCGACAGAATATATTCCGCACTCATCAACAGCTCTTTAATGGTGGCGCTTAAACCCCTCTTTAAGATAACCGGCTTCTTGGTCTGGCCGACTTCTTTCAAAAGATTAAAATTCTGCATGTTCCGAGCGCCGATCTGCAAAATATCTGCATAATCTGTTACCAAATCCAAATCCCGCGTATCCATAATTTCGGTAACAGTAGGTATGTTGAGTTCTTGGGATACCTGGCGAAGGTGCTTTAAACCCTCCTCTCCTAAACCTTGAAAAGTATAAGGGGAAGTTCGAGGTTTAAATGCTCCCCCGCGTAAGACCGCGGCGCCGGACTTCTTTACTTCCCGGGCCACTTTTTTTAACTGTTTACCGGTTTCAATAGAACAAGGCCCGGCGATAACTACTATTTTTTTACCCCCGATAGCTACCGTTTTGCTTATCCTGACAACGCTGTCTTGACTTTTAAACTCCCGGGATACCAGCTTATAAGGAGCCAATACCGGCATTACCTTCTCCACCCCGGGGAACGCTTCTAAGGGGTGCAACCTTATGATATCTTCGGGGCCGATAACCCCGACGATAGTGCGCTCGGTCCCCTTGGAAACCATCGCTTTTAAACCTAATTTTCTGACTCGTTTAATAACGCGGTTGATTTCCTTGCCGGAAGCGCCTTTCGTAAATACAATAATCATATCTGCCTCTTATTTTTTCAAATATTCTTTAAAACAAGCGATAAACTTTTTATTTTCCCGGTGAAAACCCACCGTAATCCGGAAAAAGTTTTTTAAACCCCATCCTTTCAGCTCTCTGATGATAACGCCCCTTTTAAGCAAATAGTCGTAAAACCGTCCGGTATCCTTTTTTAAATCAACAAGAATAAAATTAGTCGCGCTTTTTATAAAGAGAAAACCGCATTTCTTCAGCTCCCCGTACAAATAGCGCTTTTCCTTCCGGACATGATTGATTACTCTTTTTAAAAAATCATTATCCTTTAAGGCTGCCAAAGCTGATACTTGAGCTATCCGGTTTATGTTAAACGGTTCGCGAACTTTGTTTAATACCCCGGCAATTTCTTTGGTGGTGATTCCGTAGCCGATACGCAATCCGGCTAATCCGTAAGCTTTAGAAAAAGTCCGGGTCAATATAATGTTGCCTCTTTCTTTTAAGAATTGAAGCGTTTTGGGGAAATCTTTAGGCGCAAATTCAAAATAAGCTTCATCGAAATAGACCAGTATTCTCTTCGGAATTTTTCTTAAAAAATCTCTAATCTCTTTATGGTTAAGGTATGTACCCGTAGGGTTATCGGGGTTAGCAATAAAAATTATCTTTGTCCTGCGGCTGACCTTCCGGGCTATTCCCCCCAAAGAATAACGAAAGCCTTCCATGGGCACCCTTATCACCTTAGCGTTGGTAATGCTCGCCTGAATTTCATAAATTAGAAATGTGGGGTAGGCAACGATAACTTCATCCCCTTTTCTGATCAAAGCCCGCAAAGCCAGGGTGATTATTTCATCGGAACCGTTACCGAAAACTATTTCCTCCTCCCCGACGCCTAAACTCTTAGCCAAGCGCTTGCGCAGATAAAATGAGCCGCTTTCCGGATAACGGTTTATATTCTTTAATTCCTTAAGGACCGCCTTGCGGATATATGCCGGGGGGAAAGGAATCTCGTTGGAGGCAAGTTTATAGACCTCTTCTAATCCTAAAGACCGCTTTACTTCTTCCACGGGCTTTCCGGGCTTGTAATTTTTTATCTTACCTAACTCCTGGCGATAAATCTTCACTAGCTTTCCTTAGGGTAAGAGCCCAATATTTTTACGAAAATGCATTCCCGCTCTAACTTCTTTAATGCTTTCTGCACAGAAGGCTTGTCCCGGTGGCCTTGAAAATCGACAAAAAAGTAGTACTCCCAGGGCTTTCTTTTAGAAGGCCTGGACTCGATCTTGGTAAGATTAATCCGGCAGCTTTTGAAAGAATAAAGAACATCATAGAGCGCTCCCACTCTGTCTTTTATCGAAAAAAGAATAGACGTCTTATCCTTCCCCGAAGGAGGGCTGTCCTTCCTGGCAATTACCAAGAATCGGGTATAGTTTTTATGCGAATCCTCGATGGAGGCGGTAAGCACTTTTAAGCCGTAAAGATTAGCCAGAACCTTATTGCCGATACAGGCACCGTAAGCGTCCTTCTTCACCTCCAAAGCTGCCTTGGCCGTCGAAGGGCAAGAAACCAATTCTACTCCCTTTAGCGACCCGGCTATCCACTTTCGACATTGCGCAAATACCTGAGGGTTAGAATATACCCGCTTGATTTTCTTAGCGCTGCGGCCTAAAAGGGCATGAGAAATATTTAGCGTCATCTCGGCGCAGATATTGAGATTGGAAACCAGGAACATATCCAGAGTGTAGTTCACCACCCCTTCGGTAGAATTTTCAATGGGCACGACTCCGTAATCGGCTTCCTGTCGATCTACTTTGTCAAACACGTCACGAATGCTTTCGGTGGCAAGATACGCCGGCTTCTTGCCGAATTTTTTTATGGCGGCAAGATGAGTAAATGTCCCCTCCGGACCCAAATAAGCTATTTTGAGAACTTTCTCTTGCGACCGGCATATGGACAATATCTCCCGGAAAACATTATCGATATCTTTTGAAGTAAAAGGTCCTTTATTTATTTTTTTAAGGTGGCTAAGCATACTTGCTTCCCTCTCCGGAGAGTAAGATGCCAGCTTCTTTTGCTTTTTGAGTTTACTTATTTTTAAAACCTCTCGGACTCTTTGGTTGAGAAGCTCAAGAATCCCTTTGTCCAGCCGGTCAATTCTTCCTCTTAACTTTTTCAGGTTCATTTCTCTCTCCTTTAATGAGCAGACGATTTACGGAGCGAAGCGAACGTAAATCGTAGCCCCGCTTTTACGCAGAGGCGTCTGCGAATTAACCCCCACACCAATTGGCTGTCACTTTCGAATCACCCACAATTGGTGTGGGGGTAAGTTCGGCTACAGCTTTTTTGCGCGTCTGCTTTCAGCAGACTTCAAAAAAGCTAAGCCTCACTTAAAGTATTTTCCAGCAAATTCCAGAGAATCAAAATGGCCGATATCGAACCATCTACCTTTAAATAAATACCCGAAAACTTTAGTTTTTTTAGCCAGCCAAGCTATATACTGCCCCGAAGCATCATGGCGGCCATTATTCCGTACGAATGAATCTAATAAATTCAAGGATTGCTTAGGAAAAAAATAAACACATGACGCCGCCAAGGTTGAATCGGGATTGCTTGGTTTTTCATCCAACCGTACTACCTGCTTATTCTTATCTAAAATCACCACCCCAAACCGCTTAGCCTTATTTTTCCGCTTAACATCATAAATGCCGATGGTCGGATGGGGCCTTTTATCCAATGAAAACTTAAGGAAGCTTACTAAATTATCGTCAAAAAGATTATCGCCGCCTAAAACCAGCCAGTCGGTCCTTACGTTATCGATAGCGAACTTTATATCCTTAATTGCACCCAGCCGGTCCGAGGGGCTATTCGAACCGTCGTTAAGGATTTTTACCTTTACCTGATATTTCTTCTTCCAAGCTAAAAAGCTCGGATAGAACTTATTATTGGCAACTATTTTTATCTCCGCAATGGGAAAATGTTTCTGCAAAGCTTCTATCTTATCCACTAAAAAATTAATTATCGGCTTGCTATTTATCGGAATTAAAGGCTTGGCGACCTTACGCGTTAAAGGGTAAAGCCTTGTCCCGTAACCAGCGGCAAGGATTACTACTCGCATCTTAAACCATCAAGATGTGATCAAAGTCACTCTTTAAGATTCTCTTTAACTCACTCTGTAAATACTTTTCTACCTCTTTAGACGTAGAAAGAACCAAGGCCTTAACTGTGGACTTTTGAGCCTCTTCCAGGGTAACTTTACTTATCAACTCTTTTACTTTAGGAATTAACGGGGAAGACATACTAAAACTGTCCAGTCCCATCCCGAGGAGCAAAAATGCGAACAGGGGTTCGCCGGACATCTCCCCGCACATTCCGACCCAAATCTTATTCTGATGCGCTACATCAATAACGTTTTTAATCAGTTTCAGAACCGCGGGGTGCCCCGATTCGTAAAGATAGGCCACCTTTTCATTCCCTCTGTCTACCGCCAAAGAATATTGAATTAAATCATTAGTCCCGATACTGAAAAAATCGCTCTCCTTGGCTAAAACGTCCGCGGTTAAAGCTGCCGAAGGAACTTCAATCATCGTTCCGATAGAAATATTATCGTCAAAGCGCTTGCCCTCTTTCTTTAACTCCTGTTTACACTCTTTAAGGATGTTTTTTGCGCTCTTTAACTCCTCTATTCCCGAAATCATGGGAAACATTATCTTCACATTTCCCTCTGCCGAAGCTCTCAAAATCGCCCTTAACTGCGCTTTAAAAACATCGGTACGGGCTAAGCAGAATCTAATTGCCCGCCAGCCCAAAAAAGGGCTCATCTCTTGAGGCACTTCCGGCTGAGAAAGAAATTTATCCCCGCCGATATCAATGGTGCGGATAATGACCGGATGCGGGTTTACTTCTTTCGCCACCCTGGAGTAAGCCTTATACTGCTCTTCTTCGGAAGGGAGGTCACGCCGGCCCAGAAAAATATACTCTGTCCGGTAAAGGCCCACTCCTTCCGCGCCGTATTTCTTAACCAAAGGAAGCTCCTCGGGAAGTTCTATGTTTGCCGAAATTATTCTTTCCTGGCCGTCTACGGTGCGCGCCCTTAGAACCTTGGGGATATGAATTGCTCTTGCTTCTTTAGCGTAAAGATTGGATTTTTTCTGGTATTCTTTTAAAATCTTCTCCGTAGGCTGTGCGATTACCGTTCCGGAAGAGCCGTCAACTATAACCTTATCTCCCAATCTTATATTTTCGGTAGCCACCTCTACCCCCACGACCGCCGGAATCCTTAAAGTCCGGGCAATAATCGCAGTGTGCGATGTCCGGCCGCCGATGTCGGTCACAAAACCTAAAATTTTTTCCTTAGGCAAAGAGGCGGTCTGAGAAGGAGCGAGATCATGCGCAACGATGATCACCTTTTCCTTTAACTCGCCTAAAGTCAACCCCTTCTCCTTAAGCATCACTCTTAAAACTCTGCGGGCGATATCTTCAATGTCGACAACTCTTTCGCGCAGGTATTCATCGTCCAGCCGCAGCAGGGTATCTACATACTTTTTTATACTCTGGGAAAAGGCGCATTCGACATTTATCCGCTTATTTTTGATTTGCTTAATCACGTCTTCGATTAAAACCCGATCCTCCAATACCAGAAAATGGGCCTCGAATATCCTTCCGTGGTCAAACCCGATTTCCTTCGAAATCTTCTTCTGCAAATCAGAGATCTCCCGGCGGGTGGCAATTAAAGCCTCCTCCAGGCGGTAAATCTCCCGGGAAATTCCATCATAAGAAATCTTCCTCTTAGGAACAGACAACTCATCCTTTCTCAGCATCAGAACCTTACCTATTCCCACCCCTCTGGATACGCCAACACCTTTCAGTTTAATCATCTTCGACCTCTAAAAAGTTTTTTAAATCGGACATGGCTTCCTGCGAATCATCGCCTTCCACGATAATTCTTACCGCCATGCCTGTATTCACCCCTAAGCTTAATATGGCTATTATGGACTTGCCGTCCACAACCTCCCCGTCTCTTTCCACCTTTACGGAAGAATTGAACTTATTAGCCAGCTGCACAAAAATAGTGGCCGGCCTTGCATGCAACCCGTGCTTCTTTCTTACGGTTACTCTTTCTTCAAGTCTTTCCATCTTTTTTTCCCGTAATTATAAATATGAATGATTTCTTTGGCGACTCTTTTAGAATCGTGGCGTAAATAGTTATTTTTACTCACTACATCCGCCTCAAAAATAGATATCCCCATCTTTTTAAATCTCTCGCGGTCAAAAAGAACCGGAAACGACTTCTCCTGCGCATACTTAACGAGCAAGCTGTATTTTAAGCGGCCGGAATTTACCAGGCAACAGTTGGCTATATTCCTCAGGGTATGAGAAGCAATCATGCTAAGGTGGTCAAAAGCGGTAAACCCGTCGGTTTCCCCGTGCTGGGTCATAACGTTACAAAGATATAATTTCATAACATCGCGCTTGGCTATTTCCCGGCCTACCTGCTCTATCAAAAGATTGGGAATGATACTCGTAAATAAACTACCCGGGCCTAAAATTATTATCTCGGCCTCTCTTATGGCTTCGATGGCCTCGGGATTAGGCTTAGCATCCTGAGGTATAAGGTCTATTCTCTTTATGGACTTACCCTCATCGGGAATTTTATCCTCTCCCACCTTTGCCGTACCATCGCTATACTCGGCTTTAAGGCGTATTTTATCCAGACTCGAAGGGATAACCCTTCCCTTTATGGCTAAAACGATACTTGATTCCTTTATCGCATCCTCAAAGCTTCCAGTTACCTGAGTCATGGCGGTAATAAAAAGATTACCGAAACTATGGCCTTTGATGCCGTTGCCTTCCTTGAAGCGGTACTGAAATAAATCGCGCATGAGCTGGGGCACTTCGGCTAAAGAAACCAGACAGTTTCTTATATCTCCGGGCGGCAAAATTCCGAACTCTTCGCGCAGGCGCCCGGAAGAACCGCCTTCATCAGCTACGGCAACTACCGCGGTTATATTGGCGGTATACTCCTTAAGACCCTCTAAAATAGTGGAAAGCCCGGTTCCGCCACCGATAGCCACAATTTTTGGACCCTTAGATAAAAATCGTTTTTCATATATGATATCGATCAGTTCCTTATTTTTAGCCGGGTAAATAGCCTCAAAAAAACTTTCAATGAGCGACTTTATGCTGGCAACAAGCCCGGCAAAAGCAAGGATAAATAGAATAACGTCGAATACTTTTAAGATTGAATCCGCATCGTGAAAAAAACGAAAAGACGAGAAGACAATAAAGAATAAGCTTAAGAACAGTAAAATAACCCAGCGCTTTATTCTTAAGCCCGGATAAAGCCATTTTATGATTTTTATAAATTTTTTCATGTCCTCATTTGATTGCTTGCTGCTGCTTGCTCAGTAACGCCAGAACTTCTTCTTCGTTCTTGACGTTTCGTAATCGCTGAACGAGATATTTATCGCGGAGCATTCGGGCTAAAAAGGCTAACATCTTAAGGTGCAAACCGGCTTCTTTCTGGTTAGAAATAATAAGAGCGATGACATTGACCGGCTCTTGATCCAGAGAATCGAAGTCGACTCCTTCTTTAGATATGCCGATACAAATCAGGACATCTTTAACTGACTTAGCGCGGCCGTGGGGAAGAGCAATATGGTTACCGATTGCCGTTGAGCCCATCTCTTCCCTCTGCAGGATTACCTTTAGAATTTCTTTTTTATCTTCCTTGGTTATTTTCTTATTTTCCACAAGGTGATCAATAATCCCGGAAATAATATTCCGTTTGCTTTTCGGCTTTATATCTATGACAATACTGCCTTTATCTAAATAATCTAAGACATTCATACAAGTATTGGTTAAAATTTGCGAAGCAAATTTTAAAAGCGGAGGAAGGGAATCGAACCCTCAACCTTCACGTTGGCAACGTGACGCTCTGGCCAGATTGAGCTACCCCCGCTATGTCGCTCCACTCGCTTCGCTCGTTCCGCTCCTCATAGGGGCTCTGCCCCTAATGACGCTCAGCTCGTAAGATTTTCATAAGAAGAGATTCTCGCTTCGCTGTCACCCCGAAGAATTTCATAGAAGAAATACAAAGAAGAAAAATCTTTATTATCTTTGCTCACTATTCTCTTATGCGGACGGGGAGAGTTGAACTCCCATCCCTTACGGGACATGGTCCTAAGCCATGCGCGTCTGCCAGTTCCGCCACGTCCGCGTAAAAGTAAATATGAGCCGCCCCAGGGTCGAACTGGGGACAGCCGCCTTAAAAGGGCGGTGCTCTACCAACTGAGCTAGCGGCTCGGTGTCGATTAGAATTCTTTGAGCTCTTTTTCTTTGTCGCCCGAAATTTTATCTATATCTTCAATATGTTTATCGGTCAATTTCTGTAATTCCTCTTCGGATTTGAAGCGGTCGTCTTCAGAAATTTTCTTCTCTTTCTCCAGGCTTTTAATCCTTTCTTTTCCTTCTCTGCGGACCGTTCGGATCGAAATCTTTCCTTCCTCGATTAATTTTTTAACTATCTTTATTAACTCCTGGCGCCTCTCCTCCGATAAGGGGGGGACTATCAATCTTATAATTTTTCCATCGCTCACCGGGGTAATCCCCAGATCCGACTGTAAAATCGCTTTTTCGATTTCTTTGACTGATGAAGGATCGTAGGGGCTGATTACAACCATCCTCGCTTCCGGAACTCCGATGGTGGCAATCTCTTTAAGCAAAGTGGGAGTACCGTAATAGCTTACTCTTATACCCTCTACCATTTTAGAGTTAGCTCTTCCCGAGCGTAATTCCGATAATTCCCGCTTGGTCGCCTCTATCGCTTTTTTCATATTTTCTTCTATTTCTTTTAAAACTTGCCTGGCAATCATCGCTCCTCCCTTCAGTGAGCAGATGATTTATGAAAATCTTTGATTTTCATAAATCATACCCCGCACTAATTTGAATCTTACTTTTCCCCAGCAAATTAGTGCTGGGGTCTGCGAACTGAACCCCCACACCAATTGGTTGGTTTTCTTTAGTTACCCCCAATTGGTGTGGGGGTCAAATTCGGCTATAGATTTTTGTTAGCCTTTCTTTGCGCGCCTCAAAAATCTAAGCCTCATTTGATCGTAGTCCCGATATCGTGGGCGCAGATTATTTTTTTTAAATTGCCCTCCTTCATAAAATTGAATACGATAATGGGTAATTTATTCTCCATGCACAAACTAACTGCGGTAGCATCCATGATTTTCAGCTTTTTATTGATTACTTCCATATACTTCAATTTTTTAAAAAACCGCGCACTCTTATTTTTAATCGGGTCGGAGGAATAAACTCCGTCTACCTTTGTTCCTTTAAGCAGAATATCGACATCTATTTCAACGCTGCGTAAGGCGGCGGCGGTATCGGTAGTAAAATAAGGGTTACCTGTTCCGGCCACAAATATAACTACCCGCTTTCTCTCCAAGTGCCGTATCGCCCGGCGGCGGATGTAGGGTTCGGCGATTCTTTCCATTTCGATAGCCGTCATCACTCTGGTGGGAATACCTTGATGTTCCAGGGCATTCTGCAGGGCCAGTCCGTTTAAAACCGTGGCCAGCATACCCATATAATCGGCGACGGTCCTTTCCATTTGAAATTCGCTGGAACGGGAAGCCCCCCGAAATATATTACCGCCGCCGACCACCAGGGCCGCCTCTACTCCCAACTCCATTATTCCTTTAATTTGCTTAGCCAGGTGGGCGCATACGGCAGTATCTATTCCGTGAGAATACCTGCCTAAAAAAGCTTCTCCGCTTAACTTGAGAAGAATCCTCTTGTATTTGGCTTTCATAGCCTCCCCTTTTTTAGGGGGACGGTTCTCTACTGAAAAAACGCTCTCTTAGCAGAGAGCCGTCCCCATTATTAAGACTCTTCCCCGAGAGAAAAATGAACAAACCTTCGGATAACAACATTTTCGCCAGTCTGAGACACTACATCCCGTAAATAATCGCCTACGGATATTTTAGTGTCTTTAATGAAGGGCTGTTCTAAAAGACAACTTTGCCTTATGTAATCATCGGGATTATCCTGCCCCTCTAACTCCGAAGCCGGCATGTCCTCTTTCTTTATATACCCGGGCTTTGCGGCAGCTATCTGCATAGCTACATCTTTAACGAATTTTTTAAAAACTTCCGTGCGCGCTACGAAATCAGTCTCGCAGTTTACCTCTACTAATACTCCCAGATTTCCGCCAAAATGAACATAAGCATCTATTAAACCCTGGCTGGCTGCTCGCGCACCCCTTTTCTCCAGGATTTGAATATTTTTCTTCCTTAAGATTTTTAAAGCTTCATCAAAATCGCCTTCGGCTTCGGCCAAAGCTTTTTTGCAGTCATTAATCCCCAAAGAAGTCAATTCTCGCAATCTTTTAATGTCAGCTAAGCCCATATCACTTTCCCTCCTCACCTTTATCTACCGGCGGCTTCTTCCTTCTTTTCTTTTTTGGCACTTCGCTCTCTTCTTTAGCTTTCTCTTCGGCTGATTCCTGTGCCGGGCTGTCCTTTGAAGCTTCTTTAACTATACTCTCCGCTTGTTCCAGGCCTTCCTTAACCGCTTCGACTACACAGGAAGTTACGTATTTTACCGATTTTATCGAATCATCATTTCCCGGTATCGGGTAATTAATAGTTTCCGGATCGGCATCAGTATCAATAAGAGCTACCACCGGTATCGATAATTTGTTGGCTTCCCGGATACAGGCAATTTCCTTCTTGGGATCAACTACGAACACGCAGCTCGGAAACTCATCCAGTAAAGTAACTCCGCTGTATCTCTTTTCCATCCTTTCTATTTCCCGATTTAGCTTGACTACTTCTTTCTTTACTATTGCGTCGAAGCCGCCTTTCTCTCTCTGCTCTAAAAGCTCTAAATACCGGTTAACTCTGCTTCTGATCGTGGAAAAATTGGTAAGTAGTCCACCGATCCACCTCTCGGAAACATAAGGCATGCCGCAAGAGGTGGCCAGTTCCCTTATGGTAGAGCGCAGCTGCCTCTTGGTAGCCACAAAAAGAATCCTCCCCTCTTCTTTTGCCTTTTGCTTTACAAATTCTTTGGCTTCTTGTATTTTCTGGGCGGTTTTTTCTAAATCGATAATATATACGTTTTTCTTTTTACCAAAGATAAACTTCTTCATCTTTGGATTCCAGTGTTTGCTTAAATGGCCGAAATGGACGCCATTTTCCAATAGTTCCCTGATAATATCCGGTAATGCCATCTCCTTCTCTGCCTCCTTTTTAAACTATAGACGCGCACCCAAAAGGCTTAAAAAACCTAATGATTGCTTAAAAAGTATACCATAATTCCTTATATTTTCAACCTTATACATTAAACTGTAAGTCATATAATTTTTTATATAAAGTGTCTCCCCTAAGGAGCTCTTGGTGTGTCCCGGTCTCGACAATTACCCCCTTTTCCAAAACCACTATTCTGTCGGCCTTCTGGACTGTGGAAAGACGGTGGGCAATGACGAAAGAAGTCCTCCCGCGCATAAGGGTGTAGAGGGCGTCTTTTACTAACTGCTCGGAGGCGGAATCCAAATTGCTGGTCGCCTCATCCAAAATCAGGATCGGCGCATCTTTTAAAATCGCCCGGGCAATAGCAATTCGCTGCTTCTCGCCCCCGGAAAGCCGGAAACCCCGGTCCCCGATAACGGTACCGTATTTCTCGGGCAATTTCATGATAAAGTCATCAGCCAGAGCCTTTTTAGCCGCTTCTCTAATCTGGCTTTCGGACCTTGTTAAATTTCCGTAAGCAATATTAGCCCTCACCGTATCGTTAAAAAGCACCATTTCCTGGGTGACCATGCCGATTAAGCCGCGCAAAGACTTCAAACGGCATTTTTTTATATCCAGACCATCAAAAAGAACCGCACCTTTAGAAGGGTCGTAAAATCGAGGTATTAAATTAATTAAAGTGGTCTTTCCGGCTCCCGAAGGCCCGACGATAGCTACGAGCTGGCCCCGGGGAACTTCCAGGTTAATCCCCCGCAATACATCCCCGGAAGAGTGATCATACCTAAACCAAACATCTTTAAAAACAATCATCTCTTTCAGAGAAGGTATACTTACGGCCCCAGGGGCCTCCTTGATTGAATTTTCCGTATCTAATATCTCATAAATTCGCTGATTAGCCGCTAACCCCTGCTGGGTTATAAAATGCACGCTGGTCAATTTCTTAAGCGGCTGCATTAAAGACATCAGCGACCCCATAACCACCCCGAAACCGCCAAAGGATATATTTCCCTGGATCAATTCCCGGCCCCAGATCACCAGGATTACGGTGGTCGCGACCGCTCCGGCCAATTCGGAAATCGGGGTAGATAAAAGCATCCTCTTGGTGGCTTTGATCAGATAACGAAAATAGCGCTGGTCCTGAGCCCGGAAGCGGCTGATTTCATATTCCTCCATGGAAAAAGCCTTAACGATCCTGACCCCGGAAATTGTTTCGGAAAGTAAAGAAGTAATATCAGCTACCTTTTCCTGGGTCAAACTGGATATCTTTTTCAGCTTCTTCCCGATTTTGGCTATCGGCAGAACGATCAGGGGTAAAAATATAAAAGTGATAAAAGCTACCTTCCCCCCGATCGCAAACGCGAATACCATATAGATAATCAAGCGTAAAGTCTCATGGATTAAATCCCGAAAAGCAAAAGAAATGGCGTTGTTGATATAACCGACATCGTGGGTAATCCGGCTCATGAGCTCGCCGGTCCTTCTCCGTGAGTAAAAATCCAAAGAAAGCTCTTGAAGTTTTGAGAAAAGCTTTCCTCTAACCCCCCTTACCGTGCGATAGGATACCGTATTCATCAAGAAACCCTGGAGCCAGAAGAAAAATCCCTTGAGGAAGAAAAAAGGTATGATACAAATAACTAAAATGTTAAACAGACTGACCGGATCCGTGGCGTTAAGCTTATCGATAAAGCCGGTGATAAAAGCCGGTAAATTAGTCGGGATTACTATCTGTTTGTGGGTAAAAGCAATGTCCACAAAGGGCAAAATCGAAAGTAAGGTTACGCCGTTTAAGAGAGCGGAAATGCCGGTACAAACAAGGGCTATTGAGAAAAGTCCGAGTTGTGGTTTCAAAAATTTCAGCAATTTCAAGTAGTTTTTCATAGGCAAGATTTTATCACATCAATTGACTTTCCACAAGTTATTTGATAGAATGCCAGGAAATATGAGAGTAGGGGTAATCGGGGTCGGTAAATTAGGGAGCATTCATCTTCGTATCTATAACGAGATCAATGGGATAGAGAGAATTTACCTTGTCGATACCGACTCCAAAATCCGGGCCAGCCACCCCGGCTGGACCGGCCTTAAAGACTACCGGAAATTAAGGGGAAAAGTTGATCTGGTAAGCATTGCTACCCCCACCTCAACCCATTTTAAAATCGCCCGATTCTTCCTGGAGCAGAGAATACCGGTTTTGGTGGAAAAACCCTTGACCCAAAATACAAAAGAAGCGGAAAAGCTGGTAAATCTGGCTAAAAAGAGCAATACTCTGCTTTTCGTCGGCCATGTCGAGCGCTATAACAGTGCCTATCTGGCCATAAAGAAATTTATTAAAAAACCTCTGTTTATCGAGTGTCATCGCTTGAGCACCTACCCTAACCGCTCCCTGGATATCAGTGTCGTCTTAGACTTAATGATCCACGATTTAGACATTATTCTGGATATGGTAAAAGATAAAGTTAAAAAAATTGAAGCCAAAGGGGTAAAAGTGCTCTCCTCCCGCGAAGATATTGCCAACGTCCGCCTGGAGTTTAAAGGCGGCTGTGTGGCCAATATAACCTCTTCGCGCATATCCGCAAAAAAAGAAAGGAAAATCCGGATATTTATGCCGAACCGCTATATCTCTTTAGATTACGCCAATCAAGAGGTCGAAATTTATCAGAAATCGGGCCAAAAAATAGCCCGCAGGGCCTTAGGGATAAATAAAGAAGAACCTTTGAAAAAAGAAATTTCTGAATTTATAAGGCTGGTAACGCTAAAAAGACATAGAACAGAATATGCCGAAAAGGCCAAAGACGCCCTGGGCCTGGCTTGCAAAATCGAAAGAATCATTGAAAAAAGATGAACCCCGTTAGAAATTTTGACAAGATAGGTGGCAAAAAAGATATTTCTAACGGGGTGAAAAAAATAGTCATTGTTGCCGGCGATAAATCGGGCGATCTCTACGGAGGGCATTTAAGCCGCTGCTTAAATGAAAAATTTAAATCTGTCGAGATTTGTTCCTTTGGCGGCCCCCACCTTGCCCAGCACTCCCGGCAAATAATTGACCTTCTTCGGCATTCTGTCTGCGGAATCGCCGAGGTTCTATCTTCTTTAAAAAAAATCCTGGATATCTTCAAGGAAACTTTAGAAAATATCCAAAAAATCAGACCGGACTTAATAATCCTCATCGATTTTCCCGACTTCAACCTCAAGCTGGCAAAAACCCTGAATAAAAAGTACCCGCTCATTTACTATGTCAGCCCGCAAGTCTGGGCCTGGCGGAAAAAACGGGTCGGATTAATAAAAAAATACGTAGACAAAATGATTGTCATCTTTAAATTTGAAAAGGATTTTTATCAAAAAGAAGGCGTCGACGCTCTCTACTTCGGTCATCCTTTGTTAGAAATCATCGAGCCCAGAAATTCGGAACCTAAAAAAATAATCTCGTTTTTACCGGGCTCAAGGAAAAATGAGGTAAAAAAGCACCTGCCGGTGATGCTGAAAGCAAAAGATATCTTGCAGGAAAATCTTAACGATTATCAATTTCGTATAATCCGGCCGGCTAACCTGGAAGAAAGTTTCTATGCCCGGTTTTCTCCGGATATACCTGTAGTAAGTCATTCTTACCCGACCATCGAGGAATCAAAATTTATAATTGCTTCGTCCGGAACGGCAACCGTGGAAATTGCGGTCCTCGAAATCCCCTATATCATAATTTACAAAGTGAACCTTTTAAGCTGGCAAGTTTTAAAACGGATGGTCGATACGCCCTCTATCGGGATGGTTAATATCCTGGCCGCTGAAAGAATAATCCCCGAGCTGCTCCAACAGGATGCAAACCCTGAAAATATAGCCCGGATCAGCCTGCAGTACCTAAAAGATAAAAATAAATATTTGGCTTTGAAGAATGAATTAAAAAAGATAAAAGACCTTTTATCCCCCCAAGGCGCCACCGAGAGGATTTCTGATTTTATCGGCCGGTTTTTGAATCTCGCTTCATAAAATTATAAATGGTAAGGATTGCGGCCGGAGTAATTCCGCTTATCGCTAAGGCCTCACCTAAAGTGGAAGGTTTAAATTCCCGTAATTTCTCCCCCACTTCACGCGAAAGCGAAGGAATCCGCAGGTAGTCTAAACAAGGTATCTTGATCCGGTCGAGATTCTTTAACTCTCTGAGCCAAATTTTCTCCCGGCGTAAAAACCCTTCGTATTTAGCGGTGATTTCTACTTCCCGTTTTATCCTCAGGCTGTCGATTTTTTTATCCAGATACTTATCGATATCGGTAAAATTTATTTTCGGCTGCTTTAAAACCGCGAACAGAGTCGCCGGCTTGCGGTTAAAGATTATTCTTCGGCTCTTTATTCTGGCTATTGACTCCTCTATCTGCTTAGTTTTTTCCAAAACCAGTCTGTACTCATCTTTGGTTACCAAGCCTAATCTATAGGCATGAGAAATAAGTCTTGAGTCGGCGTTACCTTCCCGGAGCGATAACCGGAATTCGCTTCTTGAAGTAAACATCCGGTAAGGTTCATCTGTTCCTTTGGCGGTTAAATCATCAATTAAAACTCCCGCGTAGGCCTCGTCTCTTTTTAGAATGAACGGCTTCTTGCCCTTGACCTTTAAACCGGCGTTTATACCGGCAATTACCCCTTGAGCCGCGGCTTCTTCATATCCGGTAGTCCCGTTTACCTGACCGGCAAAGTAAAGGCCCTTTACTCTTTTAGCCTCCAGAGTAGGAAGAAGTTCTCGGGGATCAATCAAGCCGTGCTCGATACCGTATCCGGGGCGTAAACAAAAGGCTTTTTCTAGCCCCTCAATAGTCCGTATAAATTTTATCTGGACCGCAAAAGGTAAAGACGTAGAGATTCCGTTAGGATAGACCTCCACTGAATCTCTTCCGGCGGGCTCGATAAAAATCTGATGCTTCTTCCGGTCCGGAAACTTTACTGCCTTATCCTCTAATGAAGGACAATACCTTACTCCCCTTGATTTTATCTTGCCGGTATAAAGCGGAGAGTGCTTTAAATTATCTAAAATCACCCGATGCGTCTTGGGGTTAGTGTGGGTTATAAAACAGCTTAATTGCTTTTTAGGTAACCCCTTGTTAGAGAAAGAGAAGGGAATCGCATCTTTATCGGCCTTCTGCTCACACATCCGGGAAAAATCAAGGCTTCTTTTATCCAGCCGGGCGCAAGTTCCGGTTTTAAAATGTTTGGTCTTAAACCCTATCTTTCTTATATTTTCAAATAAAGCGTCCGCAGACTCTTCATAGAGGCGGCCGCCGGAGAAACTGCTCAGCCCGATATGGATCTTACTTTTTAAAAATGTTCCGGCACAGATAACTATGGTTTTGGCGTAAAACACTTCGGAAAAATTTGTCCGGACACCGCATACTTTTTTATTTTTTACCAGGAGGGTCGCGGCCTTGCCCTGCAAGATTTTAATATTCCCGGAACTCTGCAGGAATTTGCGGGCAATTCGGGGATAAGAAAACATATCTACTTGAGCCCGGGTGGCCCAGACGGCCTTTCCTTTACTGCGATTCAAAACCCGGTAGCCTAAAGCAGAACTATCGGCGATTTTTCCGATTAAACCGCCGAGAGCGTCTACCTCTCTTACTAAATGCCCTTTGGCTACCCCGCCTACAGCCGGATTGCAGGAAAGCTTACCGATAGCGTCAATATCAATGGTTAAAACTAAAACCCGGCAACCTAATTTAGATGCAGCCCAGGCGGCTTCGATTCCGGCATGGCCACCTCCAACAACTATACAATCATACTGCTTCATAGACTATGCAGGGAACGGTCGCGACCGTTCCCTACTAAATAACTGTAAACGTCCCCTATTTTTTCTTGGTCTGCTTGGCGACCGAATCGATGGCTTTTTTTATCGCTTCGGGATCACCCAGATAGTAGTGCTTAAGCGGTCTTAAATCAGCGTCCAATTCGTAAATCAGCGGTATTCCGGTGGGGATGTTGAGTTTAACTATCGCCTCGTCCGAGACATTATCCAGATATTTAACTAAGGCTCTTAAGCTGTTGCCGTGGGCGGCAATAATAACCCGCTTTCCTTCTTTAAGCGTAGGGGTAATAACTTCATGCCAGTAAGGCAGGAATCTATTCACCGTATCTTTAAGGCATTCGGTAAGGGGAAGTTCTGCATCACTCAATTCCTGATAGCGGGGGTCTTTGCCCGGGAAGCGCGCATCGTCTTCGGTTAAATCCGGCGGCCGGGTATCATAGCTTCTGCGCCAAATCAAGACCTGATCATCGCCGTATTTTTCTACCGTTTCCAGCTTATTTAATCCCTGCAAAGCCCCGTAGTGACGCTCATTTAAACGCCAGGATCTATAGACCGGTATCCACATCAAATCCATATCTTCCAAAACCATCCAGAGAGTCTGTATCGCTCTTTTAAGAACCGAGGTATAAGCGATATCAAAAGTAAAACCTTGGTTCTTAAGCCACCGGGCACCTTCATGCGCCTCTTTTACGCCTTTCTCGGATAAACCAACATCAGTCCAGCCGGTAAATTTATTCTCCAAATTCCAGATGCTTTCGCCATGCCTTAATAAAACTAACTTAATCATATTTATCTGTGTCCATCTGCTCTTTATCTGTGCTCATCTGTGCATCAACACTTAGAGTACCCGCAGGCATCACAAACTAAACAGCCTTCCTGGTGCCGGAGGGCGTAACCGCACTCAATACATACTCCCACTACATTATGAAAATCAGTCTTCTTGGTGGCGGTAACGGCCTTACCCTGAGGCGGCGAATCTTTAGCGGCACCAACTTCCACCTTAACTATCGCCCGCTGGTCTATGCCCCTTTTCTCTAAAACCCGGGCGATGGCATCGGCGCAGGAAAAGATCTTCTTTCCCTTGTCCCAGGAAGGGGAAGGGCAACGAATCCCTTTAAGCTGCTCGACGATGACTTTTATGTCTATTCCTCCCCTTAAGGCCAAAGAAACCAGTCTGCCTACGGCCTCAAGCTGAGAAGCGGCGCACCCTCCAGCCTTACCCATCTGAGTAAAGACCTCAAAAAGGCTTCCCTCCTCGTCCTGATTAACGGTGATGAATAGATTGCCGCAGCCGGTGGTAACTTTAGTGGTAGTCCCTAAGATAACTTCAGGCCGGGGTTTAGGATAGGGGATAACCATGGTGGTTGCCGGGCTCTCCTCTTCTTTCTGTTTTTGGTCTTCCTGCTCATCGGCCTTCTTCTTTTTACGGGTAAGCACCTGGATGCTCCTTGAACCGTCTCTGTAAACGGTGACTCCTTTACAATTCAACTTATAGGCTAAAAGGTAACCCTCCTTAACGTCATCGACAGTAGCGCTATTCGGTAAATTTATTGTTTTAGAAACCGCATTATCGGTGAATTCCTGAAAAGCCGCCTGCATCTTTATGTGCCAGAAAGGAGAAATATCCATGGCGGTTCTAAAAACCCTTTTGGTCTGGGGAGGGATCTCGTTTATTTCCTGAATATTTTCGCCCCGGGCTATTTTTTCCATTAATTCTTGAGAATAAAAACCTTCGCGCTTAGCCGTATACTCAAAGGCCGGATCTATCTCCAGAAGTTTTTCTCCGTCTAGAACATTACGGAAATAACAGAGAGAGAAATTTGGCTCCACCCCCGAAGAAGTAGGCCCGGCAATGATGCTTATAGTTCCCGTAGGAGCTATGGTAGTTAAAGTGGCGTTTCGAATCCTTATCCCCCGCTTATGCCATAAACTCCCCTCCCAGGCCGGAAATACCTCTCTCTCTTTAGCCAAAGTAATAGATTCTTCTCTAGCGGCACCATAAATAAAATCCATGATTCTGCGGGCTAAACTTATGGCTTCATCGCTATCGTAAGGTATACCCAGAAAGCCGAGCAGTGTTGCCCACCCCATTACCCCTAAACCGATCTTGCGTGTCCTTAAGGTATTCTCCCTTATCTGGGGAAGGGGAAACTTATTGTTATCAATAACGTTATCCAGGAATCTTACTGCATAGCGGGTAACTTCCTTAAGCCGATTCCAGTCTATGGCGAAGGAGCCGCCGACTTTTTTTAACATTTTAGACAAATTTATCGACCCCAAATTGCAGGATTCGTAGGGCAAAAGAGGCTGCTCGCCGCAGGGGTTGGTGCTTTCAATCTTACCTAAATTAATAGTGGGGTTGTTTTTATTAACTTTATCGATAAAGACAACTCCCGGCTCGCCGTTCTTATGTGCGCAGGCCGCGATGGTATTAAAAACCTCCCGGGCATTAAGTTCACCTGTCTTCTGCCCGCTATGCGGATCGATCAATTGATAGTTTTCATCATTTAAAGCTTTCTCCATAAAGTCATCAGTTATAGCTACGGAGATATTGAAATTAGCGATTTCTCCTTCTTCTTTTTTACACTTTATAAACTCTAAAATGTCGGGGTGGTCTACTCTCAGCATACCCATGTTCGCGCCGCGACGAGTATTATGACTCACAAAACCATTGGCAATATAGGTGTTACTGCCGGGAACAGATAAATCCAACGTTAGAGATTGTTTCTCTCTAACATCAACTACACGATCATAGAATTGCTTGTTAGTTAAAAACCAAGATAAGATAGAATCACTGCTAATCTCCGGATGTAAATCTGCCAGTCTCCTTAAACGCAAACGAGTAAGATTTCGAGATGCTACTACATCTGGTAAATAATGCTGTAAGCTTCGATATAAAGGCCTATTTGCACCCCGAGCTTTTCTCCCCTGGGCACAACCTCTACCCGGACCGCCATAAATCTTAAGTAATCTTTTCTCTTGATTAGGAATTACGTCATTAAACTCCCACCTCTTCTTGGAACGATTCAGAAGACGCTTATTCTTTCTTTTAGAAATGAAGCCTATTTCTTTCATAAACTGCTCTATGCCTTCCTGGGTAACTATCCTGAGCCTATAAAGAGCTCGTTTGCCAAATGCATTTTTTCGATTTCTGGTTATGCTTACACCGGAAGGCATCCCTAAAGAAAGTAATAACTGTTGTAAATCCTCAATTAAAATTCTAGATACTGTACAAATAGAAGGATAACCTTCTTTAGTGACTGTTCCATCGGCGGAGAATAGACCCCGTAAAAAGCCTTTAGCAAATGCCCGGCCTCCTTTAAATACCAATTCGGGTATATAGGCTTGGTGAGTAGATGGCTTATCGACACCGAGGTATTGCAACCATTTAACTAAATGAGTAGAGTTAAAAAAGTAATTTGTACTTAAATCGTCTTTCTTTTTTTGGGCAATTGCAGTAATTCCAAACAGCTTTCTTGCTATCCGAAGAATACGATCAGTTACATCTTTCTCTTTATCAGATATGGTTAATATCAAACGGCCTGTACCCCGCTTATTCAGGGAAATAGCTCCATCTCCAACCAAATATCCAATAAATTCACCAAGCTCTGGCGTAGCTTTTTTAGGAATATTTACCGGAGTAGCATTAAAGTGAGGTTTTGGATAAACTCTATCCTTGCTCACAGAATGGGGAGAAAAAGATGACAAAACAAGAGGTTCATCTCCTAAATAACTATCCTTCTGAAGTACAACCCAATCTCCTACCTTTATGTCTTTTATGTGTCGCCAGACATACTCACCTTTTTTGTCAATAACTCTAAGTCGGTGCTGAAGGGTTGCCGTAATTTTATAGTTATTTTTTGTCTTTATAGTGCGTACAGTTGATACTCCGTGGTTATAAAACTCATCGGCTAGATAGCGACCATTATCTGTGGCGATAACTACTGGGTGAGGGTTATATTTGTGCCAGGAATCAGCAGCTGCATCAGCAGGACCCAAATGTTTAATTTCTGCTAAACCTTTCCCTGTAGATATTCTCGTCTCCGGCGCCACACACCCCCCTTGCTTTACAGCCTGGGTAGCGGAATCAAAGACTTTCATGAAAGAAACCGGCCCGGAGGCTACACCCCCCGTTGATTTAACTACACTGCTTTTGGGGCGCAGGCGCGAAAAACTAAAACCGGTACCGCCTCCGGTTTTATGAATAAGGGCGGTAGATTTTATGGCATCAAATATAGATTCCATGGAGTCTTCTACCGGGACCACGAAACAGGCCGAAAGCTGACCTAAATCTTTTCCGGCGTTCATTAAGGTCGGGGAATTAGGCATAAATTCCAGATTCTTCATCATTTCAAAAAATACTTTTTCCGTCTCTCTTAAGCCGTCTGCGCTTGCGCCGTATCTTTCTTCCGTGCTGGCAATGGCTTTAGCCACGCGCAGTAACAATTCCTGAGGGATTTCGATAACTTCCCCTTTATTATTCTTTTTAAGATAACGTTTATTTAAAACGATTAGGGCATTAGAAGAAAAATTCAATTGATCTTCCATATTGCATCGCCTCCTTTCCGGTCAATTTTAAAGTTTATTTATTTAGGGCAGGGACAATTTTTGTTATATCACACCCCGATTACCCTGTCAAGAAAAAACACTATATATGGGGTATTAAAAATACCCAGACACAATATATTGTTATTAAGAGCTAAAAAACCTGCTTGCGCTTAAAGTTCAAAGATCCATTTTGTAAGCAGGAAGTAGGAATTAACGAAGGGACGAATTATAAAAAATGAGAAGTTATCAAAACGATCTCGCCACTTCCTTTGCCCCGTTAGAAAACTCCGTCTTTTCTAACGGGGTTTACAAAAAACCAACCGTATCTCTAATGATCAACTCCGTATCCAGAACTCTCTTCTGAACGGGCTTTTTACTTTTTGAGTTATCCACCAATATCTTCACTGCCTCGTGCACCATAGCTTTTAAGGGCTGTCTTACCGTAGTCAACATGAGGTTGCCGTAAAGACAGTGAGGATTATCATCAAACCCAACCACGCTTAAGGTTTTGGGTACTTCAATCCTTTTTTCTTCAGCAAAACTTAAGGCCTCACTGGCCACTTCATCGCTGCAGCAGACTATCGCTGTGGGCGGGTCTTTTAAGGTAAAAAGCTTCTCCAGCTTATCCCGCGCTTCTTTACGCGAAAAATTAGTAACTTCAATATAGTTCTCTCTGGTATCTATGCCGTTTTTATTTAAAGCGGACTTATACCCTTCCAGCCTTTCCTGAGCGCATTGGACGCGTAAATCTCCGGCTAAGTTAGCGATTCTTTTATGCCCGTGGTGAATTAAGAATTCGGTTGCTTCATACACACCTTTAAAATTATCTATGGCTACGAAATTAACGTCCTCTTCCTCTATTTTTCTATTTATTATCACCAAAGGGGTTTCTTCCTTTACCAGTCTCTCAAACTGCCTCTCGTTTCCGATTATATCGGCCAAGATCACGCCATCAACCAGAGAAGTCTTAAAACTGTCTTTATTCCAAAAAACATTGAGATGCAAATCAATGCCTCGCTGTCCTAAATCCGAAGCTATCTCGCGGATTATTTCTAAAGCATAAAAGGAGTAGAAAATTCCTTCGTAACCGGGGATGATTAAACCGAAGGTATCCAGCTTGCCCCCGGCCAGGCGGCGGGCGTAAAGTAAAGGCTGATAATTAAGTTCCTGGACAGCTTTTTCTACTTTCTTGCGGTTTTCTTCTCTTAAGAAAGAATTGTTAAGGTAGCGCGAAACGGTAGCGATGGAAACGCCGGCTCTCTTGGCTACATCTTTTATGGTAATTTTTGAAGAGGACACTTTTACTACGCTTTAAAAGAGTGTCTAAATTGACTGGTCCTGCCCTTAAGAAAAGAAGCTTGCCCCGATTGTCCGGGGCAAGCAGCGAGATTCAATAAAACTTATCGGCTTATTACTATATCGCCCTCTTGAATAGTAAAGCCGCCTAAAACTTCCTTAATATCAGCGGCGGAAATCTCACGCCTGGTTTCCACGATTTCCAAAGTAGCTATTTCCGTATCGCCGCGCATAACTTTAAGCATAGTCCCCGGCCTTACCCCTGAAGACTCGCCGATATCGACAACAGCGAACTGTTCTTGAGGATTAACGGCTATAATTTCTCCGCGTAAGCCTTTCAATCCCGGAAAATCCGGCTTGACCACGATCGGAGGCAGTTCAACGGAAGCGGATTCGCTGGCCACGACTCTCTTGCCTTCCTTGATCGCCCGTTCAAGTCTATCCTGCATTTCTTCGAAAGCTAAAGATTTCTCCTTGAGTACATTATCTATTTCCATGAGCCGGGTCTCTAAGCCGTCCTTCTTCTCCAGAGTATCCTTAAGGTTAACCTGTAACTTCATCTTCTCTTTGTTGCCTAACACAATCTCTCTTTTTAAACTCACATTCTCGTTACGTAGCTTTTTCAACTCGGCAACGGCGATGCCTCTTTCTTCCCTTTCGCTCACCAAATCCATGCTCATGACCCGTAAAGCCCGCTCTTTAAATTTGATGTCGTCTTCGAGCCTCTCTTTTTCTTTGGTCAACTGATCCATCTTGATGCTCAACTCTTTGGCTTCTTTGTCAAACCTTGTTATCCGGCTATTAGCGTCAGAAAGTTCTTTATTTAACTTGTCAACCTGCGCTTCCAGGAAGGCTTTCTTTTCCACGAAATCTGTCCAGTACTCTTCCGGTATGCCTCCTCCGGCCCGAGCAGTAGCTGTCGGCACTCCTTCCGCAGCCACTATCCCGGCCTGCGCCGGCTGCTTTATTTTTTCAACCAGCATGTCTCTTTGCCGGGAAACTTCATCCAATTTGTCTCCCAGGACATTCCTTTCCTCTTCCAGGCGTGAAAGCTGTGCGCTCATAGTAGACATCCTCTGGGAGAGCTCATTCTTTTCCTTTTCGGAACTATCGTATTTACGACGCCATGTGCTCACACTCTCTTCCAGACTAGTCTTGTCCTTCTCCAGCTGCGCATTTTTTGCAGTTAATGCTTGGGTTTGATTCCAGAAATTCCAAGCTACATAACCTACGCCAAGAATAAGAATTAGAAAAATTACGGGAATTATTTTAGACATTGCCACCTCCCTTTCGTTTAGTCTAATTATAGCATATTCAAAAACCCTGTAAAGTATTTTCTTTAAATAATATATACAAAATTCAGCTCTTGAAAACCAACTTGGCTGAACCTAAAGACGTAGCGCTGGCGCCTAATTGGGAAAAGGTTATTTTGCAATTCCTTTTCATCTCGCTGAAGGCAAATTTCTTTATCGAATTTGCACATTCTTCCAGAAAGAACTCTCCGGCACTTTCCAAGCCGCCGCCGATTACTACCGTGTCCGGATTAAGCAAATTTACTAAAAATGCGGTTTTAACGCCCAGGGAAAAAGCCGCTTCTTTTAAAACCGTTCGGGCCACCCGGTCTTTCTTCTGCGCCTCCTCGAAAATACTCTCTAAAAAGAGCTCGCCGGTAGAAGATATTTTCTTTACTAAAGAGGTATCTTTACCTAAAGAAATCAGCTCTTTAGCCCGCTTTACCATATCTAAATCCGCAGGCCAGGGTTTAAGAAAAGAGAAATTCCCCAGGTTAGAACCCATTGCCTTCTGGGGTCTTAAAAACAACTCCCCCGCCCCTCCGTCTCGCCCTTTATATAAACGGCCCCGGGTAATAATTCCGCACCCGACACCGGAAAACATATAGACTATATCTTTGCGGTCGGGAAAATTAGCGGTATACTCCGCCCAGGCACAGGCGTTGGCGTCATTCTCGATGGATACGGGAAAGCCAAACTTATTTTCCAAGTAATCCCTTAGAGGCAGCGAGATATAAGTTCCCTGTTTATCCGGCCAATGGACAACGCCTCTTTTACTGTCTACTATCCCGCCCAAAGCCAGGCCCACACCCACTATTTCATCTTTGTATTTTTTTGTTTTAAGCAGGATATTTTCGAACAACTCTAATAAAATTTCTATCGTCTCATTAGCGTTGATGTTGGTCCGGTTCTTCTTTACTTCGGAAATAATCTTGCCGTCTTCCCGGAGCAGAAGAGCCCGGGCGTCAAAAAGATTAAGGCCGATCCCCAGGGAATATTCATTCTTCTTCATCAGGAAAATTTTAGCAGAAAATAAAATTATTACAAGCCCTAACGTTCTATCCTGAATTTTAACTTCTCGATTTCTCGGGAAGGACGCGATTTCCAGCGGCGGTGTATCCATCCCCACTGAAAAGTAGCTTTTTTAACCCAGCCTTCAATCAGCCGCGTAAATTTAATGGTGTTAATAAGAACAGTTTCGTCCTTATCGTCTCGGATGCTCAGCTCTTCATCGGGAAATATTTTTATACAGTGCTGGCCCGTTCCTTCCCTATATATATATGCCGGAACCACGGCGGCTTTTGTCCTTAAAGCCAATACTATCGGCCCGACCGGGGTAGCCGCCAATTTACCGAAGAATTTTACCCACACTCCGCCGGTGCCGAAGTTCTGATCCATCTGCATCACTACTATTTCGTTATTGCCTAATGCCTTTATGATCCCGCTTACGCACTCCTTCCGGGGATATGAAAAAATAGTCTTTACGCCGGCCCGGCTCCTTAATTCATATAGATGATCACCGGCCCGCTCGTCCCGCATCGGACGGGTTACAAAATAGACGGAGTAGCCCTGTTTGGCTAACTTTAAGCTCATTAAGGGGAAATTTCCCAAATGAGCGGTTAATATTATCACTCCTCTGCCTTTCTTAAGGGCCCGGTCCAGATTCGCGGCCCCTTCGATGCGAATGTGGCGCAAATAATCGAGGTTTTGCAAGAAGTAAAGCAATTCCAAGGCGCTTTGCGATATAAAAATAAAGAAATTACGGGCTAGACTTTTGCGCGTCTTTAATGCCTGTTGAGGAAAGGCTATGCCTAAACCCTCAAGGGCAATCCGGCGATGACGCGGGAAGGCAAGATAGCCGATATTTCCTAAAATACCTCCCAGAAAATAATTAAGTTTTAAGGGGATCGACCCGCTTAAAAAGGAGAATAGTTTTATGGCTACCCAACCGGCTCTCCGGCGTAAGAATTTATTCTTTTCTTTACCCATTACAGTTTATATCCGAACTTTCTTAATAATTCCTTCCTTTTCTTAACATCTTCCTTTCCTTCAACTCCCCGGGGAGAGAATCCATCGACAACGCCTAAACAGGCCTTACCCTGTTCTGTTTTAGCTACAATAACTTCCAGAGGGTTGGCCGTAGCGCAGAATATGCGGCAGACCTCGGGAACGCTCTTGATCCGATTCAGAACATTGATCGGGTAAGCCTTATCCAAAGCGATTAGAAACAAATGCCCGCAGCCAATCCGGGAGACGTTTTCCACGGCTATCTTTCTCAACTTCTCGTCGTTCGCCTCTGCTCTTACCAGGCACTCCGCCGAAGCTTCACAAAAGGCTAAACCGAATTTTATGGCCGGCATGCTCCCGATTAACACCTCATAGATATCTTCGACGGTCTTAATAAAATGCGCCTGGCCGATAATTACATTCAGCCCTTCGGGCTTATCTACCTTTATAACCTCTAATTCTATTTTCATCAGTGTAGCCTCCTTCGATCGGCAACAAAAATGCCGATCAAAAAAATACCGCAAAAAATCGGAAACAACTCTCCGTAGTGAGTATAAAAACTCCTTTTGCCGTTTAGGGCTATATCGAAATGCTTAACGCCGGAAAAGAACAATTCCTTGTTTTCCCGGGTAAATTTTTCGATTTCTCCCTTAAAAGACACCCAGCCGCTTAAGCCGGTATTGGCGCTGCGGACAATAGAAATCCTGTTCTCCACGGCCCTTAAGGTCATAATCCCCAAATGCTGACTGGCCTGGGGTTCTCCCTTAAACCAGGCATCGTTGGTAATATTTATAAGAAAATCTCTATTCAGTGAAAACTGAGAGACATGAATGGGAAAAATATCTTCAAAACAAATAAGTACTGAAAACCTTTTGCCTCTATATGAAAAACCAGTAAACGTATCCCCGCTACTGATATCGCCTATGGAATTTATGGCATCGAGGAAGCTTAAAAACCTCCGGAAAGGTACGTATTCTCCAAAAGGAACCAGTTTTATTTTGCGATAAGAGCTTATCATATACTCAGCCCGGATGTACGGCACCGACATGAACATATAGGAAACATTGTAAAACTTCCCTTGATCTTTTTCCACCGCCCCCAGAATACCTTCTCGATTAAGCCTGGTCATAAACTTTTCGAGAATTTTATAGTCCTGCCGGCTGACTATATAAGGCCAGGCGGCTTCCGGAAAAATTACCAGGGCATTTTTGGTTTTTCGGCCTAAAAGTTCCAGCCGGCTCCGGATAACGGCAGCGGTGTTTTCGTCCCATTTAAACTCCTGGGGAATATTCGGCTGGACCACGGCAACCTCTAAGAAACCCTCTTCTTTTAATGTGTTTACCCTGTACCGCCCGTAAGTAAACAAAAACATAAAAATTATGAGCACAAAAACTGCTTTCTTAACCAGGGCTGTCTTGCTTCGGACCTGTTTTTTCTTAGAGAACACGGCTATGATCAGCTCTACCGCTAAAACGTTAACCATCACAATCAGAAAAGAAATAAATTTCGCTCCCCAGATGTCGGCGGCCTGGATCAGGTGAAAATTTCGGTATTGAGAGTAACCCAGATTGGCCCAGCCGAAACCGGTCCAGATATTTTCCTTTAAAAACTCGATAATAACCCATAAACAGGGTATGCTGATTATCCTTAACGGCCTTTTCAGGAAATACCGCCCCAGGAGAGAAAAAAACACATAATAAAGGGATAAATAGAAAAGTATCAGGATGAAGCCGAGCCGGGTAACATGGCCGATCCAAAAAATAGCCGTGCCATAATAACCGAGCGCAAAAATAATGCCGCTGACCACGGCTCTTTTCGGCCGGCAGCGAAACAACACATAGATAAAAGGCGTCAAAGAAAACCAGGCTAGAAAGGATAAATAAGGGTGGTTAAAACTTAATCCGGTAAGTACACCACTTAAAGCGGAGAGAATTATATCGATCATTATCGGCCGCAACACTTCTTATACTTCTTTCCGCTGCCGCAGGGACAGGGTTCGTTTCTTCCCACTTTTTTCGCTTTTTCCTGAGGAGGAGAGTCTGTGTCTCTTTTTTTCTCGTCGGCCGGCCGTTTAAGAGGGGTATATTGAGAGTGGACGAAATCCTTAGGCGACTCGACGAAAACAGATACTTCTTCTTCGGGCGGCTTCGGCTTGGCTTTAAAAACCGTCTCCACGATATTTTCCCTGATTCCGGATATCATCTCCTGAAAAGCATTATAGGACTCCTTCTGGTACTCAACCAAAGGATCAATGTGAGCATGAGCCCGCAAATGTATGCCTTCCCGCAGGTGGTCCATAATCAAAAGCTGCTCTTTCCAGCGCGAATCCACAACCCACAAGCTGATCATTTTTTCCATCTGCCGTGTTGACTGCGGACCGGCCACCGATTCCTTGCTTTGATAACTGGCTTTAAGGCTTCTGGTGACAAAAGGAATTATTTCTTCCAGACTTAAATTATCGAATTCGGCAAGCGGCAGTTCGATATCGAACTTGGATTTCACCCAGTGAACGAGACCCAAAATATCTCTTTTTTCCTGAAAATAAAGGGGGATGTTTCTTTCAACGACTTCGTCAAGCATGGAAAAAATTTCCTCTTTAAGGTTCTCCCCCTCTAAAATCTCCCGGCGCTGACGGTAAATAACTTCGCGCTGTTTATTCATAATATTGTCGAACTGCAAAAGCTGTTTTCTGATTTCAAAATTGTGCTGCTCGACCCTCTTCTGGGCCACGGCCAAAGAATGATTAATGAGGGTATGCTCTATGGGCTGGTCTTCGGGAAAGCCGAAGGTCTCCATTACGTTATAAATCCTTTCCGAGCCAAAAAGCCGCATCAAATCGTCTTCCAGAGAAACGTAAAAACGCGAAGAACCGGGGTCGCCCTGCCGGCCTGATCTTCCCCGGAGCTGGTTATCGATTCTCCGGGACTCATGGCGCTGCGTACCGATAATATGCAAGCCTCCGAGCCCAACTACATCATTATGCTCAGCGTCAAATTTATCCTGGTATTTTGAGTGCATCTTCTCGTATTCTTCCGGGTAAGCGGGATCTTCGGGTAAAATGTTATTTTTCTGCAAAAGATCCTTGATAAAGTAATCGATATTTCCGCCCAGAATTATATCGGTTCCCCGGCCGGCCATATTGGTGGCGATAGTCACTTGCGACAGCCTCCCGGCCTGGGCTACGATGTAGGCTTCCTTCTGGTGATACTTGGCATTCAATACATTGTGGGCTACCCCTTTCTTGCCGAGAAGAAAAGAAAGCTGTTCGGAATCCTCAATCGAAGTCGTACCGACCAAAACCGGCCTTTTAGTCTGATAAAGCTCCCGGATTTCTTCGATCACGGCATTGAACTTTCCTTTCTTGGTCTTATAGATACGGTCGGGGTGATTGGTCCGGATCAAAAACCGGTTAGTGGGCACAGCCACCACCTCTAATTTGTAGATATGGGAAAATTCACTGGCTTCGGTGTAAGCCGTTCCGGTCATTCCGGCTAATTTGGTATGCATCCGGAAGTAATTCTGGAGGGTTATCGTGGCCAAAGTCTGGCTCTCTTCCTGAATCTTTAAATTTTCCTTGGCCTCTACGGCCTGATGCAGGCCGTCGGACCAGCGCCTCCCCGGCATGAGCCGGCCGGTAAACTCATCGACGATTATTACTTTGCCTTCCTTAACGATATATTCCTTGTCCGGGCGGAAAGAACAATGGGCCTTTACGGCCTGAGTAAGGTAGTGCAGCCAGGGATTGGAAAACTTATCCGGGGACTCATCGGATATACTCGCAATCCCGAGGAGTTTTTCGCATCTCTTTTCGCCTTTAGAGGTGAAATAAGAGCTGCCTGTTTTCTCCTCATTAATGGCGTCGTATTTATCTTCCAGTTCTTCAGGAGTAACTTTCGTCTCACTGCCGTCGGTGTTTTTTATGGTAATCGTGCCGTCGGACTTATTGTCAAAGCTTTGGATAATATCCTTAATCTTAAGCTGTCTTATTGCTTTATCGGCGAGATAATATTTTTGGATATAGCTCTCCGCGGGCCCGGAAATAATCAAGGGGGTCCGGGCTTCGTCGACTAAAATAGAATCAACCTCATCAACAATAGCGTAGAAGTGCTCCCGCTGGACCATCTCGGCCAGATGGGTTTTCATATTATCGCGCAAATAATCAAAACCAAACTCATTGTTAGTCCCGTAGGTTATATCACAGCCGTAAGCGGCCTGGCGCTCGGCGTTATTCATATCGCGCTGGATAACCCCCACCGATAAACCTAAAAATTCATAAATCGGCCCCATCCAGTCCCGGTCCCTCCGGGCTAAGTAATCATTGACCGTAACGATATGCACGCCTTTACCGGCAAGCGCGTTCAAAGAAGCGGAAAGAGTGGCTACCAGGGTTTTCCCTTCCCCGGTAACCATTTCGGCAATTTTATTTTTGTGTAAAACTACTCCCCCTAAAATCTGGACATCAAAATGGCGCATTTTAACCGTTCTCCCGGCGGCCTCGCGGACCAGAGCGAAATAAAAGGGAAGGGTCTCGTCTAAAACAGCACCCAGACCCTCCTTGTATTCGTCGGGAGAAAGACGGACAGTCTTTTCCTTAATCAATTCCCGGAATTCAACTGTTTTCTCCCTGAAGAAAGACTGAGGCTTATCTTTAAGCTCCGCTTCCAAAGAGTTAACTTTACTGACCAAAGGAGCTAAAGCCGCGATTTCCCTTGCCGAAGGGGTGGGAAGTTCTTTATTGAGCACGATATTCACCGGGGGATTTAAGCGGTTGATCTTTCGCTGGCAATTCTTAAGAATAATATTCTTAATCATTTTTAACCCGAATCATGGGGATTCTTTAAAAATCTAAGATAGGCGTAAATGAACTCATCTATCCGGCCGTCTAAAACCGCCCGGGCATCATGAACCTCCACACCGGTACGATGGTCTTTTACTAAAAGATAGGGGTGTAAACAATAGGAACGAATTTGAGAACCCCACTCTATTCTTTGCTTCTTACCGGACATTTTCTCCAGTTCTTTTCTTTTTTCGCCCTCCTTAATTTCATACAGCTTTGCTTTCAAGATTTTGATGGCCGTGGCTTTGTTCTGATGCTGGGAACGCTCGTTCTGGCAGGTAACTATAATCCGCGAAGAAAGGTGGGTTATGCGTACTGCCGAATCGGTAACGTTTACGTGCTGGCCGCCGGCTCCCCGGGCGCGAAAAGTGTCGATTTTTAAATCTTCCGGCCTTAAACCGATATCAATATCTTCTTTTATCTCGGGTAAAACATCGACCGAAGCAAAAGAAGTATGCCGGCGCCGGTTAGCGTCAAAGGGTGAAATCCGGACCAGTCGATGAACGCCTCTTTCCGACTTCAATAACCCGTAGGCCCTTATTCCCTCGATGAAAAAAGTAATATTCTTTACGCCGGCTTCATCGCCCCGCACTTCGTTCAACACTTTAAATTTGAATTTTTTATCTTCCGCCCAGCGGCCGTACATGCGAAAAAGCATATTGGCCCAATCGCAGGCTTCTGTACCTCCGGCCCCGGAGTTTATTTCCACAATCGCATTGGCCCGGTCGAATTTTCCGGAAAAAAGAACCTGCAACCTTAACCTTTCATAGTCGCCTTTAAGCTTCTTTAACTCCCTTAAGATATCGGACTCAAGACTTTCGTCGCCAACCGAAAAGAACTCGATTGTCTCCTTAAGTCTGTTGTTTAAATCGTCCCAGTCATCCACGTCCCCTTTTAAACTTTTAAGTTCGTTCACTACCCCGCAAGCACCCTGGGCATCCTCCCAGAAACCGGACTCGGCCATCTTAAGCTGCAGTCTTTGAACCGCAGCCCGCTTGTCCTCTATTTTGAGGAGATCTCCTAAACTGGCAACTTTCTCTTTTAACTCCTCGATCTGCTTTTGGATATCTTCCATTTTATATCGGGCCGGCCGAAAGCCTGCCGGCGGGCAGGTCCGGCTCCTGCGTAATGTCTTCTATAGCAGCCCTCTATTGCGCAGCTCCATCTCCAGCTCTTCTCTCTTATCGGCGAACTCTAAAGCAACTTTAGAGCTGACTTTCCCGGACTGCACAAGCTCCAGCAGGCACTGATGAAAGCTTTTCATACCGTAGTGCTCACCGGTGGCAATATACTGGGGAATTTCCCAGATTTTATTTTCCCGGATCAGGCGGGAAACCGAAGGGCTTAAACTCATCGACTCGTAAGCGGGGATCAGTTTCCGCTCGTTTGCGCGGGGAAGCAACCGCTGAGAAAACACGCCCTTAAGCAGGGAAGAGAGCTGGTTGATGACTAAGTTGTGCTGATGTGGCGGGAAAAAATTGACTATCCTCTCGACCGTCGATGTCGCATTGACCGTATGTATGGTTGACAAAACAAGGACCCCCGTTTCGGCCGCAGTCAAAGCGGCGTGACAAGTCTCGGCATCGCGAATGCTTCCCACGTAAATAACGTCGGGGGAATGTAAAGCGAACTGCCGAAGAGCGTCTTGATAATTGGCGACATCTATGCCTAATTCCCGCTGATTTATTATCGACTTATTATCGCCAAAGGTAAATTCAACGGGCTCCTCAATGGTCAGGATATGATAGCCAAAATTATCGTTAAGGTACTGGATCATGCTGGCTATGGTGGTAGATTTTCCGCTTCCGGTGATTCCGGTAAGCAGAATCATTCCTCTCCTCTGGCTGCAGAAGCCTTCCAGGATTTGTGCCGGAAGATTAAGTTCAGAAAAAGAGGGGATTCTTAAATCGATTTTTCTGGCCACTAAGGCCGGGGTATTTCTTTGGTAAAATGCACCGATCCGAAAGCGCCAGTTATCTTTATACCAATATGTGAACTCATAACCCCTGCGGGCCTTTAACTTTTTCCTTTCCTCGTCATCCATTATTTCCTTAATCATCTGCTCAACTTCACTTTCGCCGAATAAATTATCCTGAATCAACTCTACCCGGGAACAGATCCGTCCCTTAAGTTTCCCGTTGACTCTGATGAAAATATCGGATATATCCTTTTCAATCATAATGTCGAGAACTTCCCTAAACTTCATGGCAACCTCCTTTAATGAAGCCACGACTTATGGAGTCCGCAGGACGACATAAGTCGTATGGCTGAATTAAACCCCCACACCAATTGTGGATAACTAAAGAAGGTTAACCAATTGGTGTGGGGGTAAGTTCGGCTACAGCTTTTTTGTGCGTCTGCCTTCGGCAGACTTCAAAAAAACTAAGCCTCACTTATTCTATCATATCTTTTATCTTTTTCTCGAAATTTATCAACTCTTTCTTCAGGGCTTTTCCCAAAAAGTATCCGCCGGTATCCTGAGAAGACTTTATTACTCGATGGCAGGGAATAAATACCGGATAAGGATTTTTTTTGAGCGCATTGGCTACGGCCCGGTAAGCCCGGGGCCGGCCGGCCCTCTCGGCTACCCACTTATAACTGCGGACTTGACCCGGGGGAATCTTAGCCACTATTCTTAAGACCTTCTTTTCAAATTCAGTCATCTCACCTATATTCCCCATCTTGAAATAACCGACAATCGAGAAACAAGAAGAATGTCCAATATCCAAGTTCCAATGACCAAAGAAATCCCAATGATTCAAAGCCCAATAAATTTGGTCATTGGGATTTGAGACATTCAATCGACATTGGGATTTGGTAATTGGTCATTGTTTGGTTATCTTGGGTTTTCTACTTTCCTCCATTCTTTTTCTACGGCGGATTAGCTGATAACTGTGGGCGAAACGGTGCGCCTCGTCTCTTATTCTCTGGATTAAATGCAGGCCGGGCTTGTCCCCGGGAATACATAAAGGACACCCTTTGTGCGGAAACCAAATTTCCTCATTCTTCTTGGCTATTCCCACCACGGCCGCAGAAATCCCCAGGCTTCTCAATTCCGCAGCGGCCCTCATTACATGCCCCTTGCCTCCGTCGACGACAATTAAATCCGGTAATCTTGTTTTTTCTTTTATTAACCGCGTATAGCGCCGCCGGATTACTTCGGCGATCATGGCATAATCGTCAATTACCCCGGTCCTTCTTATCTTGAAACGGCGGTAACTACTTTTATCGGGGGAACCGTCCCGGAAAACTACCACCGAGCCTACGGCTTCCTGTTTGCCGAGAGAAGAAATGTCTATAGCTTCGATCGTTAATGGCAGGCGCTTAAGATTCAATGATTCCTGTAAGGAAATTATTTCATGGGCCTTAGGTCTACCCTTAT
>CAYQUQ010000005.1:10832-15232 GCA_964420965.1 uncultured Planctomycetia bacterium | reverse complement strand
GGCTGTCAATTGCCAGCAGTTTATCGCGCAAACGAGCAGCCGCCTCGAACTTTTTTGCGCCCGACAGCCGAGCCATTTTTTTCCTCAAGAACTTTGCTAATTCCTTTCTCTTTCCGCTGAGTATTCTGCAGATATCGCGAATATGTTCACGGTATTGAGGAACGGTTATCTTGTTTATGCAGGGGGCGGGACAAAGGTTAAGATGGTAATAAAGGCAAGCTTTCTTAGGCATTACTTTACAGGAACGATAGGTAAATACTTTTCGGATCATGGTTACGCTTTAGGGTAAGGCCCGAAAAGGATACTTCTTTCTAAGGAAGCGGGACGTGCTTTCGGCCGGGAAATAAAAATTCGCGGGAACTTCTCTTCGCTTACCGCAATGTAAGGATAACTTTTATCGTCTCTTAAGGAAATGTTATACTTAGGCCTTCTCTCCTTGATTAAAGCAGCCTCTAAAATCAACGCCTGCTCGGGGGTCTCGCATTCGATGTAATCAATATCGGCTATTGCTTCCCGAAAGGTATCGGCCCGCGGTGACCTTGAGGCCGAAAAGTAGCTCCCCACTCTTTTTCTTAAGGCGGTGGCCTTCCCCACATACAAAACCTGCCCTTGGGCCGATTTCATGATGTATACGCCCGGGGTATCGGGCAATTTATTTACCTTTTCTTTAATACCCATTTCTTAAAATAAAGAATTTGCTTCAGCTTGATAATATATCCGCCGGTAATAAATAGCGACGAGCCGCAAACGACAATAATTAACGCTCTTACATACCGGTGAAAACCGGAGTAATCCCAAAGGAGGCGACAGGAAACCGCGGTCAGAACGCTGAGTAGAAAAACCTTTATGAATTGGGACCTGGTATCCTGCCAGTCGATTTTACCGATTCTCTTCGACAAACTCCGATAGAGCAAGGTAAAATTAAACAGCGCCGCCAGGCTGCTGCCCAAAGCCACGCCACCGATTTTTAAAAAAAACATCAAAACAGCACTTAAAATAACATTAATCAAAAGGGAAATGGCGGTAATTTTAGCCGGAGTCAAGGTATCCTTTAACGCATAGAAAGAGCTGACCATAAGCTTAATGCCGCAGAAAAAGAAAAGGCCGAAAGAATAGAAAAAGAAAGCCGACGCTGTTATTCCCAGGGAGTAAAGTTTGAAGTCCCCTCTTCTTAAAATTACGTCAATTATGGCCTCGGAAAGAAACAGGTAAATAATTGAAATCGGAATGATAAAAAAGATGATATTTTGGAAAGAAAAAACAAAAAGCTTCTTAAAATTATCGAGATCCCCCTGCTTGTGATAATAAGATAAGTCGACGATGGCTACCCGGGATAAAGAAAGCACAAAAAGAGCCAGGGGAAGCTGAACGTATCGCTGGGCAAACCATAAAGCCGCTACCCCGCCGGCGCCGACGATACTGGTAAAAGAAGCAAGTATGGTATCGATGAGCACGCTCAATTGATAAACAATACTGGCCCAGAGCCGGGGCGGAAAAAGTTTAAGCATCCGGATGATCTCCTGGTCCTTAAGGGAATCCCGCAAATTAAACCGCAGGATAAACCCTTCGCGTTTTAAAGAAACAAAGGGGAAAATAACCTGCAAGACCCCTCCGACCAGCACGCAGATGACAAGGATATAGTTTTTAAAAACCCGGCTGAAAAAGAGCAGCCCGACGATAAAAGAAATATTCAGGAAAATCGGGTTTATGGCCGGGATGAAAAACTTCTTAAGGGAATAAAGAACGGAAGTAATCGTGGAAGAAAGGGCGATCAGGAAAAGATAAAGAAAGGTTATTTTTGTAAACGAAACGGCAAGGCTGTACCGGTAAGGATCGGCCTTAAACCCAGGTGCGATGATGATAACCAAATATTTGCTAAAAATAATTCCCAGAATCGAGCATATGGAAATAGCGACCATAAACAGACAAAGCAGCCGGCTGGAAATTTCAAAAAGCCTTTTCTTGTCCTCGCGGTGTTCGGAAAGAACCGGTGTGGCCACGGAATCGGAAAACCCCTCGCCGAATATGCTCCTAAACAGATTAGGCAAGCGGAAGGAAACGATAAAAGCCTCTAAGATCGCTGAGGTTCCGAAGAAATTGGCGACTAAAATATCCCGGATGCAACCCAGGAAACGGGAAGCCAATGTTCCCGCGCCCAAAATAGAGGTATTTTTTATAACCTTTTTAAACATGGAAGAAAAAACTTGACATCCTCAAGGTCTTCCTATAAAATCACTACCTAAAAATAAGCCTGCCTGCCGGCAGGCAGGGAGAGAATATGCCCCAACGTCGAACAGCCAAAAAAGACCTCAGGCAAAATAAAAAAAGATACCAAGCGAACCTCAAAATAAAGCAGAGAATGAAAGCTGCTATTCAGAAATTCAAAAAATCGCTTGCCGACAGCGATGCGGCTTCGAGAAAAAACAGCCTAAAAGAATTGTATAAAGCTCTGGATAAAGCCGCGGTCAAAAAAGTGATCCATCCCAATAAAGCCGCCCGGAAAAAAAGCCGCCTTTCTAAGCTGCTGCGGAAGAAAAAAGCTTCACCAAAAGAGTCTCAATAACCAAACGCGCACTCAAGCCCTTTTCTTTTATGGCCCGATCCGCCTCCCAGAGATAATTAAGACACTTGGTTTTCGCTTTCGGATCCCGCAGATATGAAAACTTTCGGACCAAAATCCCGATAATCTGAGGCCCCAGCAGCCTGTCCTTACTACCCCCGGCAAATAAACTTTCCAAAACGAACAAAGATGCGTTTAAATCATTTTTGCGAATACCAGCTATAAAATCATCCAGCGATACTTTTTTTCCGGAGGTGATAACCTTAAACACCGCGGCTCTATTAAGGATAAATAAGAAAAACTTATCCGCGATAAAACGCTTGTCTTTCTGCAACTGAAAATAACTCCTGTCTGTCTCAAAAATCAGGTAAGCGGAAGATATTATTCTTTGCAGATTATTTATCAGAAATTTTCTTACCAGAAGGGGTAAATCAGGAAAGTTTTTAAAAATTATTACTTTCTTTTTACTGAAAGAGACGGTAAAAACCTTTTCTCTTAAATCTTTAATGCTTATTTCTTTACTGTAGAGGGTAAGGATATTCAAAGATGAAGGCTCGCCTTTAAGTATCCTTCTTTTTATGCTTTCGGCCGCCTGCCGGCGCTGAGAGAAATCGGATCCCGAAATCAGAAAAACTTTTTCTCTTATGTTTACCACTCTTCGATAATTGCTTCGGATATCCTTCGGGCCGTATCGTCGATCAAATCCACCTGGGCCGCGCTCTCGCTGGTGGCGTTAGCGCCGGTAAGAAAATAACTCGACTCCCCGACCACCGTCTTGTTAATTAACTCTTCTGCCTCCGGGGAGGTAAAAACCATGTGGACATGGAGCCTCAACCTTTGCTCTCGTACGTCGTCGTCTGATTCGTAGCGCAAAGTCCCCTTGGTATAATTGGTAATAACACAGGCGAGCTTATGCGCCCCGGGATCATCGCTTACTACCTTGAGGCTGCCGTCGATATTAAATTTACCCACCAGTTTATTAGTTAATTTATTTTCGACCAATATCGGGAAGCTGCTATATCCGGAAGTTATCGCATCTTCGGAAGTAATATCGATATTATTTTGTACCGGACTAATTATTATCTTCTCTCCGGCATAAATACAGCCGCTGGTAGAATAACCGCAGCCGGCAACAAGAAGACAGGACCATAAAACTATATATTTAATCATTTTCTTCCTCCACTTCCGGCTTTTCTTCCGTGTTCAACTTTTCCTGATTTCTTTTTTCCTTAAGTTCCTGTTTCCTTCTTCGGGCTTCCTCTCTCTTGCGTATTTTTTCCTGACGCCGGGCCTCCTTTCTGGCCTTTTTCTCCTCTGCTTTTCTGAGTTTTTCTATCCGCTCTTTCTCGCGAAGTTCTTTTTTCCGGTCTATTCTTTCCTGACGCAAAGCCTCCTTACGGGCTCTTTTCTCTTCTTTCTTCTTTAACTTCTCTTTACGCCGGGCCTCTTTCTTAATCTTAGCCGCTTCTTTCTTTTCTTTCTTCACGCGTATTTTTTCTTCCCGGGCCTCCCGCTTTCTTTCTCTCTTTTCCGCCTTCAACCTTATCTTTTCATTCCTGCGTTCTTCGGCCGCCCTTTTCTTCTGCTGCTTAATCAAATCTCCCCGGGTAAGATTGCCCTTAACCAGTTTATCGATCTCCTCTATCCTCTCTAGGGAAAGGTTATAGTAATCACTTTCCGGATAATCCCGGACTACCTTCTGGTAGTAGATTAAGGCGCTTTTATACTGCTCCTGCTTTTCGTAAAAGTCAGCGATATCGAAATTCTTTTTTGCTTCCCGGTTCCGTAATTCCCGCAACTGCTCCTGGGCCGAAGCAGAAATTTGAGCCTCGGGATGGCT
>CAYQUQ010000005.1:0-10821 GCA_964420965.1 uncultured Planctomycetia bacterium | reverse complement strand
ATAAACTCATCCAGCCTTGCCGTTGCCTCGGAAAGGTAAAAAGAATCGTAATCAGCACCGGGAAAGGCCTTGGAGGTCGCGATCGCCAACTGGTATTTGGCCGGTGCGGCCCATTCGCTGTCCGAATAATTATCGATAACTTTTTGAAAAGCGTCGCGGGCTTCGTCGTAACGGCGCAACTGGGCAAATATGATCCCGATCTTGTATTGAGCCCGGGGAGCGTATTCCGAATAAGGCGCCTTATCCACTATCCGGGCGAATATCTCCACCGAAGGATGCTCTACAAAATCATACAAAGACAGGCCGAGCCATTTTTTATGCTCCCGGTTCAAGAAGTACTCGCCGATATTATATTCCCTTTCGATAACCTCGTTGATCCGCTGGCTGTTGGGGTAAGAATCGATTATTTTTTGGTAAGCCAAAAAGGCATCGTAAGGTTTGCCGAATTTCTCCAGGCAGCGGGCCAGGTAATACTGGGCTTCGGCGGCTTCTTTGGCGTCGGGATAATGAACGAGAAGCTTTTTAAACTCCTTATAAGCTTCTTTATAGCGGTCTTGGTCAAAAAGCTTGGTCGCGGCTTTATACTGAAGATAAGGGGTGGCTAAAGCGGAATACTTGGGATTCTTCCATTTTTGGGTTTTAGGAGACCAGATCCAAAAGGGATAAGCCTGGAAAGAGAATAAAAGAAAAAAGGCCAAAATGCCTATTCTTTTCATAGGTAAAAACTATATCAAAACCCCCCTATCTTGTCAAACTCTTAATAGAACGCCGAAGGGCAGAGAAATAGACCAAAATACCAGTCAGGAAAAGATAATAAATAGCGATTACCCAAAGTCTAAAAGTATAGGAAATAAAGGAAAATTTAATAAAACTGGAGGCCCGGATGAGAGTGTTAAACCAGGAAATAAGCCCGGAAACAACCGCGCCTAAAGACTGAGCCACGAAGGGAAAGAAAGAGAAAACCAGCAACAGAAAATTAACCCCGAGAATGAAGGTAAAGAAAGGGATAAAGATAATATTATAAAACATATTAAAAATATGTATGCGGCCAAAATAGTACGAAACCAGGGGAGTTATAAATAAAGTCACAAATAAAGAGCAGAAAAAAATCTGCTTAAGATAGTTGAGTGGCAAATTAGAAGCGCTCTTTATCGGAAACACTTTAAAACCCAGAATTATGCCCAAAACAGACAAAAAGGACAGCTGAAATCCGATGCTAAAAAGGGAGTGAGGTTCAAACAGCAATATGATAAATCCGGCCAGGCTTAAGGAATTTAAAATATCAACCCTTCTTTTAGCAAAAAAACCCAAAGCAAAGGTTGAATACATTATGGCCGCGCGCAAAGTAGAAGGGCTGGCTCCGCTAAGAAAAGTGTAGAAATAAAGGAAAAGTAAAGAAATAAGCAGACGGGCCCGGAAGCTGGATATAAAAAATCCCAGCATAAAAAAAAGGATTAAAGCCGTAAGCCCGATGTGCAGGCCGCTTATGGCCAGTAAGTGCGACAGTCCAGTATTAACAAAAAAATCTTTCTCCGGACCTAAAAGCTCTCTTCTCCCCAGGAATACCGCGCTTAAAAACCGGTGGGCCTCGGGAGTGCAGTTCTTCTTAAAGACATCGAGAATATAAAGGGATGACTTTTTCATCAGCTTTCCCCAGACACTTAAAGGAAATTCTTTAAGCCGGGCCGCGGATTTAACCCAGAGGCGGTAAAACTTTTTTCCGCCATAACTTCTGGCGGTTAATTTAGCCTTAAAGGCATAGGTATTCAGGTAGCCCATAGACTTGGTGTAATCCATAACCTTAACTTTCGTCCCTAAGGGTAAGCCATTTATTTCCTTTATTTTGGCCATAAACGAATTGCGTAACGCCCCTTCGCGTGGCAGCGATATTACTTTTAAGGTGACAGTTCCCGAGCGGTTTATAAATTGATCAATTTTTTGACCAGAACTAGGAAGCGTCCATAAAGCTCCCAGAAAGAGGAAAATTATCAGGATGGAAATATCGGATGCCAAAAGCCGGCCCTTGCGGTAAAAATAAAAAGCCAGGGCAAAGGCAATAAAAAATAAAATTACAAATACCAGGAAATAAGGAAGGTATGAGCCGAGGATAATCCCCAAGCAGAAAGAAATGAACAGAAAAAGGTTAAGCAACCTTCCGCAATCTGGCTTGCGCATTTCTCGAACCGGGCTTAGCGCCCGAAAGTAACATGTTTATTTAATAAATCGGCCTTTTTATCCCCGATGCCCTTGACTTTTTTTAAATCTTCTAAATCCTGAAACTGGCCATGTTTAAGGCGGTAGGCGATTATCCGGCCGGCGATGGCCGCTCCGATGCCGGGCAGGCTTTTAAGCTCTTCCCAGGAAGCAACATTAACATTCACGTTCAAGGGAGAAGAAATGACTTCACCGGGAACGGCTTCTTTTCCGCTCAAGTGAAAAAAACGCAAAATACTGCCGGTAAAAATCAAGGCGGCAATAAAAAGAAGGACTTTCCTTTCCCGGTGGGTAAGCGAAAACATAATCGGTTAGCGAAATTTAATCGGTGCGGTCCGAACTAATAAGGGACGCCGGAATGCAAGCGTTTGTAAATTAAATAGCCGGTAAGTGCAGCCGCCGCTAAAGCGGCCAGGCGTAAATACCCTCTCCACTCATCTTCAAAAACGAACGAAAACCCGAATAGCAAAATAACTGCGACCAGTCCGGTGGCAGCATATCCAATCATCATTCCTCCTTTATAATTTACGCCAATCTCTATTAATTATATTGGTATGGTTATATTTCATTAGTCAATAACGATGTTGACGATTTTTTTGGGCACGTAGATGATTTTTTTAGGTGGGCTTGCCTGCAGGGCTTTCTTAACCTTCTCCAGGGAAAGAGCCTTCTGCTCGACTTCTTCCCGGGACCAGCCCACGTTTATTTTCAGTTTATCCCGGACCTTGCCGTTAATGAGCACGGCGATTTCGACCTCCTCTTCTTTAAGGTACTCGGCTTTGAATTCCGGCCATTGGCGTTTAAGAATAGTAGGGGGCGCAGATCTGCGCCCCCTACATAAGATTTCATTGACTTCCTCGCTGACATGAGGGGTGAAAGGCGAAAGGAGTAAAAATACGGTATCCACCGCCTCCTTCAAAACATCCTTGCGTAACGCGCCGGCATTAATCCCTTTGTAGGTTTGATTTACCAGCTCCATGATTCGGGCCACAGCCGTATTAAACTGGAAATTTCCTTCCAGGTCCCGGGTAACCTCTTTTACGCTGGAGTGGATTTTCTTCAGCAGGCTCTGTTCGTATTGGTTGTAATCTCCTTCGCGGTTTTCAGAACATTCACCGAGCAGATCAACCAGGCGCAGGGCCCGCTGGATAAACCGCCAGCAACCCAGAAGCCCTTCATCCTGCCATTCGGCGTCTTTCTCCGGCGGACCCATGAATAAAATATAAAGACGCATAGTGTCGGCGCCGTATTTATCCAGAATATAATCGGGAGCGACCACATTGCCTTTGGATTTGGACATCTTGGCTCCGGCCTTTACGATCATTCCCTGGGTAAACAGTTTTTTGAAGGGTTCGGAGAAATTCACCAAACCGCAATCTTTAAGGAACTTATTGATAAACCGGGCATAAATAAGATGCATGGTGGCGTGCTCGACCCCGCCGATGTATTGATCCACGGGAAGCCATTGGTTTACGTCTTTAGCTACAAAAGGCCCTTTTTTCTCCCGGGAAGAAATATAACGCAAGTAATACCAGCTGGAATCAACAAAAGTGTCCATGGTATCGGTTTCCCGGCGGGCCGGGCCCCGGCATTGCGGGCATTTTGTGTTTAAAAAATCTTCGACATAGGTTAAGGGAGATTGGCCGGTGGGAAGAAATTCGCTTACCTCCGGCAACAACACGGGCAAACTTTTTTCGGGAACCAGAATTTCCCCGCACTTATCGCAGTAGATGACCGGAATCGGAGCTCCCCAGTAGCGCTGGCGGGAAATCAGCCAATCCCGCAATTTATAATTGACTCTGCGTTTGCCGATTCCCCGGCTTTCCATATATTCGGCTATTTTTACTTTCCCCGCTTCAGAATTTAACCCGTTAAACTCCCCGGAATTAACCATTACCCCTTCATCTTCATATACTTCTTCCACAGCCTTAGGCCGACGGCTTGCCTGAGGAGTTTGGATAACCTCGATAATCGGCAATTTATATTTGGTGGCAAATTCGAAGTCTCTTTTATCGTGAGCCGGAACGCACATTATCGCTCCGGTGCCGTATTCGGTGAGGATATAATTAGCGATCCAGATCGGAATTTTCTTACCGGTCATCGGGTTGACCGCATACCTGCCGGTAAAAATACCTTCCTTCTCAAAATTGTCGGCCAGGCGCGCGGAAACCGGTTGGTTTTTCACCTTCTCCACAAAATTTTTTATCGCGGTGTTCTCCGACAGCTCTTTCACAAAGGGGTGTTCCCAGCTCAAAGCCACAAAAGTGGCGCCAAAAATGGTATCCACCCGGGTGGTAAAACATCTCAATTTAATATCACTGGCCTCAACCGGAAAGTCCATCTCGACCCCGTAGGACTTACCGATCCAGTTTTCCTGCATCAGTTTTACCCGCGGCGGCCAGTCTTTGAGTAACTGTAAATCATTCAAAAGGCGCTCGGCGTAATCGGTAATTTTAAAAAACCACTGCCTCAGCTTTTTCTGTTCCACTTCGGTTGAGCAGCGTTCACAGCCGCCGTTAATAACCTGCTCATTGGCTAAAACGGTTTTACAGGAAGAGCACCAGTTAACCAAAGCCTCTTTGCGGTAGGCTAACCCTTTTGCGTATAGCTTTGAAAAAATCCACTGGGTCCATTTATAGTAATCCGGCAGGCAGGTGGTCACTTCCCGGGACCAGTCATAGCCGATACCCCAGCTGTCCAGCTGTTCTCTGCTGCGCTTTATATTCTTTAAAGTCCATTCCCGGGGGTGAATTTTATGTTTAATGGCCTGGTTTTCGGCCGGCAGGCCAAAGGCATCCCAGCCCATGGGGCTTAAAACCCGGTAACCCCGCATCATTTTGTAGCGGGCTACGGCATCACCGATAACGTAGTTACGGGCATGGCCGACGTGCAGTTCGCTGGAAGGATAGGGAAACATCACCAGACAGTAATATTTAGATTTACCGCTATCTCTGGTGCTAACTTCAAAAACCTTATTCTGGCGCCAAAAATCCTGCCATTTTTTATCAATTTCTTTATTGTATTCCATTCTCTTATCCTCTTAGTAAAGGGCCAGGCAGGCCTGGCCCCTACATTAACCTCTATTATATAACGCTCTTACTGCCTCCAGATTCCTGACGTCATCCCCCTCTTTCTCTTTAGGAGTTTCTAAAATAAACGGCTTATCTTTTAATCTAGGATGGTTAAGGATAAGGCTAAAACCCTTGCGGCCGATCTTGCCCTTTCCGATATCAAAATGCCGGTCAAGGCGCGAGCCAAGCTCTACGTTGGTATCATTAAGGTGTATTACCTTCAGCCTCTCTAGTCTCACCTCTCGATCGATTTCCTCAAGCAAAGCTTCCAGGCCTTTTAAGCTGTTTATTTTATAACCCGCGGCCCAGGCATGGGCGGTGTCTAAACACAGACCGATCCGCTTAGTCCAATCTAAAGCCTCTAAAATAAATTTCTGATGAGAAAAATTATAACCCAGCCAGCTGCCGCTACCGGAAGTATTTTCTAAAAGCACTGCTGTTTTTACTTTCGGCGTAGCCGCTAAAACTTTCCGCAAAGCATTAGCGATTCTAAGGAGGCCCCCCTTCTCGGTTCCCCCTTTATGCGAACCCATGTGCGTTACCAGGTAATCAGCCCCGAGCTTGTCCGCCTCAATGAGGTCAGCCGTAAATTCGCGGATGGTGATTTTATAAAAGGAACGCTTGGCCGATGCTAAATTAAGGGTATAAGGAATATGGACTACTACCGGGTCTATCTTTGCTTCCCGAATCTTTTTTTTGAATGTCGCGGCATCTTGGAAGTTTAAAGCAGTTTTTCGCCATTGACGGGGATTGCGGGAAAAAATCTGCATGGTATTGCAATCGAGCTGCCGGGCTCTGTCCACAGACTTATAAATCTTTCCCGCAATCGATACATGGACTCCTAACTTCAGCAAATTATTCTCGCTGTTCTTTATTATCTTTATTATGGAGCCGGAGGGATTTGAACCCTCGACCTCAACACTGCCAGTGTTGCGTGCTCCCAACTGCACCACGGCCCCATGCCGCCTTCGGCGGAAATTCCAAATAGCAAATCCCAAATTCCAAAAAATACTACCATTTTGCCGAGTAATTGTCAATTGACAAAGAAAATCGCTGATGTTATGATTTTTTAGCGACATAAGCCGGAGTGGTGGAACTGGCAGACGCGCGGGATTCAAAATCCCGTCCTGGCAACAGGGTGAGGGTTCGACCCCCTCCTCCGGCATTTCTTAAAATCTTCACCATTTTGTCTCATCCTACGGCAATATTCTGCTATAATATGGCAATGGAAGAATTTAAGTTAGATGCTTTCCAGAAAGAAGCCATAGAAGCGGCCCGAAGCAACCATTCGGTAATCGTCAGTGCCCCCACCGGCGCCGGAAAAACCTTAATCGCTGAACATATCATCGAGGATTGTATCCAAAAAGATATCGGCGTAATCTACACCGCGCCGATCAAGGCCTTAAGCAACCAGAAATTCCGGGATTTCTCTCAAAAGTATCCCCGGAAAACGGGAATTCTTACCGGAGACGTAAGCATCAACCGGGAAGCCCCGGTCTTGATCATGACCACCGAAATATTCCGCAACGCCATTCTGGTGAATCCGGAAGAATTCCAAAAAAGGGAATGGGTAATCTTTGACGAAATTCACTATCTCGACGATATCGAACGGGGAACGGTGTGGGAGGAAGCGATTATCTTACTCCCGCCCCAGATGAGAATACTGGCCTTAAGCGCCACCATACCCAATATAAATGAGTTTGTGGGCTGGCTTAAAGAAGTGCATTCATTTCCGATACGGGCGGTGATCGAAGATAAAAGGCCGGTCCCTTTACACTTCTTCTTTCAGTGCGATAACGAGGTATTCACTGATTTTGGGGAATTAAGAAAATCGCGCCTGCTGCCTAAAAATTTAAAAAAGCCGTCTTATCACGAAAAATACGTATTTTCTAAACCGAACCGTTTAAAAACCCTCCTTAAAGATATCAGCAGTAAAACTGCCTATCCCTGCATCTACTTTTCCTTCTCCCGCCGCCGCTGCGAAGAGCTGGCCCAGGAAGTCGGCTATTTTGACTTTCTTTCTCCGGCCGAAAAAAACAAAATCTCCGGCTGTTTCGATAACCTTTTAAAGAAATTTAATCTCTCCGGCTCGCCCCACATAAATTTCTTGAACCCTCTAATCAAGAAGGGTATTGCTTACCACCACGCCGGGCTGCTGCCGACCTTAAAGGAAATAATCGAGCGGCTGTTTACCAGCGGGCTGATAAAGCTGATATTTACTACGGAAACTTTCGCCTTGGGAGTAAACATGCCGGCAAAAACCGTGGTTTTCGACAGCCTGAGTAAATTCTACGGCCGCTTCCACGCCTACCTTAAAACCCGGGACTTCTACCAGATGGCCGGCCGGGCCGGAAGGCGGGGAATTGACACCGAGGGATTTGTCTTCTCCCGGGTCAACCCTTCGCATATAGACATCCAGGCATTAGAAGGTGTAATCTACGGGAGATACGAACCGATTAAAAGCCAGTTGAATTCCCGTTATGCCACTATTCTTAACCTTTATAAAATAATGGGCGATAAAATCTACGATATTTATCCTCGTTCCTTCCATTTTTACCAGAGCAAAAGCTGGCAGAAAAAAGAAGTCCTGGGGCTTTTAAAAAGAAAAATCTCTCTGCTTAAGGACTTAGGCTACATTACCGGTCCGGCCATAAGCCGCAAGGCCGAACTGGCCGCTAAAGTTTACAGTTTCGAGCTGGCCGTGGGTGAATTGTTTGCCGGCGGTATACTCGATACCTTAAACGAAGAAAGCCTGTTTCTTTTGACCATCGCTCTGGTGTATGAACCGCGCAAGGGTCAGAGAAGGCCCCGCTTAAGCAAAAGAACCCGGGCCCTTAAAAAAAATCTCAATAACCTGATGCGCAACATAAACCATAAAGAAAAGATCCTGCGTATACACCCTCCCAGTAAAAAGTTTTTCTTCCACTTAGCCGAAGCCGCTTGCCTCTGGTTTCAGGGAGCTCGGTTTTCCCGCACCAGCGGCTCCTGCAGCGCGGACGAAGGTGAAATCGTAAGGTATTTCAGAATGAGCATTCAGGTGTTAAGAGAGATGTATTCATCGCCGCAAATGCCGCCGGCCTTAAAGGCTAAATTCTTAAACTGCCTTAAAAAGGTGAACCGGGATGTGGTCGATGCCGAAAGCCAATTACGTCAGGAAATATGATCAGATTTGTGGTATAATATTTTCTTAAGATAGATAAGCCTTAAATGTCGGGGAGGTTAGAAATAATGTTTAAAGGTAAACTTTATCCCGCAGCCATCTGTCTATTATCCTGCGCTCTGTGGGTAATCTCTATTCCCGCTTATGCTCAGAATGCAAAGCGCGAATCTGAATTAGACCAGCAGGAAGGCTGGATAAACCTCATTTATAATCAACATATAAGCGAGGGGGTGCAAAATCTCGAACAAAGGGAATACAGCAAAGCCGAATACTCTTTCCGCATCGCTCAAGCCCTGCTTCCCCTTAATCCTGATGCCTACATCAATCTGGGGGTTGTCTATATAAAACGGGGGGAAACAGCCACGGCCTTAAGGATTCTGGAGGAAGCGGAAACCCTGATCTTGCGCCATAACCCCAACCAGGCTATACTTTTTTATAACCTAGCCTTATGTTACTTTGATAACGCCGATTACGCCCGGAGCGAAAAATACTTCTCGAAAAGCTTAGCCGTAGACCCGGATCTTTTTGGCGCTAAAAAAGGCCTGGCCATGAGTAAAGAAAGGCTGAAAGAAACGGTGTTCGTACCGCAGCGCCAAGAGCGTACGGCAAAAAAAAGGCCTTCAGAAGCCACCCTGGCTCTGAACCGCCTGGAAAAAGAAAGTAAAGACCCGGTTTACCTGGCTAATAAGCTTTTGGACGAGGGGTCTATTGCCTTTAAAAATAATAATATCCAGGGAGCATTAAATTTAATCAAAAAAAGTGTCGTCCTTAACCCGGAAAATCCCATAGCCCATTACCGGCTGGGTTTAATCTATGCCCGCCAGAGAAGATTTAAGGCTGCGGCCGAATCCTTTAACGAGGCAATAATCTTAGATCCTCTTTTCATAAAAGCGCATGTAAATTTAGGCAGCGCCTACGGCAAGCTCAAAGAATACGATTCCGCATTAAATGTCCTCAAAAAAGCGCTCAATCTGGATAAGGATAATGCTCGGGTTCACTATAATCTGGGCATGACTTATGCCGCTTTGGGGAAAAAAAGCATGGCTAACCGTTACATCCGGAAGGCAAAAAAAATCGCGGTTAAAAACAACGATACCGAACTCCTGCGCAAAATGCCCAAGGGGATAAAATAAAAAGGGACGGGCTTAAAAGTCCATCCCTTTTTATATGGATACCTACGCAGGTAGATTAAATCCTCTTACCTTATTCCCACTCCTCAAACACAAATTCCGGTTCGAATATCGGTGCGTCATAAGGAGGAATCAAAAAGGTTACTACATCATATACTCCGGATGCAGCCCTGATAATTGTGTAGCATGCCCCCTTGACTACGCCGTAAGTTATCCCGCTCAGAGGATCCCTGTGCTTACCGGTTAAGTAAGCCTGTTTAGGAACCTCGATCCAACAGGTTGTCCCGTTAGCAAAACCTCTTCCCAGTTTGGTAGCGGCATTACGCTCGTAAGCATAAGCTGTGAGCGCTGAGGAGAAAATCCAGTACACCAATACTAAAGCCACGACTTTCTTAAACATCCTTCACCTCCCTTTCTTTGGATACTTGCCTTCCTGCTCCCCTCTATAAAATAAAAAAGCCCATAGCCTAAAACTATGGGTTCTGTGTCCGGTTGTATATTTCGGTAACTGACTACCCTAGCCTTAAACGGCCTTAGGCTCTAGAGCTTTGCGCTTCCCGATTTCTCGGGGTTTGCCTTTTCGATATGGCCTTGTTTTAAAAGAGCGAATTTACGGTTATTATATACCATATACCCTTTTGCGATTTCAACCCTTTCTTCTAAAAAAGGCCTGTCTCCTGAAAACGCTTTCACCTCATACCGGCAGGGCCCCCTGCGTTTTCAACATTTTTCTTGACAATACAGGATTTATGGGTATATTATTCTTCACCGAATGGTAATCATTCCCGCCCTTTCAGCTAAGGGCTCAACGCCCGAAGCTGAAGGGCCTCCGCCTCTGGCGGAGATTTTTATTTAAGAATATGAGTAGAAGATGTCAAGTTTGCGGAAAAAAAGCGCTTACCGGTAACTCCATAAGCAGGAGGGGTCTACCTAAGAAAAAAGGAGGGGTGGGCTTAAAAACTACCGGTATAACCCGAAGGAAGTTCTTCCCTAATCTTCAATCTAAAAGAGCCCTGATCGGCGGCAAAGTAAAGAAGGTGCTTGTCTGCGCAAAGTGTTTAAAGAAAGGCAAGCTAGTCGTTCCCGTCCGTCAGCCGGCAGTCGCTAATAACTAATTTAGGAATATTGTGGTAGGTATTCTTCTGAAGGGAAAATACCAGGTCAAAATGCTGGGCGTAATTCATAATTTCTAAAATATCCTTATCGTAGACAATGCCTTCGAAAGTCTTCGTTCCGTCGCTCAGCC